>CAKTVW010000041.1 GCA_934630495.1 uncultured Oscillospiraceae bacterium
AGTTTTTCAAACCGAAAAGCCGACGAAAAAGATCCGACGACGGCCGCAGGCGATTTATTCAGAGATTCCCTAAATAACAACAACCGCCGCAGACAGGCCGCTGACCTGTGCACTGCGGCATACATAGGAGATGGAATACATGAATATTGACCGCATCGATCTGGACGAGCAGCTTCGACGCACAGGAGCACACGTTCTTTATGAAGGCCCGGAGGGCCGCATTCTGCGGCAGGGCGATGAAAGCGCGATCTACAGCGACGTCTTGGACGGAGAACAGTTCTGCCGCATCCTTGACAAGCTGCATATTTCGGAATGTGAAATGGCCGCCGTTAAAAGCAAAAGCGCCGCAGAGGCCGTCTCGGCCCGTTTTGGCTTTCGCGGCGGAAATCCCTGCTCGCAGTGGGCGTACACGCTTCCCGTGCCGCCGAAATATCCGCAGTATGACATCCGCATTCTGGAGCGGCGCGACATCCCGCTTGCCGCCGCGCACTATCATTTGCTCGACAACGCACAGGGTTATTTTTCTTATTGCGTTGACACCGCGCAGATCTGGGGATTGTACGAGAACGATCGGCTTGCCGGCTTTATCGGTCTGCATCCGGAGGGCAGCATGGGAATGCTCGAGGTCCTGCCGGAGTACCGGCATAAGGGCTACGGCTATGCGCTGGAAGCACACCTGATCGACGTGCATTTGCAGCGCGGCTGGGTCCCCTACTGCCATGTGATCGACGGCAACGAGGCTTCCCTGCATCTTCAGCGCAAGCTCGGCCTTACCTGCGCCGCGCTCCCCGCGATCTGGGTGTACTGACGGGAGAGCGCAGCCGAATACAAGGCTTTGGATTAATAATTATGAGAATCGAATTTGAAAACATCATCCTTCGGGATATGATAGAATCCGACATTGAGGACAATGTTCGTTGGTTCACCGTGGAGCGCGAATGGGAAAACTGGGATGCCCCATGGGAAAAGGAAGATACCGACGAAGAAAGCGAACGTAAATCTTGGACGGAATACTATGCGTCCGTCAAAAATCGTCCCGACGATGTTCTTCGGTGGAAGCTTGAGATCGAATGGAACGGCAGGCATATCGGCTGGGTAAGCTCCTACCGCATTGACGAGAATTACGAATGGATAGGAAAAATCGAGGACGGTCAAACCGTCCATCGTGCGATCGGCGTTGATATATGCGAACCCAATTTGTGGGGAAAGCGGCTCGGTTCAAACGCTCTGCGCGCCTTTATCAATTACTATTTTGAAAACGGCGAGGACGAGATTTACACGCAAACTTGGTCGGGCAATGTTCGCATGATCCGCTGTGCCGAAAAGCTCGGCTTTGTGGAGTGCAATCGTAACGTAGGCATACGCGAGGTCAACGGCGGAAAATATGACGGTCTGACCTTTAGATTGGAGAAATAAGACGCAGAGACAGAGAAACTGCTGAACAAAATAAGGTACATATCGAATACGACCTGATGGTCTGCATTCTCGTGGATGAACTGCTAAACGCGGAACAGGCATGACTGAAATCATGCCTGTTCCAAGAAAATTGAATTTCGCTGTCTTACCGGCAGAGACGCTTTTCCCAATTGTTATTGCCGCAGCTTGCGGCCTAGAAGTGATCCGCCCTCGGCGGATCACTTTCTGCTATTCCTCGTCTTCAACATACTCGGCAATTTCGCTGATATTACAATGCAGAATTTTGCAAAGCTCATTGAGCGTATAGGTGCTGATATTTCCGTTCTTGCGCAATCGGTCCAACTGGCCGCTGCTGAAGCCATATTGCTGTATCAGCTTGTATTGCGAAATACCGTGCTCTCCCATCGTTTTCCAAAGTCGGTCAAATACAATCATTTCTGTCGCTCCCTTCTGTGTGATCACAAAAACATCGTAATTTGTTGTCCGACTATTGACAATAGCCCGTATTCGGGCTATAATGTTAGTGGCCAACATAAAAAGAAGGAGGATAACATAGTATGTACAAAAATGTTGGAAAAACGATCAAGGTGATCTCGGCAGTGTTCGGTTGGCTGTTCTTTACCGTAGGCGCAATCATGTTCTTGGTGTTCATTCCGGAGGATCGCACGCTTGAAATAGCATGGGCATCCTTGGGCGGCGCTGTAGTCATGCTGATCTCGTCGTTCGTAATGTACGGTTTCGGACAACTCATCGAGGATGTCCATGTCCTGCGCGGGGAAAAAGAACAGACGGAGACAGAAACTGAGACCCCCTCGCTGTAAAACTACATAGAGTACACAAGGCCCGCCAAGTCGGCGGGCCTTGTCAGACTGTCAAAAAACCACAAAAACGCTCCGGTTTTTGGTATAAAAAAGGAACCTCATGCTTTCCGTGAAAGAAAGCATGAGGTTTTTGAAAGTCTGAAACGCCGTTTCGCTTTTCCGCGAAACGGCGTTTTTCCTTATTATTGCTCCGACGCTTCGGGCAGGGCATATTTACGCTCATAGCGGCGGTACTCGCGGCGGAACTCCTCGTCGCCGTACTTGACCGTGCGGAGCGTTTCGTGCAGATTCAGATTTCGCTGTGCAATATCGATCACGCAGCCCGCAATGTTCGAGCAGTGGTCCGAGCAACGCTCCAGATTTGTCAGCAGATCGGCCCAAACGAAGCCCGCCGCAATGCTGCAATTCCCCTGCTGCATTCGCAGAATATGGCTGGTGCGCATACGCTCCTTCAGACTGTCGATCACCTGCTCCAGCGGCTCGACCTCGGCCGCAGGATCCGCGTCGCCGCTTTCAAACGCCCGCAGTGACAGCTCCATGATCTCATTGATGGCAGCCGCCAGCACGCGGTATTCGTTCAGGGCCGTCTCGGAGAAGGACAATCCCTTATCCCGCAGCTCCTCCGCCGACTCGAGAATGTTGACGGCGTGGTCGGAAATGCGCTCAAAGTCGCCGATCACCTTCAAAAGCTCCGTCGCCTCGCAGCTCTCCGATTCGCTGAGCTTCTGGGAGCTGACGCGGACGAGATAGGTGCCGAGCATATCCTCGTAGCGGTCGCATCGGTCCTCGTCGCGGCGAATGCTCTGCGCAAGCTCCGGGCGGTAATCCGTCACCGAAAGCAGCGCGTTTTGCATGGCCTGAACGGAGCAGTGCGCCATTTCCAGCGCCACATTGCGGCTTCTCAGCAGCGCAAGCGACGGCGTTGCAAGCAGACGCTCGTCCAGCTCGACGGTAGCTTCCTTGCGGCGTCCGTCGGGAACAAGCTTGATCGCGAGCTTTTCCAGCAGATTGCCCGCAGGCAGCAGGAACGCCGTGCAGAGAATGTTGAAAACCGAATGTGCGATCGCGATACCGTACATCGACGCCTGTTCATTCAGGATCGCAGGCGCGAAAACCGCTTTGACGATGCAGAATACCGACAGCAGGATCACAACGCCGATGACATTGAACATCAGGTGCACGACGGCGGCACGCTTTGCGTTCTTATTCGTACCGACCGACGCGATCAGCGCCGTCACGCAGGTGCCGATATTCTGACCCATGATGATCGGTATTGCGGCCGCGTAGCTGACCTGTCCGGTGACCGTCAGCGCCTGCAAAATGCCGACCGAAGCCGAGCTGGACTGAATGATCGCCGTCAGCACGGCGCCCGCCAACACGCCGAGGATCGGATTCTTAAACATCAGGAACAGATTGGCAAAGGCAGGAACATTTTTCAGCCCCGCGACCGCGCCGCTCATGGTCTCCATGCCGAACATCAGCGTTGCAAAACCCAGCAGTACCATGCCCGTGTCCCGTTTATGGTCGTCCTTTTTGCAGAACAGATACAGCACAATGCCGATCAGCGCAAGGATCGGCGTAAACGACGAGGGCTTCAGCAGATTGATCCAGACGCTGCCGCTGTCGATCCCCGCAAGGCTCAGCAGCCACGCCGTAACGGTCGTGCCGACATTTGCGCCCATAATTACGTTGATCGCCTGACGGAGCGTCATGATGCCGGAATTGACGAAGCCGACGACCATGACTGTCGTCGCCGAGGAGCTTTGAATGATCGCTGTAACGCCGAGGCCCGTCAGGAAGCCCATAAAGCCCCGACCGGTCATTATCCCGATCAAAGAGCGGAGCTTGTTGCCCGCGCGGCGCTCCAATGCGCCACCCATCAGGTCCATACCGAACAGGAACAGGCACAGGCCGCCGATCAGCGTCAGCACGTTAAATATGTCCATCGATGTTCATCCTTTCCATACCGTGCGGCATTCCGCCAGAGTACAAGGGAATGATATCGAAGGAATGTCAAATCCGTCACCCACGTTTTGTAAAATCTGTGTAAAATCGCGCAAAATATCGAATTTTATCGGTTTTACAAAAAAGCAGGAGCGACGGGCGCTCCTGCTCAGCGTGTCGAAAAACTCTTTTCGACACGCTGACAGACTGCAAAAAGTTCGGAAGACAAGCAACTCACGCCCGTCGGCGTACGTGGGTACGGTAGGGCGTGAGTTGCGCAGTAAGTCAAAATCCTTGCAAAGCAAGCAGATTTCGCATTATACAGTTCGGAATATCTCGTTTTTTTGAATCAAAACTCAGATGGTAAAAATCTGTTAAAAAGTTAGCCGATTTTGACGATTCCGGACTTTTTTGACAGTCTGAGCAGGAGCGACGGGCGCTCCTGCTTGTGCCTCATTATTCCAGAATGCCGTATTGGTATTTCAGGGTCAGGATTCGCAGGACGCTTTCGTTGATGCGGGCCTCCGAGAGCGTTCCGTCCGCGACGGCCTGTAAAAGCGCCTGTGCGGCCGCCTCGGGGTCAGTGGGCATCAGAACGACGTCGCATCCCGACCTGACCGCCGCAAGCGCTGCCTCACCGCACGAATAGTAACGCGTGATCGCGCCCATCTCGTGCGAGTCCGTGATGATAACGCCCGTAAAGCCAAGCTCCTGCCGCAGCAGCCCGGTAACGACCTTTTCCGACAGGTCGCACGGCGTATCGTCGCCGTTGACTGCGGGAAGCGACATGTGCGAGACCATGACTATCCCGGCTCCCGCCTCAATGCCCGCCTCAAACGGCAGCAACTCCGTCTGACGCAGTTCTTCAAGCGTCCGCTCGGAAACGGTGCGGTCTTCATGGGAATCGGCCTTGGTGCTTCCATGTCCCGGGAAATGCTTCAGGCAGGAAACGGTCCCGTTTTCCTGCAAGCCTCTGACCATTTCGGCGACCATCTTCGCCGCCGTCTCGGGATCGGAGCTAAAGGAGCGATCGCCGATCTCGGTATTGAGCGGCTCGGTCACAACGTCGGCAACCGGCGCAAAATCCAGATTGAAACCCGCACTGCTCAGTGCCTGTCCCAGCTCCTGTCCGATCCGACGAACCTCCTCGGCATTGCCGGACGCGCCGTAGGTCGCCATAGGATCGTAATAATTCGTCAGTCCGACGCCGCTCAGGCGCGACACACGGCCGCCCTCCTCGTCAACGCAGATCATCAGCGGGATCTCGGAATAGCTCTGCGAATTTGCGACCATCTGCGTGATCTGTTCGGCCGTAAGGATATTGTCGCTGAAATAGGCCAGTCCGCCGACGGGCTTACTTGCCAGTGCCTCCTCCGTCATCGCGCCCGCCACCGTCGCGGGGTACTGCCCCGTCAGGGCGTCGGGCGTGGTAAAGATCATCTGATAGACCTTCTGCTCCGTCGTCATTGTCTCCAGAAGCGCCTGCACCCTGCGTTCCTCCTCCGAAAGCACATGCTCCGTAGGCTCTACCGTCTCGGGAACGGCCTCGGTCTGTCCGAGCGTCGTCGGTTCGGACGCAGGCTGCGTCGTGCGGACGACCTTTCCGTAATCCTGCTCCGGCGTCCACGGTCCAAGCTTCATGGCATAGATCACGACCGCCGTAACGGCGATCACCAAAAGCGTAAATAAGATCACAAGCGTCCTGCGCATCGCGCGCTCCGTTACGCGGTGCTTACGGGGTCTTTTCTTCGGCTCCTCGCTCATTTCTGTCCTCCTGTCTTTTTTCTCCATTTTATCTCATTGCGCGGGGAATTACAAGTACCGTCGGGAAAAATGTCGTGTTTCGGTCTGTCTTGACTTTTTTCGGAAATCGGGATATACTATCTATATATAGTGGCTAATTATGCGAAAAGATACACAAGATGTGTGAGGGAAAGCTATGACAAAGGAGCAAGCATACGGAAACGAGAGCATCAGCGCACTGAAAGGAGCCGACCGCGTTCGGAAGCGACCGGCGGTCATTTTCGGCTCGGACGATCTGACCGGCTGTGAACACGCCGTCTTCGAGATCCTCTCCAACGCCATTGACGAGGCGCGCGCGGGTCACGGCGATCTTATCATTGTTACGCGCTATGCCGATAAGAGCATCGAGGTCGAGGACTTCGGGCGCGGCTGTCCGGTGGACTGGAACGAAAAAGAGCAGCGCTATAACTGGGAGCTGGTATTCTGCGAAATGTACGCAGGCGGTAAATACAACAACCTCGAGGGCGACAGCTACGAATACAGCCTCGGTCTGAACGGCCTCGGCTCCTGCGCCACGCAGTATGCTTCGGAATATTTCGACGCCCGTATCTATCGCGACGGTTTTAAATATACCCTCCACTTTGAAAAGGGCAAGATCGTCGGCAAGCTGAACAGAGAGCCTGCCGACCGCAAAAAAACAGGCTCCCTGTTCCACTGGAAGCCCGATCTGGAGGTCTTTACCGATATCGATATCCCCGAGGACTATTATCTGGACACCATCAAACGGCAGGCCGTGGTGAACGCGGGCGTGACCTTCCGATTCCGCAATCAGGTCGGCAGCAAATTCGAGACGACGGAATTTTGTTACGAGCACGGGATCCTTGACTACATCAACGAGCTGACGGAGGGCAACTCCTTTACCATGCCGCAATACTGGGAAGCCGAGCGCAAGGGCCGCGACCGTGCCGACAAGCCGGAATATAAGGTCAAGCTCACCGCCGCCGTCTGCTTCTCCAGAAACCTGAGCAGGCTGGAATACTACCACAATTCCTCGTGGCTGGAGCACGGCGGCGCACCGGACAAGGCCGTGCGGAACGGCTTCGTCTATGCCATCGACAACTATCTCAAGCAGAGCGGAAAATATACCAAAAACGAGTCGAAGATCACCTTTCAGGATGTCGCGGACTGTCTGGTACTGGTGACAAACTGCTTCTCCACGCAGACCTCCTACGAAAACCAGACGAAAAAATCCATTAACAACAAGTTTATACAGGAAGCGATGACGGAATTTTTCCGCAGCCGTCTGCAGGTCTACTTTATCGAGAACAAAGCCGAAGCGGACAAGATCGCCGACCAGGTGCTCGTCAACAAGCGCAGCCGCGAGACGGCCGAGCGCGCGCGTATCACGGTAAAAAAGAAGCTCAGCGGCAATCTTGACATTTCCAACCGCGTGCAGAAATTCGTCGACTGCCGCAGCCGCGACGCGTCCAAACGCGAGCTGTATATCGTCGAGGGCGACAGCGCCATGGGCAGCGTCAAGCTGTCCCGCGACGCAGAGTTTCAGGGCATCATGCCGGTGCGCGGCAAAATTCTCAACTGCCTGAAGGCGGATTACGGCCGCATCTTTAAAAGCGAGATCATCACCGATCTGCTGCGGGTCATGGGCTGCGGCGTGGAGGTCCACGACAAGCGCGTCAAGGATCTGGCTGAATTTGATCTGGCGAGCCTGCGCTGGAACAAGATCGTCATCTGCACCGATGCGGATTTTGATGGCTACCAGATCCGTACGCTGATCCTCACCATGCTTTATCGGCTCGTGCCGACGCTTATCCGCGAGGGATGCGTCTATATCGCGGAAACGCCGCTTTTTGAGATCAATACGAAGGACAATACCTGGTTTGCCTACAGCGAGGCGGAGAAGGCCGACATCCTGCGCAAGCTGGAGGGAAAGAAATACACCGTGGCGCGCTCCAAGGGCTTGGGCGAGAACGAGCCGGAAATGATGTGGATGACGACCATGAACCCCGAGACACGGCGGCTGATCAAGGTCGTGCCCGAGGACGCGGAAAAGACCGCGCTGTATTTCGATCTGCTGCTGGGCGACAATCTTGCCGGGCGCAAGGATTATATTGCGGAAAACGGCAGCCAGTACCTCGACCTTGCGGATATTTCCTGATGGAGCGATAGATTATGGCACGAAAGAAAAAAGAACCCGAATTAAAAAAGAATATCGACACGAGCCGCGTCAAGGGTCTGCACGCCGAGGTTTTGGAGCAGCCCATCACCGATACGCTCACGGTCAACTACATGCCCTACGCGATGAGCGTCATCGTTTCGCGCGCCATCCCGGAGATTGACGGCTTCAAGCCGTCTCACCGCAAGCTGCTGTATACCATGTATAAAATGGGACTGCTGACCGGCGGGCGCACAAAATCCGCAAATATCGTCGGCCAGACCATGCGCCTCAACCCCCACGGCGACGCGGCGATCTATGAAACGATGGTGCGCCTTGCGCGGGGAAACGAATCGCTGCTTGTGCCCTTTGTCGACTCCAAGGGCAACTTCGGCAAGGTCTATTCCCGTGACATGGCCTACGCGGCTTCGCGTTACACCGAGGCCAAGCTCGAGCCGATCTGCGCCGAGATTTTCCGCGAGATCGACAGCGAGACAGTTGATTTTGTCGACAACTATGACAACACCATGCTTGAGCCGACGCTGCTCCCGACCGCGTTCCCGAACGTGCTCGTTTCCGCCAATATGGGCATTGCGGTCGGCATGGCGAGCAATATCTGCTCCTTCAATCTGCGCGAGGTCTGTAAGGCGACTGCTGCATGGATCAAAGACCCCAACTGCGACCTGTTTGAATACATGCCCGCGCCGGACTTTTCCACCGGCGGCGAAATTCTATACAATGCCGCGGAAATGGCGGAGATCTACCGCACCGGCCGCGGCAGCGTCAAGCTGCGCGCACGCTGGCGCTACGTCAAGGAAAACAACCTCATCGAGATTTACGAAATTCCCTATACGACCACGACCGAGGCCATCATCGACAAGGTGTCCGAGCTGATTAAGGCCGGGAAAGTCCGCGAGATCGCCGATATGCGCGACGAGACGGACCTGTCCGGTCTGAAGCTCGCCATCGACCTCAAGCGCGGCGTCGACCCGGACAAGCTGATGCAGAAGCTGATGCGCTCCACGCCGCTCATGGACTCCTTCGGCTGCAATTTCAATCTGCTGATTGCCGGGATGCCACGCGTGCTGGGCGTCCGCGAGATCATCGAGGAGTGGACGGCATGGCGCACCGAATGTGTCCGCCGCCGCCTGTTCTACCAGAAGCAGAAAAAAGCGGAAAAGCTGCATCTGCTCAAGGGCCTGAAGCGCATCCTGCTCGACATCGACAAGGCCATCCGCATCATCCGCGAAACGGATTCCGACGCGGAGGTCGTGCCGAATCTGATGATCGGCTTTGGGATCGACAAAATTCAGGCAGAATTTGTCGCGGAGATCAAGCTGCGCAACATCAACAAGGAATACATCCTCAAGCGCACGCAGGAGGTCGACACGCTGGAGAATGAGATCGCCGCGCTGGAGGAAACACTGAAAAGTGAGCGCAAGCTCCGCGCCCTGATCGTCAAGGAGCTGGATGCCATTGCCGAGAAATACGGCAAGGAGCGCAGGACCGTTATCGTCTACGATGCCGCCGAGGCGGAACCCGACGAGGAAGATCCGGTCCCGGACTATCCTGTGACGGTCTTTGTCTCCCGCGAGGGCTATTTTAAGAAGATCACGGCGCAGTCGCTCCGCATGTCCGGCGAGCAGCGCTTCAAGGAGGGCGACGCGCTCAAGACCACCTGCGAAACGACCAACGCCGCAGAGCTTCTGGTATTTACCGACAAATATCAGGTCTATAAGGCCCGCTGCGCCGACTTTGACGACAGCAAGGCGTCGGTTTTGGGCGACTATCTGCCCGCCAAGCTCGGCTTTGACGACGGCGAAAACGTGCTGCAGGTCTGCTTCCCCGGCGACTATTCGGGCAGCGTGCTTTTCCTTTTTGAAAACGGCAAGGCCGCAAAGGTCGAGCTGTCCGCCTATCAGACCAAGTCCAACCGCCGCAAGCTCACGGGCGCTTACAGCGACAAAAGCCCGCTCAAGGCGGTGTTCCTGCTCCACGAGGACAAGCAGGTCGTTGTGTATTCTACGGAAGGCCGCGCGCTCATTTTCTCAACGGCACAGCTTGCCGCCAAGACGACGCGCTCGACGCAGGGCGTCGCCGTGCTGACCTTAAAGCGCAAGGCGCTTCTGCACCGCGCCTGTCTGCTCGAGCAGAGCGGCATCGTCAACGCCGCGCGGTACCGCACCCGCACCATCCCGGCCGCCGGCGCCATGCTCAAGGAAGAGGACGCGGAGGAAAAACAAATCACAATGGAGCTGTAGTGCCATGAAATTTACAAAAAAAGAGCTGATTCGGAATCTCCTGATGGTCGTCCTCGGCAGCGCTCTGTTTGCGCTGGGCTTCGACCTGTTTCTGGAGCCTGCGGGCATCAACTGCGGCGGCGTTTCCGGCATCGCCATGCTGATCGTCTACGCCACCAAGAGCAAATGGCTGACCGTCGGCATCCTCAGCGCCGTCATCAACATCCCGCTGTTTTTCTTCGGCTATCGGCAGATCGGCAAGTATTTCTTCTTCGGCTCGATGCTGGGTATGGCCGTTTCGTCCGTCTGCTTCGACCTCTTCGCCCGCATCCTTCCGATCCCCGTCGTCGACCCGCTCGTGGCCTGTATCTTCGGCGGCATCATGATCGGCGGCGGTCTGGGCATCGTATTTATCGGCGGCGCGTCTACGGGCGGCGTGGATATCGTAGCACGGCTGCTGAAGCTCAAATTCCGCAATTTCCCCATCGGTAAGATCTTGCTTGCCATGGACCTCTGCACCGCCGTGGCGACCGGCATCGTCTACCGCGAGTTCAATAACACGCTCTATTCCGCGATCACGCTGTTTTTGTCCTCCGTCGTGCTGGACAAGGTCGTCTACGGGCTGGACTACGCCAAGGTCGCCCTGATTATTTCCGACAAATACGAGGAGATCGCCGTTGCCATTGACAGTCAGCTTGACCGCGGCGTCACGCTGCTGCAGGGACAGGGCTTTTATAAGCGCAGCGACAAATATGTTCTTCTCAGCGCCGTCAAGCGCAAGCAGCTCGCCCAGCTCAAGGAGCTGGTCATGACGATTGACCCCAATGCGTTCATCATTTTACAGGACGCGCATCAGGTTCTCGGAGACGGCTTTAAGCGCTACGACCGCAACGAGCTTTAACGCCGAAATTTGCCGAAAGCATAAAGCGCGTAAAAGAAAAAAGCCCGCTCAGAATGAATGATTTTAATTAAGAGAAAGGAGGCGCAGGAATGAAGCGAGGTATCGCGATCCTGCTTTTGGTCGCACTGACGCTCGGCATTTCCGGCTGCAGCACTTGGGTCAAAAACGAGTACCTCTCGGTCACGCCGCATGTCGAGCAGTCCGTTCCCGCCTCCGAAACGCAGGAGGAGGAAACGCCGCTGGTCACGAATCGAAACGAGCTTCGCGGTGCGGTGCTGTCCCTGATCCGCAACTGGACCGAACGTGGCATCCTTCTCGTGCGGGATTACGACGGAGACGTCTCTTCGGATCTGTCGGAAATTCTTGATTACGCCACCTCGGAGGACCCGATCGGCGCTTACGCCGTGGACTACGCCGACGCGGAGCTAACCGGGAGCGTGCGCGCGGGACGAATCGAGGTCTCGATCGTGTTTCGCCGCTCCGCCGCTGAGATCGGCTCCATTGTTACCGTCAGCAACAACAGCGCGGCATTGCGAAAGATCCAGCAGGCGCTTGTTAATTCCGATACCGCGCTGACACTGCGCATCCGCGACTATCAGCAGACCGATTTTGAGGCTGACATCCGCGATTATTGCCTTGAGCACCCGGAGCTGATCCTTGCGATCCCCGAGATCTCGGCGGAGCTGTATCCCCGAGAGGGCGCCACGCGCATTCTGGAGCTGCATTTCAGCTATCCGGAAAGCCGCGACCGTATGCGCACCATGCTTTCGTCGGTCAACACCATTCTCTCCTCCGCCACCGCCTATGTCTGCACCGGAAAAACCGATAACGAACGCGCGGCGCTCCTGCACCGCTTCCTGACCTCCCGCTTCCGCTATGAGATCGAGGCCGAAACGCCCTCTATGCCCGCGTACCGTCTCCTCTGTGAGGGTGCGGCGCACAGTCTCTCGTTCGCCTCCGTGGTCTATGCAGAATGCGCGGCCGCAGGTCTGGAATGCCGCATCGTCACCGGCACGCGCGGCGGCGCCTCGCACTACTGGAATCTGCTGTGCATCGACGGCGAATACTACTATGTCGACCTGATGCGCAGCGTTGAGCGGGACATGCGCGAGCTTACGCTGCTGACGAGCGAACAGCTGAAGGACGAGGATTATGCATGGCCGGAGGACGACTACCCCGCGACTCCTTCGGCAGAGGAGCCGCCGCAGCCGCCCGACCCGACGGAACCGACCTCCGAGACCGAATCGACCGAACACTCCGCCGAGCCGACCGAACCGACCGAGGAACCGACAGAACAGCCGACGGAAGACCGCACGCAGGAGCCTTAGCACACCGTAAAGGAGATTAAAGTCAATATTCCCGCCGAGTCACATCAACATACGACCGATATGAAATGAAAGGAAGGTATCTCCCATGCAACGAAACCGAATATCCAATATCATTCTTGCAGCGCTGCTCACGGTCCTCCCCATCATCTTCTTATGCTCGTGTAAGGACCGTGCCATGGATGAATACTACGCAAACCGAGACAACTACATATCCGCAAGCGGGACCGTCGACTTCCTGAACTATGACGAAAATTTCACAACGCTTTACATCGGCTTTTCGGACTTATCGCCCGCATTTGACGATACATGCTTCAAGATCACCGGAGACAATCTAAAAATCGTGCGTGAAAACGGTATTGACGAAAAGCTGACCATCGGGACGAACGTAACGTTTGTGTCCGCCCCGAAGTACTACGGAGACGGCTATGTCTTCCCGATCGTTGCGCTCCGTCTTGGGGGCGACGAATTGTTAAACGCCGACGTCGGCTTTGAAAACTATGTTTCCGAACGGAAATAATAAGCCAATCAGGTAAAACCGATAAACCCGGGAGAAGCCGCGATCCATGCGGCTTCTCCCGGGGTTGTAAATGCTCAAATCATTTTGTCTCTCTTGGGAGGATCAGGTTCAGCAGGACCGCCATGATCGTAGCGATCACAACGGGCGATTTGCCGAGGATCATCGTGACCTCCTCCGGGAACTGCGAAAGCGCCGAACCGGCCTGCGAAACGCCCACACCGAGCGCCGCCGAAAGGCCGACGATCGTCGTATTGCGCGCCGTCAGCCCCTGCGAAGCAATGAGCTTCATGCCCGTCATTGCGATCGTCGAGAACACCGTCACTGTCGCACCGCCCAAAACACATTGCGGAATGGTCGTGAGGACCGCCGCGAATTTCGGTGACACGCCCGCCAGCAGCAGAAACGCGCTCGTCAGGGTGAACACAGTCCGATTGACGACCTTGTTGGTCGTGGTGATGCCGACGTTCTGCGAATAGGTCGCCGTGGGAAGGCCGCCGAGCAGCGCCGTAAGGATGTTGCCGACGCCGTAGGCAAGAATGCCGCCCTGAAGCTCGTTGTCCGTCGGCTCACGCCCCATAGCACCCACCGTAACGGCCGAAAAGTCACCGATCGCCTGAATGGAATTGATTGCAAACAGCAGTCCGAGGGCGATACAGCCCGAAGGCTCGAAGCGCACGCCGAAATGCAGCGGCTTCGGCAGAGAGAACCACGCAGCATCGGCAATTCCCGAAAAATCCACCATGCCGAAGCAGAGCGCGACCAGATAGCCGAACGCCATGCCGATGAGGACGGAGGCCAGCTTGCAGATGCCCTTTCCGTGATAGTTCAGGGCCATGACCGCCGCAAGCGTGATCCCCGCGATCAGCCAATTCTGCCACGAGCCGTAGACCAGCGCCGACGTCAGGCCCTTTTCCGCAACGACAGCCGCCGTGTTGGCCGTGCCGCCCGCCATGTAGTTGATCGCCGTCGGATAAAGAGAAAGGCCGATGGTAAAGACGACCGTGCCCGTAATGACCGGCGGGAAAAGCCGACGGATCGGCTTGGCAAAAATACCGACCAGCACCGCGACCAGTCCGCCGACCAGCATCGCGCCCGCGATCGCCGCAATGCCGCCGCCCGCCTGCGCAATGGCCTGCATACTGGGAAGATAGGCAAAGCTGACGCCGAGGATGATCGGCAGGCCAGCGCCGAAATGCTTACCGATCGGAAAAAGCTGGATCAGCGTGGACACCGCCGACATGACCAGCGACGTCTGGATCAGCAGCACGCGGTCGGCGTAGGCAAGCCCCGCCGCCTCCGCAATGATGATCGCGGGCGTAACGCAGCCGACGATCATCGCAACAAGGTGTTCCAGCGCAAGAGAAAGCGCCGCGCCCAGCGGCGGTCTGCCGTGGAAATGAAGCAGCGCTTCGCGAGAGTACTTTTGCCGCATTTCGGTAGCTCCTTTTTCTATGATTTATCCTATGGAAGCTCTGATTAAATCGACAAGAGCGGACGTCGAGAGATTTTTTGGCGGGTTGAGATTTGAAAAGCGCAGGAATACTTTGTGTATTTCAAGTTTTTCAAACCGAAAAGCCGACGAAAAAGATCCGACGACGGCCGCAGGCGATTTATTCAGAGATTCCCTATATTCCGGCAGTGCAGGCCGAAATATATCCGCCTCAGGCCCTGAGACGATATGCTGAAATTCTCCGCAGTGCCGACGTTTGGCGGCGGCACTGCGCACATCGGGATTATTCCGCCGTAATACCGACGGGCAGGCCGTTAAACTCCAAGTCCTCCTCCAGCGGGACGATCAGGACCTTTCGCCCGTTCATCACTCTGGTCTCCAGCATGTGACTGTACTCCGGGTCGACCGACAGGGATATCCTCCCGCTCGTGATCTGCACCCGTTTCGGATCGATCAAAACGGCGGGATTTAACGCCGTATTCTTACCGAACCGCTCCTCGCAGGACCTCTCGAACGCCTGTACCCGTTCTTCGGGCACCTCGCAGTCGTGGAGCATCGTGCTGACCTCGCCGGAGGTAACGGTCAGCGGCTCCGGGTCCTTGCGCTCCTTGTGCTCCTCGATGCGCGCGGTCAGGCGCTCATGCACGCTCTGCACGACGTTAAGGCTGCACTCCTCCCCCAGCGCCTCCGTCAGCGCGGACTCGAAAGCCTCGCGCTGCTCCGGTGCGGACATCGGCGGGTCCGTATGGAAAACCGCCTCGATAAATTCCTCATGGAGCTGCTCAGGCTTCCGCGAATAAAACAGAGCGTTGTAGAGGTTGGTGCAGCGGTCGTCAAAGGTCGGGAACAAAAAGCCCAGCTCCGGTGCAGACACCGTCTGGCCCGCAGTGCAGCGAAATTCGTTGTCGCCCGCAAAATAGCCCAGCTCCGGCTTTCCTGCCTTGACCGGGCAGACGGCGCAGACAAGGTAGGAAAAGACCTCCTCGGACGCGTCCTCCTGCGCCAGATCGTCCTTGCCGCGGTGCGGAACATCGTAGTGATCGTTTGCAAGGAGGAGCAGATAATTCGTGTCGCCCATGTCCAGCGTAGAAACGACCTTGCTGTAAAAGGTCCTGCGAAGCTCTGCATCCTTCAGCTCGCTGTTACGCAGGTCCGACAGGAGGCGATGCTCCTCGCCGTGCATGACCTGCTGCGTGGAAAAAACGATGTCGATCAGGTTCTTATCCTGCGTTCCGGACAGCGCCTTTCGCAAAAGCTCCAGATACTTTTCCGCTTCCTGCTGCTGCATCAGCCCCAGCGACTCGTCCAGCTCCGCAACGATCTCGCGGGCGCTGTTGACAAAACAGCCATAAATATGTCCGACCGCGTTCTTCTCCGGCTTCCACCGACGGCGCAGCTCGCTCAATTCTCTTTGATTCATCGCATTGTAATTCCTTTCCCAATGATCGCGGCGGGGCATACAGATTGTCTCCCCGCTTCCGGCTTGTATTATACTACAAAAACCGCTCACATTGCAATAGCGGCTTCGGCGCAGAAAAATATCATTGGGCTTCTCCGCAAAAATCTGCTATAATATAGAAAGCGAAAGGGGGCAGACAGAATATGACGGTCATTGTATGTCTGGATAACGCAAACGGAATGCTGTTCAACGGACGGCGGCAAAGCAGAGACGCCGCAGTCGTCGAGGATATCTGTTCCGCAGTCGGCAGCGGCAGACTGTTGATCGCGCCGTTTTCCGAAGCGCTGTTTTCCGCTGCCAAGATCGACGTGACGGTCTGCGAGGACCCCCTCGCCGCCGCGCAGGATAGCGATTATTGCTTTATTGAAAACATTTCGGTCGCTGCCTGCAAGGAAACGATCACAAGGATCATCGTCTATAAGTGGAATCGGGATTATCCGGCGGATTTTTTCTTCGACGCAGACTATATGCGCGAATACCGCATGGAAAGCTCCGTTCTATTCCCCGGAACGTCCCATGATAAGATCACAAAGGAGGTCTATGTCCGTTGAAAAAACAGAATGTATTTGCGCTTCTCTCGCTTCTCCTAGCGGCATGTATTTTTCTCGTCGGCTGCGCTTCCCCCGCGCCTACGGAAAGCGCTTCCTTTTCTCTGTCGACCGTCCCGCCCTACTCCGGCAGCCCCTACGCAGTGATCCATGACAATGTCCCCTACTACTCCGAAAACGATTACACAACGCAGTCCTATGAGTATTACAGTGAGCTTGACCGTCTCGGCCGCTGCGGCGTGTGCATCGCTTCCATCGGAACGGACCTGATGCCGACAGAGGCGCGCGGCTCCATCGGCAGCGTCAAGCCGACCGGCTGGCAGACGGTGAAGTACGACAGCGTGGACGGTAAATATCTTTATAACCGCTGCCATCTGATTGGATATCAGTTGACGGGAGAAAGCGCAAACGAGCGCAATCTCATCACGGGAACGCGCTACATGAATGTGCAGGGTATGCTGCCGTTTGAAAACATGGTGGCCGACTATGTGAAGGAGACGGGAAACCACGTTCTTTATCGGGCAACGCCGATTTTTGGCGGGAGCGATCTGGTCGCGCGCGGCGTCTTGCTCGAGGGCTGTTCCGTTGAAGACGGCGGGGACGGCATCTGCTTCAATGTCTTCTGCTACAACGTTCAGCCGGGTATCGAGATAGACTACGCAAACGGAAGCAGCACGCAGCAGGCTGCTGCCGCAGGCGGTGAAATGACCTATGTTCTCAATACCAATTCAAAAAAGTTTCATCTTCCGTCCTGTCCTTCGACAGAGCAGATCGCCGAAAAAAACAGACAGGATTTCACGGGCAGTCGGGACGACCTCCTCGCGCAGGGCTACACGCCGTGTAAGCAATGTACGCCTTAAAACAAGCAGGCCGCCGAAGCAATTATATCGTACTTTCGCACTTGCAAAAACTCTTTGCTTTGTTTGTAAAAAAGACTTGCTTTTTCCCGGAATTGTGCTATAATAATTGTACTCGGAGGCTTAGCTCAGCTGGTTAGAGCGCCTGCTTCACACGCAGGAGGTCGATGGTTCGAGTCCATTAGTCTCCACCAAAAACCGCAAAAGTCTTGATTTATAAGGCCTTTGCGGTTTTGTTTTATAACAAATGCCGTGAACAGGATTCATCTCCTACTCCCGGCATTTGTTCTATAAAATAAAGTTAATTCTTTATAATTTCTACCTTGTCTATCGTTATAGAGCCAATTTCGGCATTTTAAATAAATTAATTCAGCCCAGCTTACGCTCAAAAGAGCAGACCGGAGCGCAAACACATATATCGTTATCATCGCAAGCGCCCTATCGGCGATAGAAGTTGAAATCCATTGGCATAATCGGCGGCTCACGAAGCATTATAGCGGACTATAAACCGGCTTTATATTTTAACTGATTAAACTTGCAGATTTCTTTATTACAGCGACCCGAGAACAACCCATCATACCGATGGACCGGACAATATACACAGCTCGATTTATAAAAACAGTTTTCGCATTCTGATGGTGGAACAGCCTTTTTCATCATGGAGCGAATATACTGCCAACAAGTATCAAAATCATTCTCAAGCGCATTGATTCTGATTTCCGGAATCGACATGCACGGGATCATAAACCCATTGCTATCGATTACAAATCGAATTGTCCCGGCATTACACGGCATACCAAGAACTGGATCAGCGCAATCATCGTGACATCCCGGCATCGGAGCGGTATCTCTCGGTGGTGCAATCGTTTTTCCACTCACTTTACGCTTGATTTTCAGTATTTCGATTCTTTGTTCAACGGACAATTCTGCAGTGTTGCAGGTGTCATCGCGCGGTGTAATCAGAAGCGGAGAAACATCGTATGGAAGTTTACGTGCCTTAATATATTCCAAAATGTTTGCAAAATCGTCATACATATAGATGCTTGGTGTAACGGCTATTTCAACCGGTAGACCGGCATCCAATAACATACAAATGGAGTGGTCAACTCTGTCAAAGGCTTTTCTGCCGGTGACCCGTTCATATGCATCATTCGAAGTTCCGTACAGCGAGATCTGAATCCGCTCCGGGCGATTCAACAGCAGGAAATCAACTAACTCATTGGACATCAGCGATGCATTTGTATTTATAGATAAAATGACTCCCTTATTGTGCAAATAAGAATATATTTCACGAAAATCTTTTCTGAGTAAGCATTCCCCGCCGGTGAGTAGCGCAAACATCATGCCCTTTTCGTAGGCTGCGTCAAAGATTTTCTTTAAAGAATCAAAACTCAAATCGTTATACTGCTGATTATCTCCATTGTGGATATAGCACATTTTGCAGTCAAAATTACAATTACTTGTTAATTCGAATGCTCCGAAAAGCGGCACGCCACTGGTTCTCGCTCTTTTTTTTAATTCTCTAATTGCAGGATCGCGCTGAATTGAACTGCTCATATATTTCACCTTTTGTAACATTCAAGATATAAAAGCAAGTGCGGGTATCGCAAGGACACCCGCACTCGCCTTTGCATTAGACGCAGGGATAGACGAAAGTATCTTCAGTCTCTTCTTCACTTGACTGCTCATTGGATGCAGTCAGAACGTCCATCAGGTCAAACTTCTTAACATCAACAACAGGAGTCTCAAAAGTCTTCATAACATATTCTCCTTTCATAGATTTTATTCAATGGTACACCATTGGATAACGTTGTAGTGGTCCTGCTGGGCCTGCGGCTTTTAAGCCGCAGGCCGTTGGGGTTTTAGCGGATAGATTCTTAGCAGATAGGTTTTTAACTACTAGTTTTTTAGCCGAACAGGGCCTCGCAGGCGTTGTAGTAATTCATCAGCGCGTTCATCAGGTTCAGCGCATTTACCTT
>CAKTVW010000042.1 GCA_934630495.1 uncultured Oscillospiraceae bacterium
TATTTTTTCCCCTTGCAGCCGAGGAACACGCTGCCGCAGTACAGCTCCGTGCCGTCGGCAAGCCCCTCATACCACTTCGAGGTATAGATGCTGGAGTCTTCCATATCGGTCAGCGACTTGGGGAAGGTGAAGCTTTCGATGCCCGTGCAGTCATAAAGCGCCGTATCCTCCAGCGTAGTCAGGCCTTCGGGCAGAACAAGGCTCGTCAGGCTTTCGCATTCGCGCAGGCCGCCGTCGCCGATGACCTTCAAGCCCTCGTGCAGCGTGATGGAGGTCATGCCGGTGCAGCCGGAAAATGCGCTGTTGTCAATACGCTCGACGCTGCCGGGAATGTCCACAGAGGTCAGGGAGGCGCACTCATAGAACGCCGACGCGCCGATCAGCTTGACGCTCGACGGAATGGTCACGCCGGTGATGTCCGACCGCCAGAACGCCGACGCGCCGATGACCTTCACGGTGTCAGGGATGACCGGGGTCTTGCTCGTGCCCCTGTAGTCCAAGAGCTGCCCCTGCCAGATGAAGAAGTCCGAGGCGCTGTCGTCATACAGCCACTGCTGGTGCAGCTCGCTGAGCTTTCCGGCAAAGGGGCCGACGCTGTAGCCGGTCTTCTCGCCGAACGCGCCGCCGTGCAGGAAGGTGTTCTCGCCGCGGATGGTGATGTCGGACAGATTCTGGCACTTTGCGAAGGCGCCCCTGCCGATCTCCGTCACGCCGGCGGGAATGTCGATCTTTTGCAGGTAGTAGTTGTGGTAAAACGCATTTTTGCCGATGGTTTTCAGGCTCTGCGGCAGGACGATCTCCTGCAGCTCAAAGTGGGTCTTCGCAGCCCAATCATCGCTGTCGTAGAATGCGCCGTCTGCGATGTATGTCACCGTTTCGGGCAGGACGACCTTGCGGACAAAGATATTGGGGTAGCTGTAGCCCTCCTCGTTGTGAAAGCTTTGGATGCCCACGACGGTATAGCCGTCGATGGTCGAGGGGACGGTGAC
Source organism: uncultured Oscillospiraceae bacterium (assembly GCA_934630495.1). Lineage (GTDB taxonomy): Bacteria > Bacillota > Clostridia > Oscillospirales > Oscillospiraceae > JAZOXB01. The sequence goes on from CAKTVW010000042.1 coordinate 990, forward strand.
CTCCGCCTCATAGCCGTAGTAAGCGGTGATCTCAATGGTCGTCGGTGAGACGAATGCGTAGGTAAAGCCGTAGCCTGTGTCGTCGGGCAGCTTTTCCTCGCCCGGGATGCCCGCCGCGCTCACCGCCGGCAGCAGCGAGAGCAGCATCGAAAGGGCGAGCAGCAGAGATAACAATGTTCTTTTCATGGCGCCTCCTTGCAATTCGGAAATATTTTGGTCCGCTCCGGCTCAATATACCGTAACTATGCGGAGCAAACCAGTCTACAAGGCTATCATACTATATTCTCCGCGATTTCCGGGAAAAATTTCCGTTTCGGCAATGACTTTTCGGAAACGCCTGTACAAGCGGCGCAAAATACGCTATACTTGTACCAATACCACCCCACGGGAGGCTGCAACATGAAATTTTCACAAGCGCTTTCGACACAAATGGAACACTGCGACTGCACGGCACGGGAGCTGGCACGGAACTGCGGGCTTTCCGCCGCGACGATCAGCCGCTTCCGCTCCGGCGAACGCACACCAAATCGAGACGATCTGGAGCGACTGATCGCGGGCCTTGCCGCCGTATCCGCACAGCGGGGCCGTCCTTTGGCAGAGGAATCGCTGCGCGAGGCGTTTTTTGCCTGCACCGACCTGCGCCTGTTTGACGCTGAGGCACTGCGGGCGAATCTCAACCGCCTGCTCGGTGCTCTGCCGGTCAGCACGGCGGAGCTTTCCAAGGCGATCAGCTACGACCCGTCGTTTTTATCGCGCGTGCGCAACGGTCAGCGCTCCCCCGCCGACCCCGAAAAATTCTGCGCGGACGTGGCGCGGTTTCTTGTGCGGCGCTTCGACGACGAAAAGGGCATCGCCGCCGTCGCGGCGCTGATCGGTATTCCAACGGAAGCTTTGGCGGGCGAAGCGGCCTATTACGCCGCCGTGGTCCGATGGCTTACCGGCGGAGCGGCCTCCGACAGTGCCAAGGACGGTCAGGAGGGTACGGTTTCGGCGTTTTTGCAGGCGCTCGACAGCTTCGACCTCAACGAATACATCCGCGCCATTCACTTTGACGAGCTGAAAACGCCGAGCCTTCCCTTCTCGCTCCCCTCCTCCCACGTCTATCGCGGCGTAGAGGAGATGAAAAAGGGCGAGCTGGACTTTTTTAAGGCCACCGTCCTGTCCCGTTCCGACCGTCCGGTGCTGCTGTACAGCGATATGCCGATGGAAGATATGGCGACTGACCTCGATTTTTCCAAAAAATATATGTTCGGGCTGGCGCTGCTGCTGAAAAAGGGCCTGCATCTGAACATTATCCACGACCTCAACCGCCCATTCAACGAGCTGATGCTGGGATTGGAGAGTCACATTCCGCTTTATATGACCGGCCAAATTTCGCCATATTACCTCAAGGACGCGCCGAACACGGTGTTCTGCCACTTTCTGAAGGTTTCCGGTGCGGCGGCGCTGGCCGGTGAGTGCATTGCCGGGCATCATGAGGGCGGCATGTACTATCTGACCAAGGGAAAAAACGATCTTGCCTACTATCAGCAGCGGGCGGCGGACCTTCTCAGCCGTGCAAGGCCGCTGATGGACATCTATCGTGAGCCGATGCGCAGCGCGTTGGACGCTTTCTTACAGACGGATACGGAGGTTGCCGGGCGGCGTCGGGGTCTGCTGAGTGCGCCGCCCATCTACACGGCAAGTGAAGCATTTTTGACCGCGTTTTTAGACAAGCGAAGCATTTCCGCGAAGGAAAAGCAGGCGATCCTTGCCTTTGCCGCACAGCAGCGGAATCGTTTTGCGCAGTGCATGGCGCACGGCGAAGTCCGCGACGAGCTGCCGCGCCTCACGGCGGGGGAATTTGCCGCCGCACCGGTGTCTCTGTCGCTCTCGGAGCTGTTCTTCGAGCGCGATCTGGTCTATACGTACGAGGAATACTGCGAGCATCTGCGCCTGACCGAGGAGGCCGCCGCGCAGAACGAGCATTACGACGTGATCTTTACAAACGATAAGGGCTTTTGCAACATCAACATCGTTATCCGCGAGGGCAAATGGGCAATGGTGTCGAAAAACAAAGCCCCTGTTATTCATTTCGTCATCCGGCACCCCACGCTCCGTCAGGCAATTGAGGATATGATCCTCCCGGTCGTGGAATAAGGACCGTTTTGCCCGCCCTTCGAGGCATTAAAAGGCCCTTAATCAGATAATTCATATTGTATCAAAAAGGAGCGTCGATTAAGATCGGCGCTCCTCAGCTTCTTCTATTCGCATTAGCGTTCGTAAAGCTGCGTCAGGCGAAGAATGTGTGCGGCAAGCTTTTCGTCGGCCGCACCGTGCTCCATGCGCCAGCTCCAGTTTTTTTCGCTGAGCGTTCCCGGCTCGTTCATCCGCGCGGATGCTCCGAGCGCAAGATAGTCCTGCATTTGCACGATAAACGTGTCCGCCACGCTCGCCATTCCCGCACTGATGATCGCCTCGCGAAGCTCCTCTTTGCCACGCGCCCGCAGATATTCGCAGGCAAATTGCAGATTCTCCTGCGGCGCATTCGCGATCCACTGCTCCAGCGTCTCGTTATCATGCGTTCCGGTGTAGCAGATGCAGTTCTTTTCATAGCGGTGCGGAAGATAATTGCTCGGCTCACGCGGGTCGAAGGCAAATTCAAACACCTTCATGCCCGGATAGCCGGAATCACGCTGCAAGCGGATCACGTCCTCCGTCAAGAAGCCCAAGTCCTCTGCGATCAGGCGCAGATCCGGAAAAACCTCGTGCAGGCGATCGACAAAGCTGTGGTCCGGTCCCTTTACCCAACGTCCGTTGCGCGCCGTTGCATCGCCGAACGGCACCGCCCAATAGCTCTCCAATCCGCGGAAATGGTCGAGGCGGATCACGTCAAACAGCTTTGCCGCGCCGCGAATGCGTTCCATCCACCAAGCATAGCCGTCGCTGCGCATCAGTTCCCAGTCATAGAGCGGATTGCCCCAGAGCTGTCCATCTGCGGAAAAGGCATCCGGCGGACACCCCGCGACCTCGGTCGGCGTTCCGTGCTCGTCCAACTGAAACAGTCCCGGATTCGCCCATACGTCGCAGGAATCATACGGCACATAGATCGGCAGATCACCGATGATCTCCATACCGAGGCTTCTGACGTACTTATGCAGCGCGTCCCACTGCCGATAGAACAAAAATTGCAGATAGATAAAGAAATTGACATCCTCTGCCAGCACAACGGCATACGTCTCCGCCGCGCCGGGACGGCGCAGGCGAATTTCCTCCGGCCATGTGTCCCACGAATGCATTTCATGCGAACGCTTGAGCGCCATAAAGAGCGCGTAATCCTCTACCCACGGGTTCTCCCTACGGAAGAGCCGAATCGCCTCTTCGTCACGGTCACGGCCGCGCAGATAGGCCCGATACAGGAGGTCAAAACGAACGCGGAACTGAAAGCCGTAGTCCACGCGATCGGTATGGCCGGTCCAATCGATCTCGTCCAGCTCTGCCTGCAGCAGCAGGCCGTCCTCGACCAGAAGGTCGGGGTCAATAAAATACGGGTTGCCCGCAAAGGTGCTGAACGACTGATAGGGGCTGTCGCCGTAGCTGGTCGGGCCGATGGGCAAAAGCTGCCAGTAATGCTGGCCCGCCGAATGCAGGAAATCCGCGAAACGGTAAGCCTCTTTTCCCAAGGTCCCGATGCCATAGGGCGACGGAAGCGAAGAAATATGCATCAGAATGCCGGAACTTCTCATGATCGTACTCTCTTTCTGCCCCGCTCGTCGGGGCAAGGATAATTTGCGCGTCTGCACAGGCCCGATCGCCGGATGCGCGGACCACCGCTATGCTTTCCCGCTGTTCAGCGCGCTTTCACCGCCGCTACGCTCTCCCGCCGCTCCAGCGTAAAGGGTACGCTCTCGTGAACGGCAGGCCCGCGCCCCTCGATGCTGCGCATCAGGAGCTTTGCGCCGCGAACGGCAAGCTCGTCGACGGACTGCCTGACGGTCGTGATCTGCGGCAGGAAATAGTCGCTGAGCTGCAAGCCGTCAAAACCGCAGACGGAGATATCCTCCGGGACGCGGCAGCCCGCGTCACGAAGTGCGCGGATCGCGCCGATCGCCATCACATCGGCCATGGCAAAGATCGCAGTAACGTCGGTCTTCTTTTCAAGGATGCGTTTCGTAGTGGCATAGCCGCCCTCGTAGGAATACAGCGCCGCTTCCCGCGCAACGGGACCGGCAATGCCGTTTCGCAGCATCGCCTGCACACAGCCCTGCAGGCGCATCCGGGAGGTATCGGAGATCGTCGGGTCGCCGCCGATCACCGCAATGCTGCGGTGTCCCTGCTCGATCAGATAGGAGACCGCGCAGTCGGCAGCGGCAACGTCGTCGGTAAAAACGCTGGAAAGGTTTGAAAAATGCAGCTCGGAGGCGTTGTCCGTCAGCAGGAGTGAGGGAACGCTGATCTGCGAAAAGGCAGGCTCAAAATTGCAGCAGTTTCCGCCAAGGAACATCAGGCCCTGCGGCTTTTTGATTGTGCAGAGATGGATCGCGCGGCGTACCTCGTCCTCCTGCTCGTCGAAGTAGTCTACCGTCATATTGTAGCTGGTAGCGGCAAAGACCGCCTGCAGGCGTTCAAGAATGGACGCAAACAGCTCGTTCCGCCGTCCCTTGACAAGCACGAGAATGCCTTCGTTTTTCTGCTGCTTGAGGTTTTTGGCGTTTTCGTTCCGTTCAAAGCCGAAGCGCTCGATCGCCGCAGTGATCTCGCGTCTGGCCTTGTCGCTGACATTGGGATGATGGTTCAGGACGCGGGAGATCGTGCCGACGGAATAGCCTGTCTCTCGGGACAGGTCCTTGATCGTCATCAGCCCTTCACCGCACCGGCGGCGACGCCCTTAATGATGTGCTTCTGGCACAGGAGATAGACAATAATGATCGGCAGGATGCTGAGCATGATGATCGCCATGGTCGCGCCGAGGTCGACCGTTCCGTAGCTGCCCTTGAGGTACTGCACATGGATCGGCAGCGTGCGGTATTTGGTAATATCGAGGACCAGATACGGCAGGAGGTAGTCATTCCAGACCCACATCAGCTCCAGAATGCCGACCGAGATCAGGCTCGGCTTCAGCATCGGCAGAACAACAAGGAAGAACGTGCGCACGGGGCCGCAGCCGTCAATGGCCGCCGCTTCTTCAATCTCGAGCGGGAGATTTTTTACGAAGCCCGTGAACATAAAGATCGCCAAGCCCGCGCCGAAGCCGAGGTAGATCACCGGGATCGACCACGGCGTATTCAGATGAAGCTCCTTTGCGGTGCTCGTCAGGGTAAACATGACCATCTGGAACGGGACGATCATGGAAAACAGGCATAGATAATAGAAAAACTTTGCAAATTTGCTCTGGACGCGGACGATGTACCAAGCGGCCATGGAGCAACAGACGAGGATCAGCGCCGTGGAAGCGACGGAGATCAGCAGGCTGTAGGCGGCGGATTTCAAGATAGGATAGTTGCCGAAGGTCATACCCGTGGCATAGTTGTCCATACCGGCAAAGGATTCCGAGTTCGGCAGGGCAAACAGGCTCGTGTTGATTGCGCCATTGGTCTTAAAGGAGTTGATCAGCACCTCGACGACCGGCATCACCCATGCGATACAGAGGATCGCAAAGGCGATCGTCAGGAACGTACTGCCGACAGAATACTTTCTGTGCTTGCGAAGCTTTGTTTTCGTAGACATTATTGCTGGACCTCCTTTCGGCTGGTCGCTCTCTGCTGAAGGATCGCGAGGACCGCGACAAGGAGGAAGAAAATGACCGCCTTCGCCTGAGCGACACCGTGATAATTCTTATTGATGCTGTAGGTGGAATAAATGTTCAGCGCGAGCAGCTCGGTGGCATTGATCTTGGTCGTTGCGTCGACCATGGTGCTCGGCATACCGCCCGTCAGTGCAAGGTTCTGGTCGAACAGCTTAAAGCCGTTGGTAAGCGTCAGGAAGGTACATGTCGCAATGGAGGGCATGACGTTCGGAATGATTACGCGGAAGAGCGTCTGGCGGCCATTCGCGCCGTCGATTCTTGCCGCCTCGAGCATATCCTCGGAAACAGCCTGCAGACCCGCAATGTAAATAATCATCATATAGCCGATCTGCTGCCACGCGACCAGAATGACCAGTCCCCAGAAGCCGTAGGTGGCGTTGGCGGTCAAATAGGTGGCATAGTGCTTCAGGATGGCGTCGAAGATCATGCTCCAGATATAGCCCAGCACGACGCCGCCGATCAGGTTCGGCATAAAGAAGACCGTGCGGAACAAATTCGAGCCGCGCATCTTCTGCGTCAATGCATAGGCGATGGTGAACGCCAGCACATTGATAAGAATGATCGTCACGATCGCAAACGCGGCCGTATTCTTAAAGGCATTCCAGAAGCCCGCGTCCGTCCAGATCTTCGCATAATTCGTAAAACCGATCCACTTTGCGTCGGAGGGCACGTTGAAATTGCAAAAGGACAGATAAATGCCCTGCATGAACGGCCAGACAAAACCTACGCAAAAGGCAGCAAAGACCGGCAGCAAAAACAGCGGCGCCCAGCGCTTGATGGGTTTGCGGAGCAGCGCGCCGTTTGCGCCGACCATGGACGCTTTTTTACCCATTTGAGATCCCCCTCTTTCTTTTTTTCGTGCAGGGCGTCAGCATTCGCTGGTGCCCTTTCTTGAGAAAACGCGTTCGGAGCTTTCTCAAGAAAAGACATCAAAAGCCGCGGCGACTCTGCGAATTTCAAAAGGGGCGGGCACTTGCCCGCCCCTCCGATCGTTATATGATCTATTGCAGCTTCAGCTCTTAGCCGTTAGCCTGGTTGTACTCGTAAGCCCAGCCTTCGACAAATGCCTTCTCGACCTCGGTCCACTCGGCAGTGCCTGCGGAGTAAGCGGTCAGAGCGGTAACAACGGTAGCTCTCCAAGCGTCGACGTTCGGCGTGTAGTTAAACGCCCAAGAGATCGGGGTCTTGCCCTCGGAAAGGAGCGCATTGCCGTCGTTGACGAACTTGTTGGAGGAAGCGGGGCAGTTCTTGAAGGGAACAGCGCCCAGCTGCTCAACATAGACCTTGGAAGCGTCGGGATCGGAAACCAGCCATACGAGGAAGTCGATGGAAGCTTCCTGATCTTCCTTCTTCGCCTGGGAGTTGATGGCCCAGCGGTTCTCGGTGCCGGAGCACAGAGCGGAGTTCTCTTCGCCGTCAGCGCCGCAGTAGATGGGCATCATAGCGATCTCGTCGTCGGTCATGCCGGCTTTGATCAGGTTTGCATATTCCCAAGTGCCGTTCTGGAAGAACACGGCCTTGCCGTCGGTGAACTCAGCACGGGACTCGTCGCCGGTCTTGGTAGACAGCTCGGACGGAGCGCAGGTGGAGTTGTTGATGTACAGATCCCAAACGTTCTTGTAGAGGTTCAGGTACTCACCGGTGATGGTGGGAACGTTGCTGGCAACGCCTTCATAGTGCAGGGGCAGCGTTGCAAGGTGGCCGGAGAAGCGCCAAGAGGAGGAGCCGTCCAGACCGGCGGAGGTGAATGCCGCGAAGCCGAGGTCCTCGGAACGGGCGGTGATGTCCTCGGCAACCTTCTTCAGGGAGTCGAAATTGGTGATGTCGGAGACGGAGTAGCCAGCCTCGGCAAGCAGCTTGGTGTTGACGATGAGGCCGAAGGACTCGTAGCAGTTGCCCAGAGCCTTCAGCTCGCCCTTGTCGTTGTAGAGGTTGAAGCTGTCGGTGTTCTGCTCCTTAGCGATCGCAGAATCCTTCAGATCCAGTGCGTAGTCGTCCCAGTCGTTCAGAGCGGCGGTATTGCCGATGTTGAAGATGGTGACGTCGCCGATGTTAGAGGTCAGGGTCTTGTTGTAGTCGCCGGAAGCTGCGGTGACGATCTTGACCTCGACGCCGGTCTTTTCGGTATAGGTCTTTGCGAGTTCCTGCAGAGCGGTGTCAAATTCGGGCTTGAAGTTCAGGTAGTAAACAGAACCCTTGCTGTCGCCCTTGCAGCCTGCGAACAGGCAAGCGATCATGGCAAGAACCATGACCAGTGCGATGATCTTTTTCATTGTTTTTCCTCCATTCGATTTTATCCCGTTTTTAGAGTTGGAATCGTTTCCAAATCTGTACATTTAGTATAACGTGTTTTGTCGGTAATTGCAATTGTTTTTTGTGGGAAGTCATGAATTTCGTGTGTTTTCAACAAAATGATATCGTTCGTTTTGTTCATTTTGCCGATACGGTTTTGGCTTACCTGCGAAGCGCTTCACATATCGCACGGGAAACCGAACCTTTTTAACGATCAAGGTTTTATTTGACAGTCTGAGCGCCGGGACTGATCGTCCCGGCACAGGCTGTCAAAAAAGTCCGTAATCGTCAAAATCGGCTAACATTTTAAAAGATTTTCACTATCTAAGTTTTGATTCGAAAAAACGGGATATTCCAAACTTTATAATGTGAAAATTCGCTTGCTCCGCAAGAATTTTGACTTACTGCGCAACTCACGCCCTACCGTACCTATGTACGCCGACGGGCGTGAGTTGCTTGTCTTCCGAACTTTTTAGCAGTCTGCCAGCGTGCCGAAAAGGGTTTTTCGACACGCTGCGCCGGGACTGATCGTCCCGGCACTTTTTAATTATTCATCGTGCAAACCACGTCTGCGACGGGCTGCGCGGTGCGGCGGACCCGCTGCGGTAGGCCGGCGTGATGCCTTCGATCAGAAGCTCGACGGAATTGATCTCTGGCAGTGAGGTCAGCGTCGCAACGACGGATCGCACCGCAAGCGTTTCCTCCTGCGCATTGGCGCAGCCGTCCAAAAATTCGCCGGTCAGATCGACGGTGCATACGCCGTTTTCCGTGCGCAGCGACAGCAGCTTCGTTCCGTCCGGGATACAGCCGCGCACGCCGTTCTCGCCCTGATAGGCGATCAGCGCTTCGAGCAGCTCCTCCGCGCCGCTCCCCTGCTCCAACATTTTGGGAATGGGGACCAGTAGGCCGCTGTCGCCGCAGGTCGGATAGAGCGTCGCATCGACAGCGTCCTTTTCGGCAGCGCCGACGATCAGACTCTCGTCCCGTGTCAGTCCCGCAGAAAGCTCCAACAGGTACAGCTGCTCCAGCGGCGCGCCGGACACCCACAGATCGACCGTGTCGATCTCGGAAAGCTCCGTCAGGGAGTTGACCAGCGCGTAGACCGCCGTCCTCACCCGCAGGAAGCTCTCGTTCATGCCCGTGACAAACTGCGAGGACAGATCGACCGTACACACGCCGTTTTCCACTGTGATGCTCAGAAGCTGTGTCCCCGACGGGAAGCAGCCGTCGTCGTGGACGTCCAGAAGCCGCTCGACAATATACTGCGGCTTTTCGTCTTCGCTCATCGCCTCGGCCACCAGCGTCTCGCGCACCAGATAGCGCCGCTCAGCGTCCGGGTAATACAGCGTGACCGTCTCCTTCTGCGGGAGCATGGCAGTATCCTCGAGAAGAACGTCGTTCTCCGTCAGCACCAGCGGCGTTTCCGTCTGCGGAAGCGTGAGGCTCAGGCGGTCAAAGCCGCTGAGCTGAAGCAGCGTCTCGGTCATCGCCGCGCAGGCAAGCGAACGCTCCGTCGGCTGCGCCGCTTCGCCGCCGAAGGTCAGAAACAGCGTCGTTTTCGCGCTGCTCACGGACAAAAGCGTCCACTGTGCCGGAAGGACCCTTTTCGCTCCCTCCGGCGGCTCCGACGCCAGATACAGGCGCACCAGCTCCGCCGCCGACAAACCCTCGTCAACGGACACGGGCTTTGCCGTAAGCGCCGTTTTTAAGCCGCTCGTGGCGGCCGTAGGATAGTAGAACAGGAAATCCGGCTCCTCGCTCTCCTGCGAGGCATGGACACAGGCCGTCAAAAGCAGGAGCGCCGCAAGCAGAAGACACAGCAGTTTTCGTTTCATTCCGCATCCTCCTCTGCCGCAAAGAGCGGGAACGTGACGGTAAAGACCGTCCCGCCGCCTAGGCGCGCCGCTGCGCAAATATTGCCGTAATTGCGCTTGACCATTCCGTACACGATCGACAGGCCCAGTCCGGCGCCGCCGGCCGCCCGCGAACGCGCCTTGTCGACCCGATAGAAGCGTTCAAAGATATGATCCATCGATTCCGGCGGGATGCCGACGCCGTTGTCGGCCACCGTAAGCTCCACATTTTCTTCGATCCGCTTCAGCCCAAGCCCGATCCAACCTCCGTCGCGGTTGTATTTGATTGCGTTTTCCGTCAGGTTGAATACGATCTGGTACAGATCGTCCTCGACGCTCAGGACCGTGCAATTCGGTTCGTCCGACAGGTCGATCCGAATCTGTCTGAGGTCGGCCAGCGGGCGGAGCATCCGCAGGACCTTTCGCAGGATCGCGCCCGCGTCGACGATCTCGCGCTCCTCGTCGATGTCGCTGTCCAGCTTCGTCAGCGTCAGGAGCTTCTGGGAGAGCCGCCCGAGGCGGTCGGCCTCCCGCCCGATGTCTCCGATAAATTCCCGTTCCGTCGCCTGATCCATCTCGTTTTGGAGTATGGAATCAGACAGCAGCTTAATGGATGCCAAGGGTGTTTTCAGCTCGTGGGACGCATCGGAAACAAATTGACGCCGCTGCTCCTCGGCCGCGTTCAGACGCTCGGCAAGCTCGTTAAACTCCCTGCCCAGACAGTCCAGCTCATCGTGTCCGCGGATGCCGACTCTTTGGCTGTAGTCGCCCTCGCGCATCATGCGTACGGAATGCAGGATCTTCCGCATTCTGCGCGAAAACGCGGTAGCAAAAGCAAGGGAGATCAGAACGACCAGCGCCTCCAGCGCCACGGAAATACGCAAAACGTTTTTTTGCAGCGCGGCAATGAGCGCGCCCCGGTCGGTGTCGTAGTCCATCAGGTAGACTGCGCCGAGGACGTCTCCGTTGCGCACCAGCGGCATGGCGGCGCGGCTTTCGACCGCTCCGGCATCGTAGCGGCTGTAAAACACGTCGCTCCCGTCCAGCGCAGTGACGATCTCCGGAAACAGCAAAAGCCTCCCGGGCGCGTCCTCCAGAGAGTCGTACAGCGCCGCGCCGCCTGCGTCGGTCACAACGGTACGCGTCGTGCGCAGATTTTCCAGCGAATTGACGGCCTGCTCGGCCTTCGACGCGGAAAGCTCGTCCGTCTGCAGGAGCGCCGTCACCATGAGCTGCGCCTTTTCCTCCAGCGAACGGTGCTGCGCACTGAATATCATGCGGCGCGTCGTCGCGGAGGTGTAAATATTCAAAAAGAACAGGACGCCCGCCGTAATGCAGATATAGGCGATGGCGTAGCGAAGCTGCGAGCTGGCGGGCAGCAGCTTGACCCGCTTTTCAGGCTTTGAAATAGTACCCAACTCCCCATTTTGTCATAAAATGCTCCGGCTCGGCCGGAACGGTCTCGAGCTTCTCACGAATGCGGCGGATGTGGACGTCGACCGTGCGGATATCGCTGCGGTATTCGTAGCCCCAGATCAGGTCAAGCAGGTTTTCCCGCGAATAAACACGGTTCGGGTTTCGGATCAGCAGCTCCACAACGTCAAATTCCCGCGCCGTCAGCTCGGCAGGAACGCCGTTTTTATAAACATTGCGCTCCTGCGTGTCGACTGTCAGATCGCCGACGGTGATGCGGCTGCGCTCGTTTGATTTATCCGCGCCGCTCCTGCGAAGCAGCGCACGGATGCGCGCTTTCAGCTCCAAAATGTTAAAGGGCTTTGTCAGGTAATCGTCCGCGCCGTGCTCAAAGCCCAGCAGCTTGTCCATATCCTCCGCCTTGGCCGTGAGCATGATGATCGGCACGTCGGAAAATTCCCGAATACGGCGGCAGGCCTCCAGCCCGTCCAGTTCGGGCATCATGACGTCCAGCACGATCAGGCGGATCTCCGGATTTCGCGCAAGCTCGACCGCTTCCCGCCCGTTGCAGCCGGTAACAACCTCATAGCCGTCATTCTGTAAATTAAATCGGATGCCCTTGACCAAAAGCTCCTCGTCGTCTACCACTAAGATTTTCATGGTGCTTCCTCCACAGTTACATAGTCGCGCAGTGCCTCAAGCCGCTTTTCGCCGATGCCGGAAACGTTTTTCAGCTCGTCAACGGCGGTAAACGGTCCGTTTTTCTCCCGATAGTCGATGATCCGCTGCGCAAGTGTCGGACCGATGCCCGGCAGAAAGATCAGGTCCTCCGCCGTCGCGGTGTTCAGATCAAGCCTCTCCTCCGGAGCGGGAAGCGCGTGCGTATCCGCCGCGTCGGTCGTATTGGCGGCAAGCTCACGCTCCTGCGGCACGGAGGTCTTTTCCGTAATAACGCGGAGCCCGCCCGAGGCGGTGCGTCCGCCGAGGAAAAAGCCCGTGCAAAAGACAAGAAACACAGCTGCGGCAAGAAGCAGCAGCCCCTCGGGTTTGATTCGTTTCATGGTGTTTTTCCTCGGTTCATCCGTTGACTTCAACGGGTTTTTTGATATAATGGACCTATAGCGGAGCCGCCGCAGCCGGATCGTCATGCTGACGGATGCCCGCGATACGAATACATTATAACACAGAAAAACCCGCCGAGGCAATCCCGACGCGCGGAGTTTTGGAGGATATTTATGAAAAAACGCAGATTTTTGCTGTGGCTGCTCGTTCTCGCGCTGGTGCTTTCCTGCACGGTCGGGTCGGCATTTGCCGAGACGGAGGAGGCGTCCGATCCCGAAGAAACGGTCGAGCCGACGGAAGCAGGCTCAGAGACTACCGATCTCCCGCCCGTTTCGGAAACGACGGCTGACGGCTTGGATTCCGGCTTTACCTCGGATTACAAGATCAAGGCGCGCGCCGCCGCCATGTACGAGCTGAACTCGCAGACGCTGCTCTACGGCTTTCAGATGGATCTGCAGCTCTATCCCGCAAGCCTGACCAAGATCATGACCTGTATGCTGGCGTTAGAGGCAGGCGGTCTTGACGAAACGGTCACGATTTCGGACAGCGCCTTGCAAAACCTCAGCATCTACGGAAGCTCAGCGGGCTTGAAGGCCGGTGAAAAGCTGACCGTGCGGGAGCTTCTGTACTGCATCATGGTGTCCTCGGCCAACGAGGGCTGCAATGTTATCGCAGAGCACGTCGCGGGCAGCGTAGAGGCCTTCGTCGAGATGATGAATCAAAAAGCCGTCTCTCTTGGCATGACGCACACGCATTTTGCCAACGCGCACGGTCTGCACGACGACAATCACTACACCACCGTCCGCGACCTGCTCCTGATGGCGAAATGGGCGTGGCAGAATCCGCAGTTCCGCGAATTTGCCTCCACTACAAAGCACACCGTTCCCGCGACGAATCTGTCCGGTGAGCGTGAGCTGGAAACGACCAACCTGCTTGAGGTCAACAGCGAGGACAACAAATACTATTATGACAAGGCCAGCGGCATCAAGACCGGCTTCACCACACCCGCCGGCGGCTGTCTGATCTCCACCGCCAAGGACGGCGATATGGAGCTTCTGACGGTGGTGTGCGGCTGTGAAACGGAGATCCTGGACACCGGAGCGCGGAACGACCTGCGCTTTGTCGAAACAAAAAAGCTGATGGAATACGGTTTTGAAAGCTTTTCCTACCGTCAGGTCCTCTCCGATCAGACCATGCTGGGCCAGCCGGTCGTGATCTACGCGGCCGGGCGGAAAAACGTGTTGGTCCGCGCGGCGGAAAACGCCTCGGCAATGCTTCCGAACGAGCTTGATCCGGCGGATGTCACCTTCCGTCTGGACTACGATCCGCCTCAGCTCACCGCGCCGCTGGCCGAAGGGCAGAAGGTCGGCACCGTCACCGCCCTGTATCGCGGCAAGGAGCTGGTCACCGCCGACTTGGTCACGCTGACCGCCGTAGAGCGCCAGTCCGACAATCTGATCGTTCCGAAAACGGAGGCCGACCGCACCGACGTACAGCCCGCAGGCAGCGGCCTGATGCGCTATTGGTATCTGCTCTTCCCTGCCCTGATCCTGCTGATCCTGCTGATCGCGCTGCTGACGATGCGGGCCGTCAATACCCGCCGCGCAAAGAAACGCGCCGAGCAGCGCCGCCGCCGCGAAGCAAGGAGAAGACGCTATGATGAATGAGGAAATGGAGCGGCTTCGGCAGCACTGTCTGGGCTGTCACGCCTGCCGCCTGAGTACAACGAGGACAAACGTCGTATTTGGTGTCGGCCCCGCGCCGTCGCCGATCGTTTTTGTCGGAGAAGGTCCGGGGCAGCAGGAGGATCTGCTGGGCGAACCGTTTGTCGGCGCGGCCGGGAAGCTGCTCGACGAAATGCTGTCGATCATCGACCTCAGCCGCCGAAACTGCTATATTGCAAACATCGTCAAGTGCCGCCCGCCGCAGAACCGCGACCCCATGGAGGACGAGCAGAACGCCTGTATCGGCTACCTGAACGAGCAGCTCCGCATTCTGAAGCCGAAAATGATCGTCTGTCTGGGCAGGATCGCGGCCATGCGGCTGATAAAGCCGGATTTTCGCATCACCCGTGAGCACGGGCAGTGGACGGACCGAGACGGCATCTCTTACACGGCGATCTACCACCCCTCGGCACTGCTGCGCGACCCGTCCAAGCGGCCGGAGACCTTCTCCGATCTGCTGTCGATCCGCGCACGCGCCAAGGCCATGGACATTTTTCCCGACACTTGTGTCGAGAACTGATAGATAGCGAAGCAAGCCCGAGGTTGGACACATTCGGTCCGCCCTCGGGCTTGCGTTATTTCGGAAAAATTGGCTCAGAACGCCCAGTTGCCGTTGCGGAAGATCGGCACGGTACGCCCGTCGCGGGTATGCGCGTCGATGTCCAGATCGGCAGAGCCGATCATGAAGTCCTCATGGATCATGGAGTCGTTGATGCCCTTCTCGCGGCACTCGTCGAGCGTGTACTTGTCGAAGTCCTTGATCGTATCGGCAAAGCCCATGCCGAGCGCAAGATGGCACGCGGCGTTCTCGTCGAACAGAGTTTCATAAAAGAGCAGGCCCGTATTCTGGATCGGAGAATCATACGGCACGAGCGCACATTCGCCCAGATAGGCGGCTCCCTCGTCCATGGAGATCATTTTCTTCAAAAGCTCCTCGTTCTTTTCGGCATGTACCTCGACGGCCTTGCCGTTTTCAAAGCGGACGGAGAAATTCTCGATCAGCTGTCCCTGATAGGACAGCGGCTTGGTGGAATAAACGATACCCTCGGCAACGCCGCGCTTCGGGGAGATGAAGACCTCCTCGGAGGGAATGTTCGGATTGAAATAGTGACCGAGCAGCGAATACTCGCCGCCGCCCTTAAATTCGGCATCCTCGATCATGCCGACCTTAAAATTCGTACCGTTGGAGCTGCGGTATTCCAGCGTCTCGATACCCAAGCCGTTCAAATAGGCGCAGCGCCTTGCAAGGTCCTCGTTGTGCAGCTTCCATGCCTGCACGGGATCGTCGTCGACACGGGAAGCCGTCAGGATCGCCTCCCACAGCTTTTCGATCGCCTGATTCTTGCTCAGATTCGGGAAGAGCTTTTTCGCCCACGCCGCACCCGGTACGGCGGCAATACACCACTGATACTTGTTTTCGATCTGGTCGCGGTAGGGCTTGATGACCTTATACTTGGCCTGCTGTGCCTTGGCCATTTTGCTCTGGTTGATACCCTTCAGGCCGTCCGGATCCTCGGAAACCAGATAAATACGGCAGGGAATCTCGTCAACGTAGTGCTGCCAGCGAGCCTCTTCCCAGTTTTCCATCGTGTTGAGATTCTTTTGGCTGCGCCAGCGGCAATGCAGCTTGGCGAGCGGCTGGTAATCCCAATCCACAATGACGCGCTTCGCGCCCGCGCGATAGCATTCCTCAACCACCATTTTTACAAATTCGGGCTGATCCAGCTCTGCAAGGACGAAGACCTCCTGTCCCTTCTGGACGTTAATGCCGACGGTCGCGATCAGATTTGCATATTTGCGTAATACGGTTTTTTTCATGGTTTACGCCTCCTTATCGTCTCTATTCTAGCAAAGCCTGACGCGGATTTCAATATTGCATTTCCGACAAAATGCGGGTACAATAAAGAAAATTTGAAACGAGGCGATAAAATTGACCAGAAACGAGTTTTCACGGCTGTGCGTCGCAGGTCCGGTGCTGCTCGACGGCGCGACCGGCTCCAACCTGATGAGCGCCGGGATGCCGCGCGGTGTCTGCACGGAGCAGTGGGTCTTGGAGCATCCGCAGCCGCTCACGGAGCTGCAGCGCGCCTATGCCGATGCCGGGAGCAGGATCGTCTACGCGCCCTCCTTCGGTGCGAATCGCAGCAGTCTGACGCGCTACGGCCTGCAGGAGCGGACGGCGGAGCTTAACCGCAGGCTCGTCGCGCTGTCGAAGCAGGCCGTCGGCGGTCGGGCGCTGGTCGCGGGCGATATGACCACGACCGGGACCCCGCTCGAGCCGAACGGCACGATGGACGCGCGGACGCTTCACGACATTTATCGCGAACAGGCACAGGCACTCGTCGAGGGCGGCGCCGACCTTCTGGTGATCGAGACGATGCTCGGCGTTGACGAGACGGCAGTCGCGCTGGAGGCTGCGCAGAGCGTATGCGAGCTTCCGGTCATGTGCTCTGTAACGGTCCAAGCCGACGGGCGCTGCTACTTTAACGGAAACTGCGTCGAGGCAGTGGAAACGCTTCAGGAGCTTGGCGCGGATGCCGTCGGGATCAACTGCTCCTGCGGCCCGGAGCAGCTTGTCAGTCTCGTCCGCAACATGAAGCGTGCCGCGCATGTCCCGCTGCTGGTCAAGCCGAACGCCGGGATGCCTGTGATCTCCGACAGCGGCGAGGCCGTCTACCCGATGCAGGCCGAACCGTTTGCGAACGCCATGCGCTGTCTGATCGACGCAGGCGCGGTATTGGTCGGCGGCTGCTGCGGAACGACGCCGGCATATATCGCCGCGCTGCGTAAGATTCTGTAAGGCGTCATTCAACAGGTGCGCCGTTTCATATTTTCTGCTCTCTCGCGAATCATGTCTCCCGTGCGCGGATATCCTATCGATACCGGCAAAACACGACGAAGGGAGATCATACCATGCAGAAAAAACCGCGCACAAAGCACTACGGTCTGGTACGACCGCACGACGAGGTCCCGTCCGACTGCGTTCTGACCCCGGCGGAGGCGCTCCGCGCCGAGGTCGAAGCGGAATGCAGTCTGATTCGCACCGATCGGGAGTTCCGCCGCATGGAGGAAGAAAGCTAAGGAAGCTCTGATTAAATCGACAAGAGCGGACGTCGAGAGATTTTTTGGCGGGTTGAGATTTGAAAAGCGCAGGAATACTTTATGTACCCGCAAGGGGGACGTTTGCGAGCGCCGCCGGTGGCGGATACAGCGAGCAAAAAGGAGTGGCAGCGGTCAAAA
>CAKTVW010000043.1 GCA_934630495.1 uncultured Oscillospiraceae bacterium
CACGCTGCGCCGTCTCATGCAGAATCTGACGCGCCCTTGGCGCTATAAAAAGCTTTTCAAGCTTTTTAACAGATTCCAGTATAAGACCGCGAAGCATCATCGACTTTGTCATTGCGAGGCTTGCGGCGCAAGCCGTGGCAATCCGTCATCTCTTCCACCGCAACAACGCACGAATCGCACGGAGAATGTTCTCCGTGCGATTTTTCGGCGTGTTTAACGGCGTATTTTGCGTTCTGCCGCGCGTTTGGCGGCGGGCAATGCGATTCCCTACGTGATGCAGCGGATGAACTCAAGCGCGATGTAAATCTGTTCCGGCGACGCGTTTTTCAGTACCTCGATGATCTGCTGAATCAAGCTTTCCCTCAATTCTTCCATTTTTGTTACCCCTTTCGTGCATTTGTCACAAATTGCGACTTCAAATATTGTACAGTATTTCTCATTGCAAAACGTGGGAACAATGGTACAATAAATATGTATGAAAATATAGGGGTAGTGCACTAATGCAGCACCCTGTCCCGCTGCGGCTGCGTCCCCGTTCCGACGTCGGCGACGAGCGACACCAGCACCGGCGCCCCCTTGAGATAGTCCACGGAAAAGCTGTGCACTCCCTCAAGCAGCTCGCCGTCGATGTAGATTTTTGTCTTGCCGTTTTCGGTGATAATTTGAATGTTCCGCATGGCGTTACCTCCTCGTATCATCGTCGCGCGACCACACTCCCAACGTAACACCACAGGCGGGAAACGTCAATGTTTATCGATTGCGTCCCCCGCTATCTCTTTCTCATCGTTGAAAATTGCTTGCGCCTTTTGCGCAATGAAAAATCAAACGAAAAAAGAGGGGCTGCAAATTGAAAACGGAAAGCATCATCGACGGAATCATCCAGAAAAGAAAAGAGACCGGCATGACGAACCGGCAGATCGTGGAGGCCTCCGGGCTTTCCCGCGGAACGGTCGAACGCTTCTTCCGGCAAAACCCGACCCAAACGGTGACCATGCTGACGGTCAATGCAATCGCCGAGGCCGTCGGCTACACCATCGAGGGCGACGCACCGGACGACGCGCCGCCGGAGCAGCTTGCCGGCTTCTATAAGGAGCGGCTGCGCGTCATGGCTGCCCACTATGAGCGGCGGCTCAGGGAGAAAAACCGATGGCTGCGCGTCTTGGCGGTTGCCTGCGGCGTGCTGATTCTGTTCATTCTCGGCGTTCTTCTTTACGACGTGCTGTCCCCAAGTGTCGGCTGGTTCCGCCAGCAGATGCAGGGCACAGTCTCCGCCACCGCGTATATCTACAGATAATCGAGGTACCCACATGCACATACCGGAACCGAAACAAAATAAAGACGGCACATGGAGGATCCAGCTCCGTATCAAAGGCCAATCCCTCGTCGTAACCGCCGATACCGCGAAGGAATGCAAGCGCCGCGCCGCCATCACCAAAGCCGAAGCCCAAACCGCCGCAAGGCCAATAAAAAAGAGTGAGCTGACGCTCACTCAGGCGATCGATGCGTACATAGAAAAATTGTCGCCGGGAACCTCCCCGGCGACAGTGCGTTCGTACCGCTCTATTCAGAAAAATCGATTTCCCACCGTGATGGGGAAGAAGGTGTGCGACCTTGCGGACTACGATTGGGAGCAGGAGATCAACAATGCGCTGCGGCAGTATTCCAAGAAAACCGTAAAGAACTCTTGGGGCCTGATTAAAACCGTCCTTGCTGAAAACGGCGTGCATATTGATGAAAAGCTCTCAACGGAGAAGCGGGCAAAGAAGAAAAAGAAGCATGTGTGGCTTGAACCGGATGAAATCACGAAATTCGTCGCCGCCGCAAAAGACGATCCGCTCTGCGTCCCTATGCTGCTTGCCCTGATGTCGATGCGCATCGCGGAGATCGACGCGCTCCGTTGGGAAAACATCCGGCCGGACGCGGACTTCATCCAAACGACCGGCACTCGCGTCATGGATGAGAATAATCAATGGGTGGAGCAGGAGGAGCATAAAACCGAGGATTCCGACCGACAGGTCCCATTGTTGATTCCGGAGCTTCGCGCCGCGATCAAACGCGATTGGAAGCCGGAAGGGAAGCTGCTGGAGGTCCATCAAATGACGCTGCGTCGTGCGGTGGAGCGCACCTGTGCAAAAGCGGGAGTAAAACGCATAACCGTCCATCAACTTCGCCATAGCTTCGCGTCCCTATCTGCGCACCTCGACATTCCGAAAGAAATATCGCGCGAAATCGGCGGTTGGTCCAATGATAATGTCATGGACGAAATTTATACCCACGTCGCCCGGGCCGATATCGAGCGGTATAAAACCAAAATGTGGGATTTTTATAATAGCAACGACAAGTGACGGCTCTCATAAGCATTCCCGTAAGCAAAATCTTTCCCAGAACCGCTATTTTTTGCCTATAAGCGGCCAAAAATACTCAAACCCGCTACAGCGCAACCCCACCGCAAACCATTGAAAATAAAGGAAAAGCCTTGAAACGCTGACGTTTCAAGGCTTTCCATTTTGGCGGAGTGAGAGAGATTTGAACTCTCGCGCGCTTTTTACACGCCTACTCCCTTAGCAGGGGAGCCCCTTCGGCCTCTTGGGTATCACTCCGAATCAAAGCACAATATAGAGGAGAAACTGGCGGAGAGAGTGGGATTCGAACCCACGGCGCATTGCTGCGTCACCGGTTTTCAAGACCGGCTCCTTAAACCGCTCGGACATCTCTCCGAATCTTAGCTTGATAATTCTAACATGCATTTCCCGATTTGTCAACTGTTTCTGCACAAAAATCTTCCTCTCGTCGGAAATACCGTCCCCGCGATGCGCACGAAAAGCAGTCCGCATACGATCACCGGCCACAGACCCGCGTGCCATGCGCAGGTAAGATAACACGAAAAGGCCGTAAGTGCCAGCATGGAGAGCACAACGATGCATTTTTCCGCGATTTCCGCAGCGCGGACGGGCAGCAAAAGCAGCAGCGCGGCACGCAGGATCCTGCCCCCGTCGAGCGGATACAGCGGGAGAAGATTGAAAAGAAGCAGACAGAGGTTCACCAGTGCGAAGATCGGCGCCCGCTTTGCAAACAGCAGAGCAAGGAGCAGATTAGCGGCCGGACCGGCAGCGGCGGCAAGCAGCTCCTTTCCGTAGGAAAGCGGCTCGGTTTGCAGCACCGCGCCGCAGGCGGAAAGGCAAAGCTTATGTACCCGCGCCGAAAGCAGACGCAGGGCAAGCAGATGCGCGGCCTCATGTAGGGTCGCCGCCAGCAGAAACGGGAAAAAGCTTCCCGCCGGGTCAAAATAAAAAAACGCACACAGAAACGCCAAAAACGCAGGCGTGATCTCAATTCTTTGACGAATTTCGGATATTTTCACAAAAAACCTCCACCGCATTTCCTATGCCGTCTCCGTCCGCCAGCGAAGAAACCATCTGGCTGACAGCCTGCGAGATACGGTTGTCCTCTTCCCCGCTGATCCAGTGTCCGACCTCGCGCCCGAACTCGGGAAAGAAGCATTTCAGCGCGATCGCGGCGGCCAGCAGCACACCACAGAGAAAGATCCCTTTGCGCAAAAATCGCAGCATCCCCATCACCTCAACGGTATTTTATGGAGCTTTTCCCAAAATATGCGGATATGCATAAAAAATCATGCTTTCCGCAAACTATTTTTCGATAGTGCGGAGGTGTGGCTCGTGAAGAAAAGGCTTGTGCTGTTTTTGATACTGCTATCGCTGATAACGCCCCATGCGTCAGCGGACTTTATCCGCTGGGTGGATTTCACGGTCGGCTACCCCGCTCTGCGGCAGGCGCTGGAGCTGGACATTGCTTCGCAGGGAGAGGAAAAGCCGCTGAATTGGATCGATATTTTGGCGCTTGCCGCGACGCGCACCGGCGGCAGCGGCATCCACGTCAAGAGCGTCCTTGCGGCGGCGGACGAGCTTCGCGGCGATCGAGCGCCGCAGGAATTTCTCGGCGAACAGTACAAATATTTTGCGTACTATCGGCAGGCATATCAGGCCGTGTTGGGCGGCTTAGTCGGCAGTTATGCGATCCAAGTCACGGACAAAACGACCGGTCAGGTGCAATGGGTCGCGGCTTACGGACTGAAGGCGTTCTCGCCGATCGCGTCGGGCTACGGCTACAGCCACTACGCCGATTTCGGCAATCGGCGCAGCTATGGCTTTGCACGGCGTCACCTCGGCAACGATCTGATCGGTGCACTCGGGACACCGATCGTTGCAGTGGAATCGGGCAGAGTCGAAGCGCTCGGTTGGAATCAATACGGCGGCTGGCGCATCGGCATCCGTTCCGACGACAATCTGCGATACTATTATTACGCGCATCTGCAAAAGGATCATCCCTATGTCGACGGTCTGGCCGAGGGTCAGCACGTTCAGGCGGGAGATGTAATCGGCTTCATGGGCCGCACGGGCTACAGCACGCACGAGAACGTCAACAACATTGAGACCGTGCATCTGCATTTCGGCATTGAATTGGTTTTTGACGAGAGCCAAAAGGAATGTGACAGCGAGATCTGGATCGACCCTTACGCAATCGTAGAGCTGCTCTCGAGCCACACAAGCTCTGTCCGCTATGACCGCGAAAACAACAAATGGGAACGCGTGTATCCGTACCGCGATCTGGACCGCGAAACACTGTAAGATATAAGGAGAGAGGCCGTCGGCCTCTCTCCTTACCAGCGTGCCGAAAAGGGTTTTTCGACACGCTGAAAAAGCTTTTCAAGCTTTTTAACAGATTCTAGTATAAAATGTAATCCGCCTCGGCGACCTTTCCTGCCGCCTCCATGCAGAAGGCGCGGACAGGTGCCGCAAGGGCAAACACCCAGATCGGCGCACAGACAGTAACATGCTCATAAGCGGTCGACAAAAAATTCGGCGAAAACATGTAAAACTGGATGCATATCCGGAGCATCAGCGTTATGCCGAAAATTCCGCCCAAAAGTGCGCCGAGGCGCTTTTTTGGCAAAGAGAAGTGCAGCCGCTGTCAGATTCGTCAGACCGTTTACCGCAAGAAGCGCCCATCACGAAAAGGTCAGGTCGCGGAATAGGACATCGGCAAAGGGCAGCACCTGAAAATACGGAAGCATCGGTCCCATCCATGTGGACTCCCCGAGGGGATCCAGCAGCATCATGAGCGCGCCGCCAACCGCACCCAAGCCGATAAACAGCGTCCAAAAAATCAGGACGCGTCTTGCGATCCGATAGCGCGATCTCACGCCCATTTTCTATCACGCCTCAGTTCGACGGCGCTTTATTGCGCAAGCAGCAGCTATACCAGCTGCTGCTCGTTAATAATCAGCTTAAATTGCAGGCCGAGCTTTTCTGCCGCCTTACGGCAGAGGATCATGCGCTGCATAAAAATTTCAAAATAGTCCATGACCGATCCGAAATGCGTATCGACCGTCAGCTTGAGCTTGATGATCGTCCTTTCCTCGTTAATCTTTAAAAGGGATTTCGCAACGGAATAATTGACGCGGTCATGGATATCGAAGCTTGTCGTATCCTGATTCCGCACACGGCTGCGCCGCACGTCGGCCTTATCCGCCAGAATCAGCGCCGCCGCAACGGCGTTGACCGGTACACCGGTCCCTTCGTCGTGATTGCCGATCGCCGTAACGATCGTGGCGACATCCTGTGCCGGGAAGTCCAAGCCGTTAAGGATCTGGAAGGCCATGACCGCGCCGCTCTGCGAATGGTCAACGCGATTGACCAGATTCCCAATGTCATGGAGATATCCCGCGATCTGCGCCAGCTCGACCGTATGTGCATCATAGCCTAACGTTTCGAGGATATATCCGGCCGTCGACGCAACATGGGTCACATGGGCAAAGCTGTGCTCCGTATAGCCGAGAGCCACCAGCGACTCGTCCGCGCGCTGAATATAGGCGCGGATGGTTTCGTTATTCGCAATTTCCTGAAAGGTCATACTTTTCTCCTTGAAGTTCCGGGGCAAAAACAGAGCAAGATAAGCTTTGCGCCGTTTGCGCCGGGCAAAAAAAGAGCAGGGCAAATTTACTTGCCCTGCTCCGATGGTTAATTACTCGTTGATACCGATAACGACACCGGAACCGACGGTACGACCGCCTTCACGGATAGCGAAGCGGAGGTTCGGCTCGATAGCGATCGGGGTGATCAGCTCGACATCCATATCGATGTTGTCGCCGGGCATGCACATCTCAACGCCTTCGGGAAGGGTGATGATGCCGGTAACGTCGGTGGTACGGAAGTAGAACTGCGGACGGTAGTTGTTGAAGAACGGGGTGTGACGGCCGCCTTCTTCCTTGGTCAGGACGTAGACCTGGCCCTTGAACTTGGTGTGGGGATGAATGGAACCGGGCTTCGCCAGAACCTGGCCACGCTCGATGCTCTTCTTGTCCACGCCGCGGAGCAGAGCGCCGATGTTGTCGCCGGCTTCTGCGTAGTCGAGGAGCTTGTGGAACATCTCGATGTCGGTAACGACGGTGGACTTCGGCTCATCCATGAGGCCGACGATCTCGACCGGCTCGTTCTTCTTGATCTGGCCACGCTCGACACGGCCCGTAGCGACGGTGCCACGGCCGGAGATGGTGAAGACGTCTTCGACAGGCATCAGGAAGGGCTTATCAGCCATACGGTCGGGAGTGGGGATCCAAGTGTCGACAGCGTCCATGAGTTCCTTGATGCAGGCATACTCGGGGGCGTTGGGATCGGTGGACTCGGAGATCAGAGCGTTCAGAGCGGAGCCGCGGATGATGGGGGTGTCGTCTCCGGGGAAGCCGTAGAAGTCCAGAGTCTCGCGGACTTCCATCTCGACGAGCTCGAGGAGCTCTTCGTCGTCGACCTGGTCAACCTTGTTCAGGAAGACGAGGACGGAAGGAACGTTAACCTGACGGGCCAGCAGCAGGTGCTCCTTGGTCTGAGCCATGGGGCCGTCGGTAGCGGCGATAACAAGGATCGCGCCGTCCATCTGTGCAGCGCCGGTGATCATGTTCTTGATATAGTCGGCGTGACCCGGGCAGTCGACGTGAGCGTAGTGACGCTTCTCGGTCTCATACTCGACGTGAGCGGTGTTGATTGTGATGCCGCGAGCCTTCTCTTCGGGGGCCTTATCGATGTTCGCATAATCGGTAAAAGCAGCATCGCCGAAGAAGGACAGATACTTGGTGATTGCAGCGGTCAGAGTCGTCTTGCCATGGTCGATGTGACCAATGGTGCCGATGTTAACGTGCGGCTTTGTTCTTTCAAATTTCTGCTTTGCCATTGAAAAAAATCCTCCTGTTGATTTACAAATGGTAAATTAATTTGTTCACACACCTACCACTATACACTAAAAAGTACAGAATGGCAAGCTATTTTTTCAATAAGAACTGCGTTTTTCCACAATTTCCTGCTGAATATTCTTCGGCAGTTCAACATAGTGGCTCGGTTCCATTGAATATTGTCCGCGTCCCTGCGTGCGGCTGCGGAGATTCGTCGCGTAGCCGAACATTTCGGAAAGCGGGACATTGGCGTCGATCTGTGTCGCACCGTTTCTCGGCTCCATGCCGAGAATGTTGCCGCGACGGGAGGAAAGGTCTCCGATCACGTCGCCGGTATAATCATCCGGGACGATGACGCTGACCTTCATGATCGGCTCCAGAACGACGGGCTCAGCCTTGCGGCAGGCCTCCTTAAAGGCCATTGAACCGGCGATCTTAAAGGCAAGCTCGGACGAGTCGACCTCGTGGTACGAGCCGTCGTACAGCGTGACCTTGACATCCACGACGGGGAAGCCGGCAAGCACGCCTGCCGTCATTGCGCCCTGAATGCCCTGATCCACGGCGGGAATATATTCCTTGGGGATCGCGCCGCCGGTAACGGCGTTAATAAATTCGTAGCCCTTGCCGGATTCGTTCGGCTCAAGCTTGATCTTGACATGGCCGTACTGGCCCTTGCCGCCGGACTGACGGGCATACTTCATGTCCACGTCAGCCTTGCCGCGGACGGTCTCCTTATAGGCAACCTGCGGAGCGCCGACATTGGCCTCCACCTTGAACTCGCGCAGCAGGCGGTCGACAATGATCTCCAGATGAAGCTCGCCCATGCCCGCGATGATGGTCTGCCCGGTCTCCTGATCGGTATAGGTCTTGAAGGTCGGGTCCTCCTCGGCCAGCTTCATCAGGGCAATGCCCATCTTTTCCTGCCCCGCCTTGGTTTTCGGCTCAATGGCGACACGGATGACCGGCTCGGGAAATTCCATGGACTCAAGAATGATCGGGTGCTTTTCGTCGCATAACGTATCGCCGGTCGTGGTGTTCTTCACGCCGACGACGGCAGCGATATCGCCGGAATACGCTGTTTCGAGATCCTCGCGGTGGTTGGCGTGCATCAGCAGAATCCTGCCGAGGCGCTCGCGGCTGTTCTTCGTGGAATTGAGAACGGTAGTTCCCTTATCCACCGTGCCGGAATAGACACGGAAGAAGCAGAGCTTGCCGACAAACGGGTCCGTCGCGATCTTAAACGCCAACGCGGAGAACGGCGCGGAATCGTCCGCAGGGCGGAACTCTTCCTCATCGGTCTTGGGATTGATGCCGGAGATTCCCTTCTTGTCAAGGGGAGAGGGCATGTAGTCCACGATCGCATCCAGCAGCTCCTGCACGCCCTTATTCTTATAAGAGGTGCCGCAGGTGACAGGGATCATATGCACGCCGATCGTCGCCTTGCGAATGGCGGCGCGGAGCTTGTCCTGCGGGATATCCTCGCCGGACAGGAACAGCTCCATGATCTCGTCGTCCTGATCGGAAACGGCCTCCAAAAGCTTTTCGCGGTATTCGTCGGCCAGATCGCGCAGATCTTCGGGGATCTCTTCCTCGCGGACATCCTTGCCAAGCTCGTCATAGAACACGTTCGCCTTCATCTTAATGAGGTCGATCACGCCCTTGAACGTGGCTTCGGCGCCGATAGGAAGCTGAATGGGAACGGCGTTACACTTGAGCCGATCATGCATCATGTTGAGAACATTGAAGAAATCGGCGCCCATGATGTCCATTTTATTCACATAGACCATACGGGGCACGTTGTACTTGTCAGCCTGATGCCAGACCGTCTCGGTCTGAGGCTCCACGCCGCCCTTGGCGCACAGCACCGTTACCGCTCCGTCGAGCACGCGCAGGCTTCGTTCGACCTCAACGGTGAAGTCGACGTGGCCCGGGGTATCGATGATGTTGATGCGGCAATTCTTCCAGATGCAGGTGGTAGCGGCGGAGGTGATGGTGATGCCTCTCTCCTGCTCCTGCTCCATCCAGTCCATGACGGCGTTGCCCTCGTGCGTCTCGCCTAATTTATAGGTGCGGCCCGTGTAGAACAGAATACGCTCGGTCGTGGTGGTCTTGCCGGCGTCGATATGCGCCATGATACCGATATTTCTTGTATTCTCAAGTGAGTATTTTCTCGGCATTTACAGTAACTCCTTACGTTACCAACGGAAATGGGAGAACGCCTTGTTGGCTTCTGCCATCTTGTGGGTATCCTCACGCTTCTTAACAGAAGCGCCGGTGTTGTTGCAGGCATCCATGATCTCGCCTGCGAGACGTTCCTTCATGGTCTTCTCGCTGCGCTTGCGTGCGTAGGTGGTCATCCAGCGCAGGCCGAGGGTCTGACGACGCTCGGGACGGACTTCCAGAGGAACCTGATAGGTTGCACCGCCGACGCGGCGGGACTTGATTTCCAGGGAAGGCATGATGTTTTCCATCGCCTGCTGGAAAGCGTCAAGACCGTTCTTGCCGGTCTTCTGCTCGACGATCTCAAATGCGCCGTAAACGACACGCTGGGCTACGCCCTTCTTGCCGTCGAGCATGACGCTGTTGACGAGCTTGGTTACCAGAGTGGAATTGTAGACAGGATCCGGAAGGACCTCTCTCTTGGGAACATTACCTCTTCTGGGCACTTTGCTTCCCTCCTTCATAGAATGATTTCATAGGTACTTCGATAGGCTGTTCCTACCGTTTTGTGCCTGCCAAGAGTTTCCCATACATAAATAATATATAAAAAACGCATGGCAAGGCGGGGTGCCTTGCTGTTGCAGGCGCAAAGGGCGCGCTGCAATTAAGGCGTTGGGTTCCGATTACTTCTTCTTGGCCTTCGGGCGCTTCTGGCCGTACTTGGAACGGCTCTGCATACGACCCTGGACGCCCTGCGTATCGAGGGTACCACGGATGATGTGGTAACGGACGCCGGGGAGATCCTTAACACGGCCGCCGCGGATCAGAACGACGGAGTGCTCCTGCAGGTTGTGGCCGACACCGGGGATGTAGGCGGAAACCTCGTAGCCATTCGTCAGGCGGACACGGGCGATCTTACGAAGTGCGGAGTTCGGCTTCTTCGGGGTGGTGGTACGAACTGCGGTGCAGACGCCACGCTTCTGCGGAGAAGACAGATCGGTCGCGCGGTTCTTCAGGGTGTTGAGGCCCTTCTGGAGTGCGGGAGCGGTGGACTTGTAGGTAGCCTGCTCTCTGCCCTTTCTGACCAACTGATTAAAGGTAGGCATGATGTTCTCCTTTCTTTTGAAATGCGCTGGTTCAGCGTTTATATTATCCCGGAATATCCTAAAATATTCCGTAGGATACCAAATTTTTGTAAAGCACGCAAACGCGCCGTCAAACAATTGCTGCGGCGGCTGCCGAAACGGGGATCCCGCAGGCGGTGCCGAGCTGCCGCATCGTGTCGATCACGACGATCTCGATCCCGGCCGCGCGGCAGGAGGCCTCGACAGGCTCCGTCAGCGCGGGGTCCGCATCGGCCGCCAGAAAGACCTTCTTGGCTCTTCCGGCGATCAACGCCTTTTGCAGCTGCTTGATCCCAACCACCTTTTCGGCGGTCTTCAGCTCGTCAAGCACTGTTATAACACCTCCGGCATTGCCAGAAATCTATGCTCACGCGATTAAAGATTATAGCAGAATCGACGAAAACTGTCAATCATTTTTGAAACATTTTCACAAAAATTTTTTACAATACCGCGGAAAGTGAGCCTTTCCCGCGCTGCAGAGCCTTCCGCGCTCCGTTCCGTTTGCCCGCTGTGCGCAAAGCGCCTGTTCAATCTCCGGAAAGCGCCGTTTTTGCAGTGCGGCGCACGGTCTTCCTGCCGCGCACGCACCTTGCCGCCGTGCGTATTCCCTGCTCCCCCCGCCCGGTAAAAAGTTTTCCGCCGCATGAAGATTTTTCTTGTAATAGCGTAAAAAATCGAGTATAATATGCAGAAATATCAGGATCATGCGGCATCAGCCGGACGATCCGGAAAAGGAGGATGTTAAACAATGAAAAAATGCCTGATCCCCGAGGGCTACCGAAATCCGCTCTCCGTGTATGAAACGCAGTGCGCCATTGAGTTCATCAAGTATAATTTTCAGAAGAACCTGTGCCGCGCGCTGAATCTGATGCGTGTCTCCGCGCCGCTGTTCGTAGAGGAGGCTTCCGGTCTGAACGACAACCTGAACGGCTATGAACGTCCGGTTTCCTTTGACATCCCCGACGTGGGAGAGGAAGCGCAGGTCGTTCACTCTCTCGCAAAATGGAAGCGCTACGCCCTTGCCCGATACGGCATTCGCCCGGGAAAGGGGCTTGTAACGGACATGAACGCCATCCGCCGTGACGAGATCGTGGACAACCTTCACTCTGTCTATGTCGACCAGTGGGATTGGGAAAAGGTCATTACGGAAGAGACGCGCAATGAGGCCACCCTGCGCGATACGGTTCAGCGCATCGTCAACGCCATCTATGTCACCGGTGAAACGCTCAAGATCGAGTATCCGCAGATTCGCGTGAAGGTCCCGCGTGAAGTGCTCTTCGTCACCACACAGGAGCTTGAGGATCGTTTCCCCGCGCTGAGCGGCGCCGAACGCGAAACGGCCTTTCACCGCGAGCACAAGGACAAGGCCGTTTTTCTGATGCAGATCGGCGGCAAGCTCCGCTCCGGCAAGCCCCACGACGGCCGTGCGCCGGACTATGACGACTGGCAGCTCAACGGCGACATTCTGTTCTGGAACGATGTTCTCGACCGCTCGTTCGAGGTTTCGTCCATGGGCATCCGCGTCAGCCCCGAATCGCTTGACCGGCAGCTTCGCGAGGCCGGCTGCGACGACCGCAGAGCGCTGCCGTTCCACCGCGCGCTGCTGAACGGTGAGCTGCCGCTGACGATCGGCGGCGGGATCGGGCAGTCCCGCCTGTGTATGCTCCTGATCGGCTGCTGTCACATCGGCGAGGTACAGTCCAGTATTTGGGACCGGGAAACCGCAGCCGCCTGCAAAGAAGCGGGCGTTATGCTGCTGTAATAACAGGAGAGGTAATGATATTATGGAACTGATTTCCGTTCGGGAGCTATTCAAAAACACTGCGGCCTATGCCGGCCGCTCCATTGAGGTCGGCGGCTGGGTCCGCTCCGTCCGCGCGTCGAAGTCCTTCGGCTTCATCGTGCTGTCGGACGGCACATTCTTCAGCCCGCTGCAGGTGGTATACCACGACACGCTGCCCAACTTTGCCGAGATCTCCAAGACCAATGTCGGCGCGGCGCTGATCGTCCGCGGCACGCTGGTCGAAACGCCGGAGGCCAAGCAGCCCTTTGAGCTGCAGGCCGAGGAGGTGACCGTCGAGGGCGCGTCGACCTCCGACTATCCTCTGCAAAAGAAGCGCCACACGCTGGAATATCTGCGCACCATGACGCATCTGCGCCCGCGCACAAACACCTTCCAGGCGGTTTTCCGCGTCCGCTCGCTGGCGGCGTTCGCGATCCATAAGTTCTTTCAGGAGCGCGGCTTTGTCTATGTGCACACGCCGCTCATCACCGGCTCGGACTGCGAGGGCGCGGGCGAAATGTTCCAGGTCACGACGCTTGATATCAATGACCCGCCCAGAACGGAGGACGGAAAGGTCGATTACAGCAAGGATTTCTTTAACAAGCCGACAAATCTCACCGTTTCCGGTCAGCTCAACGGCGAGACGTACGCCATGGCCTTCCGCGACATCTATACCTTCGGCCCGACCTTCCGCGCCGAAAACTCCAACACGACCCGTCACGCGGCCGAGTTCTGGATGATTGAGCCGGAGATCGCCTTTGCCGATCTGTCGGACGACATGCGTCTTGCAGAGGACATGATAAAATATATCATCGCCTATGTTCTGGAAAACGCGCCGGAGGAGATGCAGTTCTTCAACCAGTTCGTCGACAAGGAGCTGCTTGACCGGCTGAACCATGTCCTGACCTCCGATTTCGGCCACGTCACCTACACCGAGGCCATCAAGCTGCTCGAGCCGCACAACGACCGGTTTGAATATCCCGTTCACTGGGGCAGCGACCTGCAGACCGAGCACGAGCGCTATCTGACGGAGGAGCTGTTCAAGCGTCCGGTCTTCGTCACCGATTATCCCAAGGAGATCAAGGCGTTTTATATGAAGCTCAATCCCGACGGCAAAACGGTCGCGGCTATGGACTGCCTTGTCCCCGGGATCGGCGAGATCATCGGCGGCAGTCAGCGTGAGGACGACTACGACCTGCTGCTCAAGCGCATGAACGAGCTTGGCCTGAAGCCCGAGGATTACGGCTTCTATCTTGATCTGCGCAAGTACGGCTCCGCGCGGCACGCGGGCTTCGGTCTGGGCTTTGAGCGCTGTGTGATGTACCTGACCGGTATGGCCAACATCCGCGACGTGATCCCCTTCCCGCGCACGGTCAACAACTGCGATCTGTAATACTTTTTAGCGAAAAAACGGTCGGCAGCCGCCTATGCGGTGCCGACCGTTTCATATTTGCCTATTTGCCGCTGTCGGTTTTCAGCCGCGCGTTGAGCTTCGGGTATATACGCTCAACAAACCACGCTTCCGTTGACGCCCGCAGGGCCTCCTCCGGCGTGAACCATGCCACACCGCTGTTTTCCTCCTCGCAGACCCGAAGCGGCGCTTCATCCGACGCCTCCAGCAAGTAGGTAACGTTCAAGTGCAGATGCGACGGCACATACCGCCCGCGTTTTTCGTGGCCGTCTACGGTAAGGCATTCCAGAGAGATGATGCCGTCGCTGACGGGACGCACATCGGTCAGGCCGGTCTCTTCGCGGCATTCCCGTAATGCGACACGCAAAAGGTCCTTTTCGCCGTCCGCATGTCCGCCGCACCATGTCCACGAATCGTAGATTTTGTGGTAGACCATCAGGACCTTCGTCCTCGACGGATTCGTCACCCATCCCGAAACGGTCATGTGCGCGATCAGGTTCGTACGCAGAAACGCGTCGTCATGATTTCGGACAAAATCAAGGATCAGCAGTCGGTCGCAGGCCTCCTGCTCGTTTACCGGACGATATGCTTCGATCTCGCGTATAATATCCATACAGCTTCTCCTATCAGTCGAGTATCTCCCGCAGCTCCTTTGCGATCGGGCAGTCCGCCGCATAGACGCAGTCGGGATAGCGGCAGTCCGCCGTTCCCTCCTCCGGGTCGGCCGTGACCGTTCGCGCTTCGTCCATGACGCGGCAATAGCCGCTGACAAACACCTCGTCCATTAAAGCTTCGTCTCCGTTACATGATTGTCCTCGACTCTGAAAATTTTGTCACAGCCCGCAATCGTGGTCAGGCGGTGCGCGACAATAATCATGGTCTTGTCCTTCCCCAGTGCGTTGATGGACTTCATGACCGCCGCCTCGGTATCGCTGTCCAGCGCGGAGGTTGCTTCGTCAAAGAACAGAATCTCCGGATCGTCGTACAGGGCGCGCGCAATGCCGATGCGCTGGCGCTGGCCGCCGGAAATACGCACGCCGCGCTCGCCGATGACCGTATCCAGTCCCTCGTCCAGCGAACGGACAAAGTCCGCGATCTGCGCGCTCTCCAGTACTTTCCAGACCTGCTCGTCGTCAATATCCTTTTCCTCGACGCCGAGCGCGACATTATTGCGGATCGTGTCGTCGACCAGATAGATATTCTGCGGAATATAGCCGATATGCCTCTGCCACTCGGCATAGTCCTCGTGAATGTCCAGCGTACCGTAGCAGACCGAGCCGCTGTCCGGCTTCAGAAGGCCGAGGATCACATCTACCAGCGTGGTCTTGCCTGCGCCGGTCACGCCGACAATGCCGACAGATTCGCCGTGCTCGATCCGCAGATTAACATTTTGCAGCACCGGCTTTTCCCGTTCGGGATAAGTATAGGTGACGTTTTTGACCAGAATGTCCCGTTCGGCGCCCTTGGGGACCGTGCGGTGCTCGCGCTTTTTCTCCTCGATCTCCTTGCGGTGGGCATTTTCCTCCTCCTCGGAGGTCTTGAGGTCGTCATAGAGCGCATCCAGCGACGGACGATTGAAAGTGATGCTGTTGATGCTGCCGTTGATGGAATTGGCACGGGGCATCAGGCGCATTGCCGCAAGCGCAAACGCCGCAAGCGACGGAAGCAGCGCGGAGAGGTCCTTGCCCGAGACGATCCGATACGCGATCACGCCCAGCACACTGGATATACACAGCATTTCGATCATTCTGCCCGGAACGGCGGCAATGATGCTGTAGCGTCTGCCGAGCGCGACGGACTGCGCTCCCGCGTTCTCATAGACATCGGCAAAGAATTTTTCGCGGCCCATGACCTTAACTTCCTTGATGCCGCCCATCGACTGGTGAATGGCCTTGATCATCTTCATGCTGTAAACACGGCTTTGCTTGCCCGCGTCGCTGATCTTCTTGCGCACAATGAGGAAATAGATCGCGGAGCAGAGCAGCAGCGCGGCACCGAGCGCGATCGTCAGGCCGGTATCGATCACCAGCAGATATGCCACAAGCGCGGCGACGATCATGATATCCGCCACCAGTCCGAACATTGTGCTGATAACGGAAAACGCACCGCTGACATCCTGATTGATGTTGCGGATGATTTCCGCAGTATTCCGCTGCAGGTGGAAGGTATAGGGCTTATTCATGTAGCAGGAGATCATTTTTGCGCCCATGCGGACCTTATTGGCGCTGACAAAACGGACGCCCAGCTCGATCATCAGGAACGCATACAGGTTTTTGACCAGATACACGCCCATCAGCAGAAATGTCAGGAACAGCATGACCGACTGCGTGCTGTCAGTGTGCAGCAGATTCAGAATGAGTCGATACCACCATGTGCCCTGAAGCGACTGCATGTTCGTCAAAAGCTGGACGAACGGATAGATCAGCGAGACGCCCGCAAAATCCAGCACCGTCCCGATTATCTGGAATAAAAACAGCAGCAAATAGAGCAGCCGCTGCTTTCGGGGAAAAATATAGCACAGTTGCCGGATCAATCTCATATTACGATCTCCTTCGTCAAAAACACTATGTAATTATACGATATCACATAAATTGCAAAAAGTAAAGGGCGGCACTTGTAAAAACCCTCCGAATCGATTATAATACAGAAAACAGGGGTAGGAAAAGAGGTGGCGGCATGACGGCTTTATGGATCATTCTCGGCGCGGCGGCGCTGATCGTGCTGATTTTGACGCTGCCGCTTCGGATCCGCCTGCGCTATCGGCCGGAGAACGGCTTTTCCTATCGGATCAAATACCTCTTTTTTACCGTTCTGAACAGTGAGAGTGCCTCCGCACCCGAAAAAAAGAAGCCGCAGGCAAAGAAAAAAAGCGCTTCCGCGCCGTCCGCAAAAAAATCCGGTGGAAACGCCGCGCAGACCCTTCTGTCCTTTTTGGGACTGGACGAGATCAGCTCCGCCGCCAATCTGAAGAAAGCCGTCGGCGAGCGCGGTCTGCTTGATGTAATCGGCTCCGTAACGGCGCAGCTTCGCGAGCTTTTGTCGCACAGTGCCGCGCTGCTCCGCAAGGGTGTCTTTACCCGTTTTTCTCTGCGTGTGCTCGTCGGCGGCGAGGACCCTGCGCAGGCCGCGCTCAGCTACGGTCGGCTCTGCGCCGCCGTCTATCCCCTCGTCAGCCTGCTGGACGCGGCGATGACCCTGCGCGCGCCCGAGGTCGACATCCGCTTCGACGATTCGTCGGACGAGACACGCGCCTCGTTTGACGCCTGTCTGCAATACCGCCCGTGGCATTTTGTCTGTTTTCTGTTCTACCTGATCGGAAATTATTTCAAACACCAAAAAGGAGCGAAATAGGATGAGTGAACTGTTAAAGGTTTTTGAATTTACCGCCGCACAGGTTTCCGCCCTGACGTCGGAGCAATCCGTCGCGGACACACCGATCGTGGTCGACGGCG
This sequence comes from uncultured Oscillospiraceae bacterium, assembly GCA_934630495.1. Lineage (GTDB taxonomy): Bacteria > Bacillota > Clostridia > Oscillospirales > Oscillospiraceae > JAZOXB01. Next base: position 17,174 of record CAKTVW010000043.1, read on the forward strand.
TTACCGTGATCCCGATCAGCAAGCTTTCCTCCGGTTTTGCCTGCGGCGGCTCCGATCTTGCGCAGAAGAAAAGGGCCGACGGCATTATGGCCGGTTCGGGCGTGAAGGTCACGCGGACGCCGACCGCCTTTCTGGCCGTTCACGACGGCACCGTCAGCGTCCTCCAGGCCGCGCAGGACGAGGGCGGCAAAAGCGGTCTGATCTCCGCGCTCAAGCCCCTGATCGCCCAGCTCAAGGCCGCCGCAAAGGCCAAGGACGAGAAAAAGGACGCCTGATACATCGATATCATCACCCCGCCTCTGTTCATGCGTGAACAGAGGCGTTTTTTTCACTAATACTGATTCTTGATTAAAAGATTTAATCAAGAATCCCGTGTGCTACGCACACTCGCATCGTGCGAAAGCACG
>CAKTVW010000044.1 GCA_934630495.1 uncultured Oscillospiraceae bacterium
CCGCGATGAACAGAGGGCAGCGTGTCAATATGGCAAAGAAAAGCAAACGGCACACAGGCGGTTTTATCCTCAAAAAAGCCCCGAAGCATGACAAAAAAGAAGCCCAGCACCACGCCGTTGACGTGATGCTGGGTTTTTAGCCGTAAACTCACTCTGAGATTAAGCCAAAGTGCCGCAGCGCATCCTTGATCGCCTCGACCTTTTCAGGCGGGCAGGGATGATACTCATGTTTTCTCTGTTCAACAGCATTCGGTGCTTTGTGCATATCCAGCCCGACCATACGCTTGACCTCTGCAATATATGCCGTATGGACTTTGAAGCCGTACTTTTCCTGCACATACTTCTGAATACGCTTATAGGTCGGATGCTCCTTGACCTCGTCGGTTTCCACTTCCATTCTGACCTCAACCGTCAGTGGATTTGTTTCCCGTGACAAGAGGACCACCGTCTCGACGTGCGCGCAGCGCGGGAACATATCGACGGCCTCGGCGTGTCCGAGGCGATAGCCTCTTTCGCACAGGAGCGCGACATCACGCGCCAGCGTCGCCGGGTCGCACGACACATAGACCACACGCTGCGGCGACATTGCGGAAATCGCTTCGATCACGTCGGCGCTCAGGCCCTTTCTGGGCGGGTCGACCACAATGACGTCCGGGCGCGTTCCCTCGCGTGCCAGCGTCTGCGCGGCCTGTCCGGCATCGGCGCAGAAAAACCGTGCGTTTTCAATGCCGTTTCTCAGGGCGTTTTGCTTTGCGTCGGCAATGGCCGCCTCGACGACCTCAACGCCGACGACCTGCTTCGCCCGACGCGCCAGACAGAGCGTGATCGTGCCCGTGCCGCAGTAGAGGTCGAGCGCGGTTTCGCTCCCGGTCAGGCCCGCCGCGTCCAGCGCCTTGCCGTAGAGGACCTCCGCCTGATCGCGGTTGACCTGATAGAACGAGCGCGGCGAAATGCGGAAGCGCAAACCGCACAGCTCGTCCTCGATCGCATCGGCGCCCCAGAGGACCCGCGTTTTTTCGCCCAGCACGGCGTTCCCGCGCCGAAGATTTTCATTCAGGACGACGGAGCGCAGGCCCGGAACGGCCTCGCGCAATGCCGCGACAAGCTCCGCTTCGTGCGGCAGGCGGCCGCCGTTGACCACAAGGCAGACCAGTACCTCGCCGGTCGCCGCCGCATGGCGCACATAAATATGCCGCAGAAGCCCGCTGTGTGTCTGCTCGTCATAGGCCGGGACGCGATACGTCGACGCCCATTTCAGGACGGCGTTTTTGGCTGCGTCGGCGCACGGCGGCTGGATCAGGCAGCGCTCCACGGGGATCACGTCGTGCGTGCCTTTTTTGAAAAAGCCCGCCGTGAGTCCCGCCGCGCACGCCGCGACGGGGTACTGCGCCTTGTTGCGATAGCCCTCGCGGGTAGCCGCGCCCGTGATCTGTAGATCGGTCAGAGCCTGTCCGCCGAGACGGTTGAGCGCGTCGAGAACGCGCCGCGACTTGATGTCCAGCTCGGCCTCATAGGTCAGGTGCCAAAAATCACAGCCGCCGCACTGCTTTGCATACGGGCAGGCACGGTTGACGCGGGCGGGGGACTTTGTTATAATATTGACGATTTTTCCGTATGCGGCGTGTTTTCCGACGTGGGTGATGCGCAGGTCATAGACCTCGCCGGGGGCGGCGTTCGGCACAAACACCGCAACGCCCTCCACGCGACAGACGCCTTGTCCCTCGCTTGTGAAGCCGTCGACCGCCGCACGATAGATCTCATTTTTCTTCAGCATTTCAATTTCCTTTGTTTCACATGAAACATTCTGTTCGGAACGGCAGGGCCGTTTCCTTGCGGACGCTCCGATCGTTCGGCGGCCCGGACATTCGGGCCGGCAAGTCGGTCGGAGGCTTCTTAGATTGTATCATATTTTAACAGGCACAACAAGAGGGTGATGCTTTGCTGAGCTATAAAAATTGCCGTCTCTGCCCGAGGCGCTGCGGCGTCGACCGCACGAAAGGGGAGCGCGGCTTCTGCGCCATGCCCGACGGGGCGGTCGTCGCGGGAGAGATGCTCCATTACGGCGAGGAGCCGCCGATCGCCGCCTGCTTTGGGACGGGAGCGGTCTTTTTCAGCGGCTGCACGCTGCGGTGCAGCTATTGCCAGAACCGCGAAATTTCGCGGAGCGGCTTCCGCAACACACTTTCCTCCGCACGGCTGCGGGAAATATTTGAAGCGTTGATCGATCAGGGCGCGCAGAGCATCGATCTGGTCACGCCGACGCACTTTCTCCCGACGATCCTCCCGGCCTTGACGCCGAAGCTGCCCGTCCCCGTGGTCTACAATTGCGGCGGCTACGAAAGCGTCGAGACGCTGAAAGAGCTGGACGGACTGATCGACATCTATCTGCCGGACATGAAATATGCCGACAATGCCCTCGCGGCGCGGCTCTCCAACGCGCCCGACTATTTTGAGACCGCCGACGCGGCGATTCGCGAAATGTACCGTCAGGTCGGCGCGCCCGTCATGGAGGACGAGCAGATGCAGCGCGGGCTGATCGTGCGGCATCTGGTGCTTCCGGGATATTTGGACAATTCTCTGCGCGTGATCGAATGGTTTGCCGACGCGTTTCCGCGCGGAGAGGCGCTGTTCTCCCTGATGAGTCAGTATGTGCCGATGGGGGAGATGCAGTCGCCATTAAATCGGCGTGTGACGCAGGAGGAATACGACGGCGCTGTTTCATGGATGCAGCTATGTGGGATCAAAAACGGGTTTACGCAGTCGCTCACCTCCGCGACAACCGAGCTTCTGCCGGATTTTCAGCCGGAGGGGATCCGCTAGCGGCGCAAGCAGCAAGAAAATCGGCGTTTTTGCCAAACAAATGTTTGCATTTTGTCTCAGGCAGTGCTATACTATTATAAATAATGTAAGGGGAGTGCTGCAAATGCCGCGTACCAGCAACAAGCGTCAGGAGATCTACGAATATCTGCGCGACTTCGCCGCCGAAAACGGCTATCCGCCGACGGTTCGCGAGATCATGCACGCGGTCGGTCTGCGCTCTACCGCCTCGGTACATTACCATCTGGCAGAGCTGGAACGCAGTGGACGCATTTCGGTCGACGGCTCAAAAAACCGAGCGATTACGCTGACGGAGGGGCGCGGCATCCCGCTGGTCGGCGTGGTAACGGCGGGCGTTCCGATCCTTGCCGTGGAAAACATCGAGGGCTATCTCCCGTGGGAGGGAGAATCGGGGTGCTTTGCCCTGCGGGTGCGCGGCGATTCAATGATCGGCGCAGGCATTCTGGACGGCGACAAGGTGATCGTCAGGCCCCAGCCGACAGCCGAAAACGGCGAGATCGTCGTGGCGCTCTTAGGGGAGGAAGCCACCGTCAAGCGCCTGAAGCGCCGGGACGGTCACGTCTGGCTGATGCCCGAAAACCCGAACTACAGCCCCATTAACGGTGACGAGGCACAACTGATCGGGCGCGTCAAGGCGATCTATCGGGAGCTTTGAAAAAGCGGCGGCCGTTTTTCAATGTTTCATGTGAAACACTGACATGCGGCCGACGCGATATTCGCACGAAAAAATGTTGCAAAACGGTTACGCCTGTGGTATGATAGGGCAAACAAACGAAGAGGAGGCGGCTTTGTGGCGAAGATCATCGCGGTCGTCAACCAAAAGGGCGGCGTCGGGAAAACGACCACCGCCGTCAACCTGACCGCCGCTCTGACGGCCGCCGGAGCGCGTGTGCTGCTGTGCGACTTTGACCCGCAGGCCAACGCGACCAGCGGCTTCGGCATAGAAAAGAGAAATACGGCGAATACTGTCTACGACATGGTCATCAACGGGGTCATGCCGGAGCAGTGCGTGCTCCGCACGAAATTCGGAGACATCATCCCGTCCGGCGCGGAGCTTGCGGGCGCAAGCGTGGAGCTGATCGGCCTGGAGCACCGGGAGTACCGCCTGAAGGACTGCCTCGGCAAGCTGCGCTACGCCTACGATTATATATTTATCGATTGCCCGCCGTCCCTTGAGCTGCTGACGCTCAATGCGCTTTGCGCGGCGGACAGCATTCTGATCCCCGTGCAGTGCGAATACTATGCGCTTGAGGGCCTGTCCGACCTGATGTCCACGCTCCGCGCGGTCAAGCGCCGTCTGAATCCCACGCTGGAGGTATTCGGCGTTCTGCTGACGATGTTCGACGGCCGCACGAACTTTTCCAATCAGGTGGCGCAGGAGGTGCGGCGGCATTTCCCGGGGAAAGTATACGCCTCGGTGATCCCGCGCAACGTGCGTCTTGCCGAAGCGCCCAGTCACGGCGTGCCCGTCATGGCCTATGACCGCAGCTCACGCGGGAGCGCCGCGTATCTCGCCGTGGCGGAAGAAATTCTGAGGAAGGAGCGGCTGACATGAAGCAGCAGCGCGGACTCGGTCGGGGCCTCGGCGCTCTGATCGATGACTTTACCGAAAAAACGCCGGAGGAGGGCATCACCAAGCTGCCGCTCCAAAAGGTCGAGCCGAACCCGAAGCAGCCGCGGACAAGCTTTGACGAGGACGAGCTGCAATCGCTGGCCGACTCCATTGCGGAGCACGGACTGCTGCAGCCGCTGGTCGTACGCGAGGCGGGAAACGGCTATTATCAGATCATCGCGGGCGAACGCCGCTGGCGGGCTTCGCGCCTTGCCGGGCTGAGCGAGGTCCCGGTGGTGATCCTCAACGCGGACGAAAAGACCGTTATGGAACTGGCGCTCGTAGAAAATTTGCAGCGTCAGGACCTGAATCCGATGGAAGAAGCAGCCGGATATCGGGCGCTGATGGACGAATACGGCATGACGCAGGAGCTGATCGCCAAGCGAGTCGGAAAATCCCGTCCCGCCGTCGCCAACGCACTGCGTCTGCTCGGGCTTCCGGAGGAGGTCCGCAAGCTCGTCGAGGACGGAACGCTCTCGTCCGGTCATGCGCGCGCCGTCCTGTCCCTGAGCGACGAGCGCCTGCAAAAAACAGCCGCGCAGAAGATCGTCGCCCTGCGCCTTTCGGTGCGGCAGGCGGAGGCCATGTGCAAGCGCATGGCGTCGCAGAAGCCCGAGAAGGAAAAGCCCGCGCCGGTCGCCGTCGACTACGTCGGCGAATGCGAAAAGCACCTTACGCAGACGCTCGGACGCCGCGTCAAGATCGTCAACGGAAAGCGCAAGGGCCGCTTTGAGCTGGAATTTTACGGAGAAGACGACTTACAGCGCCTGTATGAGGCGCTGCAAACCCTGCAAATTACGGAGGAATCTCATGACTGAGACAGAAAAGAACGGTCAGGAGGAGCAGCCCCTGACGCCGAAAAAGAAAAAGGCCATGCTGGAATACATGGCCGTGATGTTTGCCGTTGCGTTCCTGCTGGTGGCGGTCTCGCTGCTTGTGCGGATGCACACCATGAAGAATGATTTCGATGCCGCCAACGACGGCGCACACGAAAACATCCTCAGCATGGAAAAGCAGCTCGAGGAGGCGCGTGCTGAAAACTCCTCCATGCAGGAGGAGCTGGACGCCTCCGAACGGACGTCCCACGCTTTGGAGCTGCTGACGCTGGCGCAGAAGGCGCAGGCAGACAGCGACCGCACGGCCTTCCGGGATTCCATGGCGGAGCTGGAGGAATACGCCGATGCACTGCCGGAATCGGTTGCGGAAATCTACCGGGAACTGCAGAAATAACCGGTTTAACTGCTATATGAGGTGATAAAATGCTGGACATTAAACGAATCAAGGACGATCCCGAGGGCGTAAAGGCGGGCCTTCGCGCCAAGGAAGTAAACTGCGACGAGCAGGTCGACCGCATTCTGGAGCTGGACGCCAAGCGCCGTGCGCTGATCCTCTCGACGGAGACGGATAAGGCCGAACAGAACCGCGTTTCCAAGGAGATCCCGCTGAAAAAGAAGGCGGGCGAGGACGTCGCGCCGATCTTTAAGCGCATGAGCGAATTAAAGGCGCAGATCGCGGAGAACGACCGCGCGCTGACCGATGTCGAGGCGGAATACCGTACACTGATGCTGAGCCTCCCGAACCTCCCCGACCCCGACCTCAAGCCCGGCGGCAAGGAAAACAACGAACCGCTCCGCTACTACGGCGAGCCGCATCACTTTGATTTTGAGCCGAAGCACCATGTCGACCTCTGCACCGACCTCGGGCTGATCGACTACGAGCGCGGCACAAAGCTTGCCGGTTCGGGCTTCTGGATCTATCGCGGCTTGGGCGCGCGGCTGGAATGGGCGCTGCTCAACTACTTCATGGACTGCCATCTCCGCGACGGCTACGAAATGGTCATTCTGCCGCACATGCTGGAGTATCAGTGCGGCGAGACGGCGGGACAGTTCCCGAAATTCGCCGACGAGGTCTATAAGATCGAGAATCCGACGGACGATCGGATGCATTTCATGCTGCCGACCGCCGAAACGGCGCTGGCAAGCCTGCACCGTAACGAGATTCTGAGCGAGGCCGACCTGCCGCATAAGCTCTTTGCCTATACGCCGTGCTTCCGCCGCGAGGCTGGCTCCCATCGCGCCGACGAGCGCGGCATGGTGCGCGGCCATCAGTTCAACAAGATCGAGATGTTCCAGTACACCCTGCCGGAGAAATCCGACGAGGCGTTCGAGGAGCTGGTCGGCAAGGCCGAAGCGCTCGTCAAGGGCCTCGGCTTCCATTTCCGCACGGTCAAGCTGGCGGCGGGCGACTGCTCGGCGTCCATGGCGCGGACATATGACATTGAAATTCAGATCCCGTCCATGAACGGCTACAAGGAAGTCTCCTCCGTCTCCAACGCGCGGGATTATCAGGCGCGGCGCGGCAACATCCGCTTCCGCCGCGAGGCGACCGGAAAGACCGAGTTTGTCCATACGCTCAACGGCTCCGGTCTGGCGACCTCCCGTATCTTCCCGGCCATGGTCGAGCAGAACCAGCGCGCCGACGGCTCGGTCGTGGTGCCCGAGGTCCTGCGCAAGTACCTCGGCGGTCTGGAGATCATCGAAAAGAAGTAATGATAAAAAGAATGAGCCGCGGACCGTTTTACACGGTCCGCGGCTCTTGTCATTCGTCGATTTTTGTGAACCGGCGGTAGGTTTTTCCGTCGCGCTCGACCGTCTCGTTCCACATGGCGGCCGGGCGCACCCAGACGCCGCGTTCGCCGTAGAGCGCACGATAAACCACCATTTCCTCCAGCGTCTCCGAATGGCGCGCCATACAGAGCACCTCGTATTCCTTGCCCTTAAAATGGCGGTACTTTCCCGGTGTGATCTCCATGCTGAGCTTCTCCTTTAAAACTTCTGCTTTTCTTTTGCCAGAAAATATGTTATACTAAAGCGATCGAAAAATTTCATGCAGTGAAATTCTATATCGTATGATACTGCTTTTAGATTTTAACATCTCCAACCGGCATCTCTTATCGGCTTTAAAAGACATCGTAAAATCAAAGACTTTGACGAAGTAATAGTATTACACTGTTTCGGAAAAAAAGCAAGCAGAATTTTTCGCATGAACCTGTATGAAGCACTTCAAAATTACGGAGGGATCACATGGATCAGCTTATTCAAATCCTTGCCGCGGAGCTGGGGCAGAAGCCCGCATACGTCGAAAACGTCGTACAGCTTCTCGACGAGGGCAACACCATCCCCTTTATCGCCCGCTACCGCAAGGAACAGCACGGCGCAATGGACGACACCACGCTCCGCACGCTGGCGGACCGTCTGAATTATCTGCGCAATCTGGCACAGCGCCGCGAGGAAATTCGCAAATCGATCGCCGCGCAGGACAAGCTCACCGACGAGCTTTCCGCCGCGATCGACAAGGCGGTCACGCTCTCCGAGCTGGAGGACCTCTACCGCCCGTACAAGCCCAAGCGCCGCACCCGCGCCACGATCGCCCGCGAAAAGGGGCTGGAGCCGCTGGCCCTGCAGCTCTTTTCGCAGGCAAAGGAGCTTCCCGCTCCCGAAGCGCTTGCAGAGAATTATGTAAACCAAGAGTTTGGCGTCAACACCGTCGAGGAGGCGCTGGCGGGCGCGTCGGATATCATTGCCGAGATGATCTCCGACGATGCCTCTATCCGCAAGGGCCTGCGTCTGCTTACGCGGCGCATCGGCGTCCTGCACAGCACCGTCGCGAAGGACCAGGAGGAGGACGGCGCGGTCTACCGCACCTATTTCGACTTCACGCAGCCCGTCTCCAAGGCGCAGGGACATCAGATCCTCGCCCTGAACCGCGGCGAACGCGAGGGCTTTTTGAAGGTCAGCGCGGACACCGATCGGGAGCAGGCGCTCATCTGCGTGCGCAAAGCGGTCCTGATGCCCGGCAGTGCGGCGACTGCCTTCGTCCGCGCCGCCGCCGAGGACGCGTATGACCGCCTGATCGCGCCCAGCATGGAGCGTGAGCTTCGCACGGCGCTGACCGACGAGGCCAACGAGGGCGCCATTCACAATTTCGCGCTGAATCTGCGCCCGCTGCTGATGCAGCCTCCCGTCAAGGGCCGCGTGACCATGGGGCTTGACCCCGGCTACAGCCACGGCTGCAAGGTCGCCGTCGTCGACGCCACGGGAAAGGTGCTCGACACGGCCGTGGTCTATCCGACATTTTCCAAGGCAAAGCGCGATGAGGCCATTCAGACGCTCGAGCGTCTGATCCGCAAGCACCATGTCGAGCATATCGCCATCGGCAACGGCACGGCTTCGCGGGAGACGGAGGCCGCCGTCTGCGAGCTGCTGCCGCGCGTGCCCGGCGTGTCTTATATGATCGTCTCCGAGGCGGGCGCGTCGGTCTATTCGGCGTCCCCGCTGGCGGCGGAGGAATTTCCGCAGTATGACGTCAATCTGCGTTCGGCCGTCTCGATCGCGCGGCGTCTGCAGGACCCGCTGGCCGAGCTGGTCAAGATCGACCCGAAGGCCATCGGCGTCGGACAGTATCAGCACGATCTCCCCGAAAAACGGCTGGACGAAGCGCTCGGCGGCGTGGTCGAGGACTGCGTCAACGCCGTCGGCGTCGACCTGAACACCGCCTCTCCGTCGCTGCTGCGGCGCGTTTCCGGTCTGAACGCGGCGATCGCGAAAAACATCGTCGCCTATCGCGAGGAAAACGGCATGTTCACCGCCCGCAAGCAGGTCCTGAAGGTCCCGAAGCTCGGCGCGAAGGCATACGAGCAGGCGGCCGGCTTCCTGCGCGTCCCGGAGAGCAAACAAATTTTGGACAATACCGGCGTACATCCGGAGTCCTACGCGGCGGCGGAAAAGCTGCTCGCCCTCTGCGGTTACAGCGCGGCCGATGTCGCCGAGGGAAAGCTGAGCGAGCTTCCCGTGCGCCTTGAGCAGTACGGCGCGGCCAAGGCCGCCGAGGAATGCGGCGTCGGCGTTCCGACGCTGCGCGACATCGTCAAGGAGCTGTGCAAGCCCGGGCGCGACCCGCGCGACGAGCTGCCCGCGCCGATCCTGCGCCGGGACGTGCTGGAGCTGAAGGACCTGAAGCCCGGCATGGTGCTGACGGGCACCGTTCGGAACGTGATTGATTTCGGCGTGTTCGTCGATATCGGCGTCCATCAGGACGGCCTTGTCCACATTTCCCGCGTCTGCAATAAATTCATCAAGCATCCGTCTGAGGTCGTCAGCGTCGGCGATGTCGTGAAGGTCTGCGTGCTGGAGGTCGACGAGAAGCGCAAGCGCATCAGCCTGACCATGCGCGACATCCCGGAGGGATAAGCCGAGTATCGCGATGCCTCCGAAGCCGTCTCATCGGAACGTGAGAGCAAAAAGTGTCCGCCGATGCGGGAGGCAAGCCTCCCGCATCGGCGGACTTTTCTGTTTTTGGGATTTCCCCGCCGAACGCCCGTGGCGCGCCGCAGCAGCTATGAAAGCATTTCACGTTTTCATCAAATTCAGCATCAAACCGGGCCGATATAGGCGACCGTGTCGGTCGGGACGGTGAGCAGGCCGTTTACGGAAAATCGGTCGAAAATGCCGTGCAGCTCTTTCAGGTACGCCGCGTAGCCGTCGTCGCGGGAATTGTAGACGAGCAGGACCCTTCCGCCCGGCTTCAGGACGCGTCTGCATTCCCTGCGGAATGCTTCCTGCCCGAACCAGTGAAACGCCTGCGCGGCGGTCACGAAGTCCACGCTTCGGTCGGGAATGCCCGTGCTGCCGTCGCTTCCGTTTACGGAGAGAAAGTTCGCGTTTCGGGAAAGCCTTTCCTCCGCCTTTTCCCGCATGTCGCGGTTCGGCTCCACAGCGAAAACCCGATAGCCGCGCTCCAAAAGCTGTGCGGTAAAAATTCCCGTGCCCGAGCCGACGTCCGCGAAAACGCTCCCGGCCTCGGCGCCGAGCGTGTTTTTCAAGTATTCAAAAAGCCCGGCGGCATATTGCGGCCGTCCCTTTGCGTAAAGCTCGCTTCTGCCGTCAAAACGTTTGGTATTGTCCATTTATCCGTCCTCCAAAACTCCGGCGCAAATTTCGACCGACCGTATGCATTATATCATCGGGAAACGGTCCCGACAAGAAATAATATGCCGCGTCTTGACTGTAAAGCCTAAACGCTCACGTTCCGTCGGCGTTTCGGATGCCGCTGTTCATTTTTTTGATCTTTCTTTTCCACACGAGGTATTGGGACAGCCATGTGACGACGAAGATCGCCGTAAAAATGCCCACATAGGCTATGGCCCCGCCCGTCGAGTGCGGCATCCAGTTTGCAAAATAGGCGATCGGGAACATGAGCGCGCAGGCGATTGCAAAATAGATCCCGCTCTGCTTTGCCAAGCTCCACGAATCGACCTCCCAGATGACGGATGCCATCGCGAAGCCCGCCCCCATAATTCCGCACAGCGCCGTCTGAAGGAGCACGGCGTTCCATTCGCCGCCCGCCGTTTCGACCAGCTCGGGCGTGACCGGATGGAACAGGCCGTCTCCGATGCAGCCCGAAACGATCACGGTAATGACATATCCGATCGCAATGCCGAGCGGAAAGCCGAGCAGTCCGCGCAAAATCAGCTTTTTCTTCATTTTTGTCACCTCATATTCCTAACAGTTGTTTGATCTTGGCGACGGAACGCCTTGCAACATAGGTGACCGTGCCGTTTGAAAGCGTGATGCAGATCGTTCCCGCGAAGCTCAGATCAAAGCTTTTGACCTTCTTCAGATTGATGATATCCGAGTTTGATATTCGGACAAAGAGGCGGCTGTCCAGCCGCTGCTCCGCCTCGTAGAGCCGCATACGGAGCGTGTACACGCCGTGCTCCGTTTCCGCAAACACCTTGCCCGACGCGGCGAAAACGCGGTAGATCGCCGACGGCTCCAGCACCGCGGCGGTGTCGTCGGCAAATCCGGCGATCATTTGCGGCCTTTCGTCCGACAGCTTTTTGATGACGGCGTTGACCTCGTCCGTCATTCTGTCCGTTACGACGATGAGCTTCGGCTCTTTACAGTTTTCGTCTATCCTGATCTCAATTTGCATCGGCCTGTCCCCCCTTGCTTCGGTTACAGTATAGAACGATCGGGAACCGATTGCAACCGATTCCCGATAGATGGTCATATTCGGGCCATAAGCGGCCGTTCTGTAGAGGCGCACCGGTATATCATTCCGGAAAGCACCGAACAAGAAAGTTTTCCGTCTGCCCGCCGCGCCTGATGCCGCTCCGCCGGAGATGGGTGTTGAGATGCGGCGGGCCGTATGATATAATAATGCAGAGAAACCGCCCCGGCGATACCCGCCGTAAACCGCAAAGGAGGACTACCATGGAGCATGTCAAGCTGGCCGTCAACGGCACCCTGATGCGTGGGCTGCCGCTGGAAAAGAATCTTCTCGATGCGGGTGCCGTTTTCCTGCGGGAAGCCGCCACGGCCCCCTGCTACCGCCTGTGGAGCATCGATGATAACAACCCCGCCATGCTGCGCGTATCGCCCGACGATCCCCGCGCGGTCAGCGTCGCGGTGGAGGTGTGGCAGGTGCCCGCTGCCGGTCTTGCTTCGGTGCTCATGAAGGAGCCGGAGGGACTTTCCGTCGGCAAGGTCACCCTCTCCGACGGCGAGGTCGTGCTGGGCGTCATCGGCGAAGCGGAGCTGGTGCGCGGCAGGAAGGAAATCTCCTCCTACGGCGGCTGGCGCAGATATGTCGCCTCCCTTTGAGTGCCTCCCAAACACCCGCAGCACGAAGGGCCAAGCAAGCATAACTCCCGCTGCGGCACGTTGCATCGAAGGCCGGCCGCTGCTTTTCGGCTTTCTTTCCCGGCGGATGCAAAAAAGATACACCGTACAGAAAGTTTTTCCGGAATTTCAGTAAAAACTATTGATTGCGGCAGCGTTTTTGGCTATACTAATAGCAAGGAGGCGATAGCATGATCGTTAGACCCTACTATTTGGATATACTGAAAACCTATCGGGATGTTCCGCTGGTGAAAATTCTTGCCGGAATTCGCCGCTGCGGAAAATCCACTATTTTGGATATGCTGAAAGACGACCTGCTCGGCAGCGGCATTGCGGCAGACCATGTGATCCATCTGCGCTATACCTCGGAGGAGCTGGATGACAGCATGACCGCCAAGCAGATGTACCGCGACATCAAGGAGAAAATGACCGACAGCGAACGCTACTATCTTCTGCTGGACGAGGTGCAGGAGGTGGACGGCTGGGAAAAGGCGGTCAACAGTCTGCTGGAGGATGCCAACACCGACATCTATGTGACCGGCTCCAATTCCAAGCTGATGTCCGGTGAGATCTCCACCTATCTGACGGGGCGTTATATCTCTATCCCTGTCTTTACGCTGTCCTTTGCCGAATATCTGGAGTTTAAGAAGGACAGCGGCCGCACGCCGAAAGAGCTTTTGAACGAGTATATCCGCATGGGCGGCTTTCCCATCGTTGCGCTCGGCAACTTTGACGAGCGTTCGTCCTATCAGATCGTCGAGGGGATCTACAATTCCGTTATCACCAGCGACATTACCAAGCGACACAATATCACGAACTTTGACCTGTTCAACCGTGTGGTGAAGTATGTCGTGGAGAATGTCGGCAAGACTTTTTCCGCCAACGCCATTGTGAAGTTCATGAAAGGCGAAGGACGCTCCCTCTCGGTGGAATCGGTCTATAACTATCTGGAATGGCTGGAAAAGGCTTTCGTGATCTACCGCTGCCGGCGGTACGATATGCAGGGCAAGACCGTCCTGAAAACGCAGGAGAAGTTCTACCTTGCGGACGCTTCCCTCAAATACTGCATGATGGGCTTTAATCCGAAATCCGTTGCCGCTATGCTGGAAAACATCGTGTACTTCGAGCTTCGGCGGAAGGGCTATGATGTGTATATCGGCAAAAACACCGCCAAGGAGATCGACTTTGTAGCTGTGCGGCGGGACGAGCGCATTTATGTGCAGGTGTGCCGCAATCTGCCGGAGGAATCCGACCGGGAGGTCGCCAACCTGCTGGAGATCAAAGACCATTATCCGAAATATGTAGTAACGCTGGACGAACTGGCCGCAGGCAACATCAACGGTGTCAAGATCGTGCATCTGGCGGATTTTCTGCTGAGAGAGGACTATTGAGCGCTTTTCTGTACAAGTCAATACGGTTTCTGCATATAAAACGGTCAAAATATATGCAGATAGCTGCACAGCCGGGAGGCTTTCACGCCGAAAGCCTCTCGGCTTTTCATAATAAATTTTCGGTCTTGCTGTTTTTCTATTGACAAACACGAATGACAGCCGTAGCAATGCGGCGCTTTTTGTTGTCCGGGAGGGGCAAAAACACAAGCGGGGCGAAAAGCTCTTGATATTATCAGAATTGATAATATAATATACGGAGAGAATAATTTAAGGAATGGTGATAACGCATGGAGATGGTCGAGATCGTGATGAACCCGGTTCGGCAAAGGATTTTTCAATATTTCCTGCTTCATGAAACGGGGACGGTCAAGGAGCTTAGAAAGGCGCTGCCCGATGTTCCGGGCGCAAGCCTATATCGGCATGTAAAAATCCTCACGGACAGCTCCATCCTCACGGTCGTAGGGGAAAATCGGATCCGCGGCACAGTCGAAAGCATTTATCGGCTGAACAAAGACGCGCTGACGATCGAGGACGAAAGCGGCAATGCCGTGCAGATGTCGCTTCTCAGTATCTGCGCGTCGTTTGCGCGGTACTTTTCCGGCGGCAGCGCCGACCCCCGCAGGGATATGCTGCTCTTTACGAACTGCACGCTGGTATTGACGGATGAAGAATTTTCGCACTTTCTTTCGGAGATCAACGATGTCGCGCTCAAATATATGCAGGCAGAAGCGACCGAGCACAGCAAAACGCGGCAGATCACCTTGATCTCTTCCCCGACAGACGGGCAGGTGGGCTAAGTGGAGAAGCAGGGAAAATGGCTGCTGTGTCCGAGCTGTCACGGCAAAACGCGCGTGTGGCTCCGCGAAGATACCGTGCTTCACAATTTTCTTCTCTTTTGCCCGAAATGCAGGCGGGAAGCGCTGATCGACCTGCAGCAATTTCATATTACACTTTTGAAAAAGCCTGACGCTGAGACGCAGAGCTGAACCTGACGAAAAATCAGATTCGTTCTGCGTCATTTTATTTCGGCGCGGGGAGGACGCAGACAGTGAAACGGCATGATTTAGACTTGGGAGGACGATATGGATATATGGGAAAGGCTCTATGAGCGGGCGAAAAAGGAATATCATCCGGAGGACGTAAGCCCCTTTATTCAGGCGCATCATGTGGTGTGCGCCTTGGAGAGCGGGGACGGCACGATCTATACGGGCTTTTGCATCGAGGCGTGCAGCGGCGTGATGAATCTATGCGCCGAGCGGGTCGCCACGCTGAACATGTATGCAAGCAGCGGGCAGACGAAGATAATGCGGCTGATCGCCTTTCGGGACAGAGCGCCGTATGGCGGCGGGAGCGGGATGCCGTGCGGCGCGTGCCGCGAATTTCTCTATCAACTGAACGAGGAAAACGAAAATACAGAGATCATGGTGGATTACGAAAGCAGAAAAACCGTCACTCTCAAAGAGCTGCTGCCGGACTTTTGGGGCAAAGAACGCGATCCCGACAGATAGTATCCTTCGGATCACAGCGCTTTGCGAGAGCTGCTTGCCGGTGCTTTGGCGGGCCGACTGCCCCTCCGGGTCGTTTGTTTCTTGCGGGAATCCGGCGGGGAGGGATGTTCATGAATGCAACGATCGGTACGCCCGTTACGACCCAATTGATAACGGTGGCCTTCTTCTGCCGTTCTTCATATTCTGCCTGCAGGTCAGCAATACGTTGGTTCTCATTTTCAATGGCTGTTTCTATAGCAGGCGCTTTGCTGTCAAGCTCATCCTGTATGGACATGTAAGCACCATAAACTTGCTGGAAGGCGGATGAATTTGCCAAATCTGCAGGCGCAAAGGTTTCCTTATAGGCTCGTCCCTTTCCTGCCTGCTCCGAAATAAAAGCCTTTAGAGACTGAATCATTTGAGCGGAGCTGGTGAAATCTTCAGTTGAATGCCTCTGCTCCAGGCTTCTTATCTCTGCATCAAGATCGGTCAAAAAATCCTCAATGGTTTTATGCGCAGCCTCAACGTCGCTGGCGTCCCGAAAAGCATAGTAGAAGATATCTCGGACCTGCGCTAATGCATATTGTACCTCACCATTAACAGAAAGCGCAAGTGTTTTATTGCTGTTGATCGAGCCTTTTATTTTGCTCAGTTCTGCCTCATGAATAATCGCATGCAGATCTTGATCAACATTCTGCTGGTAGTCTTGCTTATACAATAGGCAATTTGCTGAATGAAGGGATAACAAGCTTGCCATCAAGCCTATTATAGTTCCGTGGACATTCTCGAAGTAACTACGTATGTTATCTGCACCTGTGCCCGAGATGCTTTTGCTCCCGGAGAGCCCTTCCACGGCGGTCTGCAACGATTGAAATCGTTCTAACCATTGATTTGTCTGCGCACTCAACCCATTGTACAGTTCATCCAGTGTATCATATTCAACTTTATATCCCATGACACACCTCCATTATTTGCGGTAAGCACCGGCAATTTTGGTGTCTATTCCGGTTGCCGCTCGGTGCATCTCCATCAAGTCCTTAGCATCTTTTTTTATGAGCTCAATATATGCGTCGATCAGCTCTTTGATCTGTGCATGCTGTTGCAGATACTGTTGGCCGGTGGATAACGTCGATAGTGTTCCTTCCTCAAGCCGAGCATACTCATCGTTCAATGCAGTTCCTGAGGAAGAAAAAGCCGAAATCTCATTCAGCAGTTCAGGTGCCAGTTTGAACTCTGCCATAATTGGTCACCTCAGTTAAAAAAATTTTCGATTTTGTTGGCAAGGCTAAGGTTGCACCGCTCATTTGGCACTAAAGATTGGAGGAAAATATAATGAGAAAAATTGCGATTATTTTCGGAGGTC
>CAKTVW010000045.1 GCA_934630495.1 uncultured Oscillospiraceae bacterium
TGTTTATACTCATGGGATTTACCTCGTTAATCTTTCTTATAAAAATCGGTCTCATAGCCATCGGCACGAAGCTGTAATCCTTTCGCCCAGGGAGGGGTTCTGCCCATCTGATCGCATATTGCCTGCAAAGACATCCGGTGGTCGGCTTCGATGACCACTTCATCGTGGATGTGCATCACGATGGAACAGCAGCGGAGCGTTTTGATTGCATAGCAGAGAATGTCACGAGCCGTTGCCTGCACAATGTTCTCCACGAACTTGGGACCATAGCTGTCGAGCCGTTCCCACTTTTTTGTGCCACCGACACCTTCATAAGTGATACAGTCACCGCCGAACTTGTTCGTGCCGATCTTGGGCTTTACATACCTTGCAAAGGAAATCGCTGCGGATATTATCAGCAACGGATATTTTGACGATTACACCCTGCTGACAGATGAGCAGAAGAGACAGGTGGAATTCGTCCAGTTCCATCCGAGCTACGATTACTCTGATTTTGTTGAAGGTTTGAGACCGAGGGTCAACGATGACGGTACTATGGGTTTTGAACTGCAGGACGGCATTTTCAAAAAGTTTGTTACTCGCGCCAGAAAGAACTACGAGGATTCACAGAAATCCAAAGAAACGGTCGAAAAGGAACTCTCAGTTCAGGAAGCAATGGCAGAATTTTTCGCCAGCCTGGAATTGGGCGTTGATTCCTTCAAAACCATCAATGGCAATGAATTTACCATCGTAAGCGTAGATGACAGCCACATTAATATCTCTATCCCTGGCAATGCAACGGTTAACAAACTCGCACTAAATCTTGATGAGGTTCGGAGAATGTTGGAGTCCGGTCTTCGGTTCGAGAAAATCAAGGACATCACGTCCTTCTTCGGAAAGTCCTTCGCAACGCAGGCATACTCCTACGACTTCGCTATCTACAAATCTATCAAGGCGAGAAAAGCTACCGGTTCCAAGATTCATGCAAAACAGACCGAATTGAAAAAATTCATTTTCATCATCGATGAGATTAACCGTGGTGAAATATCTAAAATCTTCGGTGAACTGTTCTTTGCCATCGACCCTGGTTATCGTGGAAGATCCGGTGAGATATCTACGCAGTATTCCAATCTGCACCCCAACCCGGATGAAAAGTTCTACATTCCCGAAAACGTCTATATCATCGGCACGATGAATGATATTGACCGTTCTGTGGATAGCTTCGATTTTGCTATGCGCCGTCGTTTCCGCTTTGTGGAGCTTCGGGCAGACGAACGCCTTGAGATGCTGGCCTTGCTGGAAAACGAGGAGTTGGAGGCTGAAGCAATCAGAAGAATGGCTGCCCTTAACAAGGAAATTGCTGCCGTTGAGGATTTGAATGAGAATTATCAAATCGGTGCTTCTTACTTCCTGAAGCTGAAAACACTGGACTTTGACCAGCTTTGGACGGATTATCTGCAACCGCTCCTCCAGGAATACATTCAGGGTATGTACGATGAGGAAGGGATTATGAAACGGTTTGCAAAGGCATATGGCTATCAGCGACAGTCCAGAGGTGATGTACATGAAGCTACTCAGGATCAAGGATAACTCCCAACAGAAAAAAGATGCCTTTTCTCAAGTAGCGAAGCTGGCAGGTAAAATTGCAGATAAAACGTTGGAACAGCTTGAGCGTGAAGGTGTATTCGTATTTCCAGAAACCGTAAAAGATGCAGAGGATATTACCCAAGATCAGATGATCCTCCAAAGCATCAATGACACCTTTCGTTCTGGCAATGTGATGGGTTTTCTCGGCTATGGTGATGAGCGGCTTGTGATCGCGTCCCGTTTTTGCGGAGAGGGTGAGGATTACTTTTTCCAGTATCTTTTAGATAAAGTCCTGGACTTTCCAAACATCGTAGATTTGAACTCCGATGCCAATCAAGACAATCGGCTGTTCAATTTTCTGCTGTTTCTGTTTCCGTATTACCTCAAGGCAGCTATGCGGAAGGGGTTGTTCAAAAAATATATCCGCCGTAGGTACAATGATGGAAATGTAAAAGGCACGATTGATGTCGCAAGACATATCGAGGAGAATACCCCATTTGTAGGAAATGTTGCATACAGCCAGAGAGAGTTTTCCTACGATAATAGTCTGATGGAGCTGGTGCGGCATACCATAGAGTTTATCAAAAGAAAGCCTTACGGAAATAAACTTCTTATCAAAGTGAAAGACGAGGTAAAACTCGTTATAGATGCGACTCCGGGATATGAGCCGTATAACAGGCAGAAAATCATTGAACAGAACAAAAAGAATACCGTCCGCCATGCGTATTAC
This sequence comes from uncultured Oscillospiraceae bacterium, assembly GCA_934630495.1. Classification (GTDB taxonomy): domain Bacteria; phylum Bacillota; class Clostridia; order Oscillospirales; family Oscillospiraceae; genus JAZOXB01. Next base: position 2,297 of record CAKTVW010000045.1, read on the forward strand.
CGAGAGTACCATGCATTGCAGAGACTGTGCCTGCTTATTCTGCGGCACCAAAAGCACCAAATCGGTACAGGAACAAGACAAATATACGGCATCCTGTTTGACGGTGCATGGCTTTGGGAGGAGTACATCAATTCTCTCATTGATGACGTGTTCTACCACCCAATGAATAAAGGCGGAAAAGGCGCACAGAGACTCTTCGAAGGAAATGTGGGTCTTATTTACCCTGATTTCATCAGCCGTAACAGCGAAAAGCGAGTGATTGCTGATGCAAAATATAAACCAATCGATAATATCGGCAACCGGGACTATCTGCAGGTACTTGCCTATATGTTCCGCTTCGATGCTCAAACGGGTTATTATCTCTATCCCGAAGCAGAAAACTCCGAGGGTCTGAGATTGCGAATGAATCGCGGCTCTACCTATGAGGCGAATGTTATCCCACGGGAAGATATCAGCATAACCAAGCACGGATTGAAAATACCCATGGACGCTACTGATTATGCTGGATTTGTCTCAATGATGAAAGTTTCGGAACAAGAGTTTATGAGCGCATTCTGTTAAAAAAGAACGGTCAACTTTATAAAATGATGGGAGGTGTACTGCAGTGGCGGACATGAAGCAAATCCACGAATTTGCAGTCAAGTGGTATGACAAATTCAGAAATAAGAAAACCACCTACATTGAACTGGTAGACCATTATATGGCTGATGACTGTGAGGCACTTGGGTTCGTAATGGACTGCGGTCATGCCTTTTCTGAGAAGTACGGCAAAGCTGCAAACGATTTTGAGGCACTGGAACGCATCATCGGGGAGATAACTGATATTCCTTTGCTCGGATCGGCTATTTACTCCCGATGGCGGTATTTCAATCATTGGGCATATTCTGGTGAGGAAATTTTGGAGCTGAAGAACCGTGCGTGGTTTACGATGGCTCTATCCCGCCTGGGCGAATTAGCAGAATGTCACATGAAGCGGTTTAAAGGCACTCCGCAAAAGGTGCGCATCGTTTCCAATAATATCTGCTATGGCCCACCGCCTGAACCAGATGACGAGGTTGAACAGCATATCACCATCAACGCCGATGGGCGCATATGGTTCTCAGCATACAACTTTGGCTCTGGCTTTGATGGACATGAAAAGTCCAGGAGCAAAATTTATAAAATTGAAAAGGAAAGCGCCACAAAAGTGCTGAACAGCATAGCACGATATTTCAGCACTGAGTACATTGAGGTTTTTGCTACCGATATCGGTGAATGGGAGATGGAGATCACCAACACCGAGGGAGATATTTATAAGTACCGTGGCTCGTTGATTGCTGATTTTGAAGTGGATGGCGTTGACCTGTCGGATATGGTGCGAGAAGCAGTCGAAATGGATGACCTTTATGTGTTTGACGGCAATAACAAGCCAGACAGAGTTGACCGCGTCACCATCGATTATCACCGCATTACCAAAATGAAGCCGAAGCAGCCGATCTCCGAAACCGTTGAATATGTGACTTGGGACTACACCGAGAGATTGGTGCTTGACCGTAAAAGTGAGACCTTGGAGCATATTCAGAACATCGGCAGCGGTTGTGCTGTGTCCAGAAAATACTATGTCCAGGGTGGCGTTGAAGGCCTGCTCAATGATATTGATGCCGATGACCTGTTTGGCGAGATTGAGGGCAACCCGGATGATGCGGTAGACAATCCGCTTGAAACCATAGATTACACGATCACAGTGGACTTCAAGAAAGGACCGCAGCGTGTCATCCAAGGAACATATGACAAGAAGGCTCTTCCGGAGCTCTGGAGCGATTTTGCTGAATCCGTATGGCAGTTTATGCGTTTCTACGGAATGGGGGAAATACTCAATCCTGCGGTCTATGAGAAGGTCAAGCGCCGCAGAACCGATTATATCTACTGTAGCGTGGAATTTGACGAAGGCTACAAAAGTTATTATTACATTGCCGATGAGGACGATATTTCCGTTGGCGATTATGTGATTGTACCCGTGGGCAAGGATAACCACCACTCCGCAGCAGCGGTAGTGAAGGTGGAGTATTTCGCAGAGGAGGACGTGCCTCTGCCGCTTGACCGCACTAAGCATATTATCCGCAAATGCACGGATGAAGATTTTGACCCGCCGGAGGAATAATTGCAATGGAAAAAATTGATGTTATTAAGTTTATCAAGGCTCAAATCGATACCGAAATGACGAAGCTGAAGGACGCAAAAGACGATGATATGTATGCCCAAGGAAAAATCCTTGCTTACACAGACGTCACAAGAATGCTTCTGGAGGCTTGCCTGGCCGATTATGTAGAGGGCACCGACAATAAGGAATAAACGAAAAAAGGCGCTAAACCTTTTAATTATGCCATACCTTTTAATTATTCCGAAATCCGTACACCGCAAGTCTTACACCCCATGTTGCCGCCGGACATTGGAACGGCAGAAATCTGTAACTGAATAAAGCGAACAAGGGCTTCCAAAGTCAGTATCTGACCTCGAAAGCCCTTGTTATATGCTTTTATCAGCAGGAACATTGACTTTCCCTAGGGAAGAGGAAAAGCGTAGCAAATAAATGTCAAGGAACAATTTAATTTTTCTCGACAACCTTTTGATATTTCTCCCTACTTTTTGATTTTTCTCATTAGGGGGTGCAAAGCAAAAATCAGCAGCGCACCTTCGGTAAAATAGGAAAAACCCGAGCATTGAGAGGTTTTGCACCCCCATACTCGGAAAACTGCTTGCTATAAGGACTTCTTCGACAGGAAAATAAAAAAGTACGGTAGCCCATTGTATCATGGACTACCGCACTTTCTGGCGGAGAGGGCGGGATTCGAACCCGCGAGACGCTTTTAACGCCTACACGATTTCCAGTCGTGCGCCTTCGGCCAGCTCAGCCACCTCTCCATACGCTGATTCCAAAATCAGCTTGAATATCATACTCGATTTTCGGCAATTTGTCAAGTGCTTTCTGTTCTTTTTTGGCATTCTTTTTTCGGAAGCAGCAGAAAGTCGTCGAATCTCGCCTATTTCCTCGCGCAAGCGCCTCAGTCGGTGTTTTTATAGCATGTCGGCGCTCTGCAAGGACCGCTGAAAAATGCAAAAAACACGTTTCTCAGGCGGAAGCCTCGCTGGCCCATGCCAGCACCAGATCGCGATGCGTTTCTACGATCTCGAGCGTTTGCAGCTCTTCGCAGGTAAAAAAGCGCAGTTCGCCCGATTCCGCGCTTATTTTCAGAGAAACAGGCGCGTCCAGAACGGCGCGGAACAGTACGATCACCATGCGCCATACCGTTCCGTCGCGATATGCCGCGATGCGGTCATCATCACAAACACGCAGTTGGACAAACGCCTTTTCGGGCAGAAAGATCCCCGTTTCCTCCCGGACCTCGCGGGCGATCCCCTGCGTATAGCGTTCGCCGCTTCGCAAACGACCGCCAATCAGGCCCCATTGACCGCAGTCATACCGCTTTTCGAGCAATAGCTTTCCGTCGTATTCCAAATAGACGTTCGCGCCGAGATGTGTCGGGCTGTTCGGCTTCGGCGCATCGGGATCATTAAAATAATACCGTGCGATCGACATCGTTCCGCCTCCTTTTTCTAATACTGATTCTTGATTAAAAGATTTAATCAAGAATCCCGTGTGCTACGCACACTCGCATCGTGCGAAAGCACGCTGCGCCGTCTCATACAGAATCTGACGCGCCCTTGGCGCTATAAAAAGCTTTTCAAGCTTTTTAACAGATTCTAGTATAAAAGTATACCGTTTTTCCTGTTTGAATGCAAGTCCGAAAAGATTCGGCCGGCTGCAGCTTGACAATCATGCACGATCTGGTATACTGTAACTGTATTTATCCCGCTCGGATCGGCTTTTGCTGCCGCGCGGGAATTGCAGACGATACGGAGATGAGAAAGGAGAATGAAAATGTACTGTAGAAATTGCGGAAAAAAGCTGCCCGACAACGCTAGATTCTACATTGCCTGCGGCACTGAGGTAAGCACTGCTTCGGAGCAGGAAAAGCCTCGTACAGAAAGCCCCCTGACCGACGCGCAGGTATCGCCTGCCGCCGAACCGCAGGCGGCACCGACCGAACAGTCGACACCCGCCGAGATGTCTCCCGCTGTAGTAGAAAGCGCCGAGGCTTCGGAGGGCAAACGCGAGGAAGCCGTCCCAACTTCGGATGACATGACCGTCCGCTGTGACGAAGAAAGCGCCGCTTCCGACGGAACTTCCGCCGATACGATGCAGTATGACCCGGCCGCAGGCGCAGTAGTCGGTGGAGAAGCCGCTACCTTACCCGCGCAGCCTAAGAAAAAAGGAAAGAAGATCGCCGTGATCTGCATCGCGGCAGCGGCGGTCCTTGCGCTGGCTGTCGGGCTTTTCGCGTTCTTTACCGTATACAATTCACCGGCGAACCGCCTGACCCGCGCGGCGAAAAATACTGTCCGTGAGTTCGGCGGGCTTTTCGAGGACTGCGACCGTTTTCGGCAGACCTGTACGGCGCTTGACGAAACCGTTCGGAGCGAGAAAATTTCCGCGCGTTTCGATTACAGCGACAATGACGGAGCGGCGGTCTCGGTCGGCATTGACGAAGATTGGAACGCAAAAGAGATCGCGGCGTCTCTGAATATGAACACCAACGGTCAGAATGTCAATCTGCAAGCTTATATTGACAACGATACCGCATATATCGGCAGCAGGCAGCTTCTCGGAAGCGATGTTTACAGCCTTGAGCTTGACCGTCTCGGTCAAAAGCTGCTGGATTCTCCGCTGGCACAGCTTCTCGGAGACGAGGACGACATCGGTGCCCTTGCATATCTCGATATCGACCTGTTTGCCGACAGAAGCCTGACGGTCTATTTCAAGGAGTACCCGGAGGAATACCGTGCGCTCATGAAGGCGCTCACGATCGAAAAAATCGGAAAAGAGAGCGACGGAGAGGTGCTGTATCGCATTACCGCCGACCGACACGTCCTCGGAGAAGTATTCGCCGCTTATCTCGAATTTTCGACCGATCTTCGCTTCGGCGAGGGTTACTACGAGGCGGCTGTCGCCGAAGCGCAGGACGTCGGCGAGCAGTTTGGCGGCAGAATCGCAGAGATTCCCGACTTTCTTTCCGAAATGGACATCGAGCTGACTGTCGGCATCCGCGGCGGGCTGATCTCCTACATTGAGTTTTTCGCAGAGGGAGAAGATTTTGACGATGTCTGCGTAAGCATAACCGTCGAGCGCCGCCACAGCAAAGAGGAAGACAGCATGACGTTCGACCTCGTTACCGACGAGGAAAACGTTACGCTCCGTGCTGAAAAAACGGCAGCCGGTGCGCTACTCACCGTCGGAGACGGGGCAGACGATCTTTGTGTCGAGCTGTTTGATTCCGAAGGCTGCTTCAGGGCTTATCGTCCCGAAGGCAGTGAAACGCAGGAAGTCCGTTTCGGCTTGGAGGGGAAAAAGGTATGGGTCAGCGCCTCTGCGGACGATGCCGATCTGGAGATCAGCGTCGCGCCGTGCAGGATGCAGCGCCTTGACACGGCGGATGCGATCTCCTTGCTCGATATGACGCCGCAGGAGCTGCAAATGCTCCTGTATTCGTTCCTCGTCGGCGGCCGCTGAGCGGAGCGCGAAGGAGCGGACGGATATGGAAGAAATTATTGCGCGAAGGCAGTTTGCGCCGCTGTATATTTGGCTGGATATTGCCTTTTTGGTAGTCTTTTTGGTGCTGCTTCTCATTAAGAAAAAGTATATGACGGTGCTCGTCGGACTGCTGATGGGCGTCGTGTACATGCTGGTCGACTACGGTATTTTTCACTTGCTGTGCCATTCGCGCAGCATTTCGGACGGGCACAGCCTGTTCCTCGTTCTCCTCTGGATGTCGCTCAGCTACGGTTTTACCAATTTTGCATGGATCTGGCTCGCCTTATCGAAGGACGAGCATTTGCGGGAATGGTCGCTTCTGATCCTCGGCTGGTGGTTCTGCTGTCCGCTTTTGACGCAGACCTTCGCGCCGAACGCCGTGCCGATCGTGATCCAGCGCACCACGGGCGCATACCACGGCTATATGGCAGCAATCCTGTTTGTCGGCTATCTGGGTGTGATCGTCTTTAATCTGTATCGCAGGAATCGCGCCTGTCAAATTCCGATCATGCGGCTTCTGCTGATCGGAATTTTGATCCAGCTCGGATGGGAATCGGGACTGCTGCTCGGCGGGATCCGCAGCGCAGGCTTTGCGACTCTCGGCGCAAAGCTTCACACGTTGGTCGTGAACTCGCTGCTGGAAACGAACTTGGGAATGCCCTATGTGTACTGCATTTATATCGCGTATTCCGCCCGATTCACCGAGCAGCTTCGCCCGAGAACGACACGGCTCTCGTTTACGGAAAGGATTGCGGAGAGCAACGCGGAAAAAAGCCGCCGCTAGACGCGCTTTGGCGTTTGGTGGGGCATTCCCGACAGCCACTGGTAAAAGGCTTTTTTCTGACAATGCGCTGGATGCACGGAAAATGCGTTGTTGTCAGACATAGATCGAAGCCGCCGTCCCTTCCGCAAACGGTACAGGGTCGGCGGCCAATCGTCTCCGAAATGATGCTTGCCAACGGCCACCCGTGAAAAAAGGCAGAAAAAACGAAAAAACTTCTTGCAAAACAGAAGAAGATGTGCTATCATATTGGAGCTAAAGAAATCCGGGTGTGGCGAAGTTTGGTATCGCGCTTGAATGGGGTTCAAGAGGCCGCTGGTTCGAATCCAGTCACTCGGACCAATCCACTGTAGTTCCGATGGAATTACAGTGGATTTTTTATGCCCGGAGGCTGCTTTTGCGCAATCGGTGTGCTTTGGCCGGGATGCATCAAAATTGCGGCAAAATAAATGAAGTTTCCCTCCTCTGTCCGATTGTCAAATGAGGGTCGTTTTGTTATAATTACACTGTAATCAATTACAGTGTAATTACAGAGAGTGAGGTGGTCGAATGGCACGCAGGGACCATTCCTTAGACGACAAAATCACGGCGGCAGCACGGTGTGAATTTTCGGAGAAGGGCTATACCGGGGCATCGCTTCGGAAAATTGCCGTGAAAGCGGGCGTTACCGTCGGTGCGATCCAAACCCGATACAAATCGAAGGACGATCTGTTTGTCTGCTTGCTGAAGCCGTTCCTGAACAATATCGAAGCCCTGTTTCAAGACACAAAAGCAGACTATTATTCGGACGCGGAAGCGGCGCTTCTGCCGGGCCTTAACGCCTCGATGCAGCATGAATCTGCGGCAATCCTCCATCTGATCTTCAGCCATTACGAGGAGGCTGTACTGCTTCTGTGCCGCAGTGCGGGAAGCAGTCTGGAGCATTTCTTTGACGGGGTCGTGCAGCGTAAAAACGAAGAAAGCATCTTATTCTTTCGCCATGCGGGCTATGCCGCTATGGACGAAAAACTGCCGGGTCTTCTGATCTCCGTGCAGTTTGACAGCTACCGCCGGATCGTGGCGGAATGCGCCGACCGCAAAACTGCCGAAAAGTATATGGATGCGCTGACGGTCTATCATTATGGCGGGTGGTCCGCATTTTTCGAGTCTCTTGACAAGTCACATAGAGGTATGTGAAATGAAATATAACGGTTTCTATTTTTGGATGTTCAAAAGCCCGATGAAAAAGGTTTTGGCGGAAAAATACGGCAGATCGTATGCCGCCGAGATCATGAAAAAGAGCAAACGGGTCTATCGGGAGCCGGTAGAGCAGGCGGATGATATCGACAGTGATAACCCCATGGCTTACAACGAGCTGTTTGCGCTCGCCTTTGTCGCGCCGTATGTGGCAAGCGGGAAGAAAATTCCGCCGAAGACCGTGCAGGAGATGATGCGCCGCTCTCTGTACCATATCAAGTGGTATTTCGCAAGGACCGATCTGAACACGGACAAGGGCAAGGCCGAAAACAAAAAGAGCGTTGTGAAGTACACCAAGTGGTACACGGCGGAAAAGGAGGCAAGGAAAAAGTATAAGAATTGTGCCTCATTTTTTACATTTCACAAAAAATCCACCGCAATCCCGATAGATTACGGTGGATTATTCTTTGCCCTATTCTGCGCACAGCCGGGAAAGCAGCGTGTGGGGTAAAGCTGCCTCTTTCGGGATAGCGAAAGCAGCATGCCGGCGCAGGAAGGTCTTCCCTCCTCTGCTCGGCTATGCAGCTCTCACTCCCGTTTTCCCCGGCACGGTTCCGTTAACAGCAGGCCGTTCGTGTCAGCGCAGATTCTCCGGACGGTAGTATTTGTTTAGATTTTCGCGCAGCAGCGTACGCGCACGCGCGGCAGTCAGATTCCATGCGCGCCAATCTCCCAAATCTTCAACGATCCGGAAGCCGTCCGTCATCGTGCCGACGATCTTATAATGCTTCTCGACATGCTCCGAGAGGATCTCGCAGGCGCGGTCCGCCGTCGCACGGTCCGCATCGTCCGTCAGCTCCAAAAGGTACGGAACGACCGCGTCTGAGTTCAAAAGCTCGATGGTGTCCATATCGATATCCTCCAGCACACCGGCGCGATAGGCCTCAACGTTATAGCCCGCAACGACGCGGTCAACATTGACAAAGGCCAGTGCCAACAGCAGGAGCGCGCCGATGGCCAGCGCGATCTTCATATACGGCGTTCTGCGGAAGAAAAGCCGGAACGCGACCGCAATAAACACACAGCCGAGGAACACCGTAAACACAGAGGTCAAAATACGCATCCGTGTCATGCCGAAGCTGCGGATATACAGGCACAGCTTGGAAAGCACCGTCGCGGCAAGGACGAGCGAAACGACGCACAGGAACAGCGACAGCAGCCTGAGCAGCATGGGCGTCCTACCGTCGCTCTTTCGGCAGAGCAGATTGGAAAGGAAGAGCAGGAGCAGATTGACCGCGCAGAGCACCGACATTTCAAAGAAGCCGCGTCGCGCGTACTCCGCCGTGCTGTAGCCCTCCGGCAGAAGCCCGGAGAACGCGTTGAAGAAATACGCCAGCTGGGAAACGAGATAGAGCAGATAGACGACGCTGACAGCCATGAGGAACACGGTCGGGATCGTCGGCTCGATGCCGCGTCCGCTCGATACGGCTGTTCCCCTCTCCCGCGTACTTTTCAAGGCAAACAGGCGTCCGAACAGCATGAAGAACACGGTGATCCCCAGCAGGACCGATACGATCGCCTCTCCGAGATTCCTGAAAGCAAGCTGCTTCAGCAGATTCTCAAACGCGGCATCCGAAGAGGAAAGGAGCGGAATGATGATCGCCAGCACCGGAAGCGCCAGCACAAGGCCGATCAGGACGCTGCCGGAGCGTCTGCGGCGGGGCCTCCCCTCCGCGTCCGTCTTATGAAAGAGCGCGTAGCAGGCGACGCCGACCTTTCCGAAGGTCAGGCAGAAAACGGTATAGCACACGTCCGAGATCGAGCGGAAGCTGCCGTCCTTCCATCTGCGCAGAGACATGAACTCCATCAGCGCAAGCGCCGAAAAGAGGATCATGGCGCAAACCGTGCAGAGCTTTGTGAATCCGTCGTCGGTAAAGGCAAGGCTCACCGCGCCCGCAAGATAGCACAGTCCGCAGAAAAGGCCGTAAACCGTAAAGGTCCTGCGTCTGCGGAATAGATAGACCGCACCGGTGAGGAAAAGCGCGGCCGAACAGACCGCCGAGGCAATTCCCGCACTTCCCCACAAATAGAAATCCACACACAGAACGCAGAGCACCGCCATGATTGCGGCACAAACCATATCTCCCCTGCCTGCGGGTCGATACGGATTCAGCGGAGCAGAATAACCCGTCTGATTCGTTTCCATTACGTTTCCTCCTTACGAAATTCAAGAATGTCTCCGGGCTGGCAGTCAAGCACGGAGCAAATGCTCTCCAGCGTGCTGAAACGAATTGCCTTTGCCTTGCCGGTCTTCAAAATTGAAAGATTTGCGGGCGTGATCCCGATCCGGTCGGCAAGCTCTCCCGAAGAGATCTTCCGTTTTGCCATCATTACGTCCAGATTTACAACGATCGCCATCGTTATCACCTCAAATGGTCAGGCTGTTTTCTTCCTTGAGCACGGCCGCCGCAAGAAAGCAGCCGCGCACCACGCGGACGATCAGGAAGATGAACAGCATTGCGGCGGTGACAAACAGCATCGGCATATACCAGAAGCCGGCAGCCGCCGTGACCGCCGCCACCGCGACACAGCACCACGATACCGCCGCCATCAGCGTACTGTTTTGCTTGGAAAACGGCTGTCCCGCGCTGATATTTCGCAAGAGCATCAGCAGGCACAGCAGCGCGGCCGCCGCCGGGACGGAGCAAATATAGAATGCCGCAAGCATCGCCTCGCAAACCCCGTCGTTCAGTCCGCGGAAGCTTGAATAGAGCCGTGCAAGCTGCGGCGCAAAAATCAGCAGAACGACCAGCGCGGCCAACAGCAGAAGGGAAAAGCCGCCGCAGCAATAAATCGAGCTTTTTTTCATCGGATCACCTCAAAACACATTGCATCTGTACGGCAAGTTTAGCACCGTTTTTATCGTTTGTCAATAAATTTTTTCTGATTTTTATGATTTGCTTATTGAATTGCAGAAAATCAGGCGCAATGCGCCTGCTTCAGCGTGTCAAAGGACCTTCGGTTATGTCATTCCAAAGAGCGGAAAGTGGTACAACGACGTAAGAATCTCATGTAGAATGTTTCGGATTCGCCGGAGTTTACTGAAAATTCAGAATCGTTCTGCGAGATTGCCACGGCTTGCAGAGCAAGCCTCGCAATGACAAACTTGACTTTTTTGACAGTCTGGAGCAGGCACAATGTGCCTGCTTTTCGATTTCTTTACCGCAAAAGGATGCGCGATTTGCCGTCGTAAGGCAGAACAATCCCGATCCGCTGTGCGCTGGGCACACAGGTCTTTAATTCCTCGAACAGCGCGTCGGCATCGGCGGGGTCGACCGCGATCAGCAGTCCCCCGGCCGTCTGCGGGTCGTAGAGCATATCCTGCTTGGCAAGCTCCGTCTCCCCCGCGTCCACCATCGACTGCGCAAACTCGCGATTGCGGTACATGCCCTCCGGCAGAATGCCCATCCGCGCCAGCTCCAGTGCCTCGGGGATCAGCTCGACGGCATCGACGTTCAGCTCCGCCGTCACGTCCGAGCCTTGCGCCATTTCGCAAAGATGCCCGAGCATTCCGAAGCCCGTCACATCCGTGCAGGCGTGGACACGGTATTTGACCATGGCGTCACGCGCCGACTTGTTCAGCGTCGTCATCATGCGAAGCGCAAGTGCCTTTCCCTCCTCGCTGGCCATATCGGCCTTCGCGGCGGTCGTCAGGATACCGATCCCGATCGGCTTGGTAAAGAGCAGGACGTCGCCGACCTTCGCGCCGCTGTTCGTCAGAACGCGGTCCGGATGGACAAAGCCCGTAACGCAAAGGCCGTATTTCGGCTCGTCATCGAGAATACTGTGTCCGCCGGTGATGAGAGCACCCGCCTCATATACCTTGTCATAGCCGCCGCGAAGCATCTGATGGACCGCTTCCTTCGGCATGTCCTTGGGCACACACATAATATTCAGCGCTAGCTTCGGCTCGCCGCCCATCGCATAAACGTCGGAAAGCGCGTTGGTCGCAGCGATCTGACCGAAGGTATACGGGTCGTCCGCGATTGGCGGGAAAAAGTCGACCGTCTGAACAATCGCCAGCTCATCCGTGAGCTTATAGACCGAGGCGTCGTCGCTCTTATCGAAGCCTACCAGCAAATTCTCGTCCCGATGGACCTTGATGCCGTCAAGCAGCTTTGCAAGCACACCGGCGCCGACCTTGGCTCCGCACCCGGCGCATTTTGCGAGCTTTGTCAGTTTGATTTCCTGTTCCATGCTTCTCTTTCCTCTCGTTTTCTCTAAGACAGCCGCAGACATGCTTCCAGCACGCCGCCGCCGACACTCAGCGCCTTATCCGAGGCGCAGTAGCAATGATCGATCTTACAGCGCGGGTCGACGTCGCCGCTTTTCATTCCCTGAAAGACGGGCGTCCCCTCGGGCAGTATTCCGCGCAGTACGCCCGCGATCAGGCACTTGACAGGCACCTCGTCGACATATGCGACCGTTTCATCCGCCGCGACGGTGTCGCCGATCTGTCTGACCGGGCGGAAAACGCCCTCCTTCGGTGCGCGGATGATACGCTCGACCGTATAGCCGCCGATATTGCCCGGGAGCCCGGTATTCTCAGCGGCGCTCCCCTGCAGAAGCACGCGGCCGAGATAATGACCGCGCTGTGTCTCCACGACAGCATGGCAGTCCTTTCCGACCGTGAAGCCCGGCCCGACGCCGATCACCACTTTGGCATCCGTGATGCGCGTGTTCAAATTGTGCTTTGCAAGGATCGCATCCACCACAACGTCAGGCCGAAGCATCTGAACGCACCTTGCCTCGGGGTCGGCCAGCACGGGGATTCTTCCCTGCGCAAGAACGTTCTCCGCTTCGCGCGGATCGTCGATGCGCACGGCGGTCACATCCTCGACGCGGTAAGTGCCGTGGATGATCGCCTCGGAGAAGCAGACGGTACGGCGGATAGAGGTCGGGCGCGGCAGATCGGTCATAACGACATGCAGCTTCGCGCGAAACAGGCGAAGGGCGATCCCCGTGGCAATGTCACCCGCGCCCTTTATCACAACAAGCATTTCATTTTTCTCCTTTATATAACATTCCACACCGCACCGAGCCATACCATGCCGGTACCTCCAGCGCGGAGATCAATTCCAGCGCTTCGTCCGTGCGGTTTTCCGCCTGATTCACTATAACGCTGTCGGCCAAGTTTTCCCGCGAGATCACTCTTGCCGCGATTTGCGGCGTGACGACGGCGTCAATACCCGTCCCCGCAAGGGCCGCATAGCGCTCCGGCCTGTGCGCGGCTTCTCGGATCGTTCTGCCGACCCCGGAAAGCCCGACAAGTTGTATCACGCGGCGGCTCTCGGGCGGGATCACCGGCTCGTGCGGTTCGTGCGCTTTCAGCGGAAGCTGCTTCGAGCCGTCCGCCTCCGTGAGCACATATTCGGCAAGCGCTTCAAGGCGCGAAAACGGGACGCGGCAAACGCCGAGCTTTCCATTCGGCGCGGGCACGCCGATGCAGACGAGACGGTTCGTTTCCAGCGCCCGCGCAACCTCGGCCTCGGTCGGGTCGAGCAATGTTAACATATCCTTCGGCGGGTATATCTTCGTCGTGGTACACAGAAGAACGCTGTGCTCCGTCGACAGCTCCTCCGCAAGCACACGAAGCGTCGCAGTCTTTCCGCCGGAACCGATCACAGCGGTCACTCCCGGTCTGATATTCAGCGTTTGGCACAGCATACGGTGTCACTTCCCTGCTCGGCATGATTCTATTTTAAGAATAACAGTTCCGCCGAAAAAAGTCAAGGTAAACAAAGAAGCGCACCCTCGCGGGTGCACTTCGCAGACTGTCAAAAAAGTCCGTAATCGTCAAAATCGGTTCACTTTTTTATGGATTTTCAGCCCCTGCGTTTTAATTCA
>CAKTVW010000046.1 GCA_934630495.1 uncultured Oscillospiraceae bacterium
CGGGTTGAGATTTGAAAAGCGCAGGAATACTTTGTGTACCCGCAAGGGGCATGCCGCATCCGTAAGGCTCCGTTGTCGCCAACGGCTGCGCAATATTTCAAGTTTTTCAAACCGAAAAGCCGACGAAAAAGATCCGACGACGGCCGCAGGCGATTTATTCAGAGATTCCCTAGTATGAAACAAAGCGCTTCCTTTTTCTGTGCCTCGGCATAAGCAGCCGCCGCGCCGGGAGATGAACGCCCTCATTCGCTTTTGCATAAGCCCACAGAATATTTCCGTATATTGTTCACTTTTTGCTTGACAAACAGGTATCAAAGGACTATAATAGTCATGCTTTCGGGGTGTGGCGAAGTTTGGTATCGCGCTTGGTTCGGGACCAAGAGGCCGCGGGTTCAAGTCCCGCCACTCCGACCACGAAGTGCGGTAGTCCATGATACAATGGGCTACCGCACTTTTTTATTTTTCTGTCGAAGAAGTCCTTATATCAAGCAGTATTCCGAGTATGGGGGTGCAAAAGTCCTCAATGCTCGGTTTTTCCTATTTTACCGAAGGTGCGCTGCTGATTTTTGCTTTGCACCCCCTTATGGGAAAAATCAAAAAGTAGATAGATTTATCAAAAGGTTGCAGAGAAAAATCAAATTGTTCCTTGACATTTATTTGCTACGCTTTTCCTCTTCCCCAGGGAGAGTCAATGTTCCTGCTGATAAAGGCATAAAACAAGGGCTTTCGAGGTCAAATGCTGACTTCGAAAGCCCTTGTTCGCTTTATTCAGTTAAAGATTTTTGCCGCGCCAAAGTTTGGTGTCACCGTGGGGTGTAAGCCTTGCGGTGTACGGATTTTGCATCCGAGTTATCGGAGAAGCGGCATTTGACAAAATGATAGTGAATGCAGGCGGTGTTAATTTACCAGATGGTGGGTTCTGATTCTCGGCGATATTTTGTTTCCGATTTTCGTCGAGAGTTTTTTATGCAGAATGTTAGCATGTACGCTTATGCGCGAAAAACATGAAGCCGCTCACATTGAAAACTACAAAAATGCGGCTCTCTAAAAATTCCGCAAAAAAGTGTAGTTTCTCTATTGCCTTTTTCGCAGAGGTGTGATATGATATGTACATCATAACGATTGGGGGTTCATGCATGGCTGATACTAAAGCAAAAAAGCTGTCCTATGACGAGTTGTTCAATTCGACCACGATGTTTTATATCAATGACAGCTGCGAAGAATCTATAAGGAAAACTATTGATGCCCAGACAGCGGATATCCTTGTTGGATTGAAGACCATAACCAGCAAGGAAACGCTCAAACAGTATATCATTGACCATAAGGACTCATTGGATCGACTTACATCTGTTGCTGAAATATCAGAAGAAAGATTTAAACGTATGGTGTCAATGATAAGAAAAGACCGTGGTTTTGTTTTCGCTACCGAATGGGGATTAAGCAAGATTCGTTCAGCGATGATGGAAAGTCCTGCAATGATGGAAAGCGTTTTGAATCTTATATGGGACGGAAAGCACGATCCTAAAATGCAAGCGTGTATCCCGCCGTTCTATTTAGAGAACATGGCCATGGATGATAGTACACTTGCAAAAATTCAGGATGAGAGTAGCGTTCGCCAACTTGTAAAGCGGGGGTTAGAGGGCACCTACAGCAATATGATTGGTGATGCGATTCTTGCAGATATCGAAAAAGAACTTAAAAGAGTATGTGCTAAACATGGACTTGAATATCAAAAAAACGTCCGCATTCCCAAGTTGGATCGGGCAGTAAGCTTTGTTCTGGAGTCCCCTAACAAGCCGAAACTTATACTTGATGTTTCTTATAGCGTAACGACTTCAAGTAGCCAGGGGAGCAAGAAAGAGGCAGCAAGGAAAACAGAAGCTGTAATTAAAGCTGAACGTGAAGCGGGAAACACCATTATCTTTGTAAACTTCTTGGATGGTGCTGGCTGGATTGGCAGACAGGCTGATCTAAGAGAAATCCATAGGTGTTCTGATTACGTTTTGAACTTTCAGAACATGGGACTCCTGGAAGATATCATTGATGCACATATTGACGAATTATAAACACGGAGGGTTTAGGATATGAACGCTACTGAAAGAAAAGCAAAGTTGAAGGAGTTTACCGATCATCCGGAAAAAGCTTGCCGGACTGGTATTCCTATCACATATCACGGCAGCATCATTACTCTGGATGCTTATGAGATTCCTCTCGAGTATTTGGTTTATAATCCTTACAACGGAAGAATCGGAAGTGCCGTTAAGTCTTATGAACGACAGAACCATCAGCTCAACCCGGAGGATCCGGGTGATAAACGTATTATTGAGAAATTCCTGTGGGATTCAAAGCCGGAAGCAAATAAGAAAACGAAGGAGCGATTACTGAAGGAGCATCAGCAGAGGCACGGAATTGTGACTGCGGATGGCATGATTATTGATGGTAATCGCCGCGCAAGTTTGCTGAACAACATAATGGCCGATGAAAGTATACCATTTAACGAAAAAGGACACTGCCAGTATTTCATAGCCATTATCCTTCCCGAAGGTGCAGACAAGAAGGAGATTCTTGCGCTGGAAACCACTTACCAGATGGGCGAAGACGCAAAAGTCGATTATAATCCTATCGAAAAGTATCTGAAGTGCAAGGACTTGAAAGACGCAGGTTTTACCGATGATGATATTGCAGGGATGATGGATTGCAAACCGGGCGAAGTCCGGACAATGCTCTCTGCACTTCGCCTAATGGATGAATATCTTGACGAGTATGGCTATTCAGGTATGTACACACAGCTGGATAAAAGTGAAGATTCGTTCCTTAAGCTGGATTCAGCACTTAAGAAATACAAGGCGGGCGTTGCCTCAATGTGGGCGTATGATCCCGAGGCAGATGTTGCAGACTTGAAGTTGATCGCATTCGACTACATAAGAGCCAATTTTGAGCAGACTCTCTTCAGAGATATTATATCGGTGCCGTCTGCAAAAAAACCGGCCGCCAGCTTCTTTTCAAAGCAAGAGGTCTGGGAGCAGTTCCGTGACCAACACTTCGCTACTACCGATACCGTTCAGGAAGAGTCTGTCGAGGATATTATGGCAAAAAATCCGCCGGATCTCGGTCGTGCCTTAAAGGCAAGAGACCAGCAGTGGAAACAAAAGGTGGAAGAACCCTTTGACGATAATTATATCCAGAGTATGGATATTTTGAACAACCATGCAAATGCTGCAAAGCCTTTGCAGCAGCTTTTGAAAGCGTGTCAGGCTCTTGAGGTTGTTGATGTGAACCAGCCGAGTTTCTTGAGTGACAGCAATGTACGCGGTTGCGTGATATCCTTGGATGAGTTCGTGTCAAAATTCAAGGAAATACTCGGCATATAAAGGAAGTTGAGTGAATGAAGAAACTGTGTCTTGAGTCAAATGAAAACGGCAGCTCTCTGATTATCACTGGGGACATAGATTCCATTTTTAGCAATAGACGTGCAGCACGGTACTTGAAGGACACGGTAAAATTTGCTAAGACAGACAGCAGTATTGTTGTCGAGGCCGAGGATGAGATTAATAAAAGCATTGACCGGATAAAGAAGCTCTGCGAGTATATAGGCGCTGAACTTGTATATTCGGGAAAAGTCTCGGAGGCTGTTACAAACTATGCCCTTGAGGAAGAAAAATTCGGAGAGTTTGCGGAGAAGGCTCGTCTCATAAGAGATAATCAATGTGACAAAGCGGACTTTGGACGGTTTGTTGATTCTGTTAGTGCAAATTTGTCTAACAGAAGTTTATACGAACTTCAGCTACTATCTGCTTATCATCTTGCTTTTTCACAGAATGCTTGTAACTTTTCTGTTCCTGGTGCAGGCAAAACCAGTGTTGTTTATGGAGCTTTTGCATATCTTTCTAATCTGTCGCAGGATGACAAAAAGTATGTGGATCGGTTGCTGATCATTTCCCCGCTTAGTGCCTTCGGCCCTTGGGAGCTTGAATACGAAGAATGCTTTGGGGAAAAACCATCTACCAAAAGACTGAACGGGAAAGTTCCTATTGAAGAAAAAAAGCAGTACCTATATTCGATGAATCCTGCGAGGATTACATTACTTTCTTATGCATCTGTGCCATCGCTAAAAGAGGAACTGATATATTTTCTCAGGAACAACAAAGTGATGGTCGTATTGGATGAAGCCCATAAGATCAAGAATACAAGTGGGGGTGTTACTGCAGCGGGGGTGTTGGAAATTGCTGCATATTGTTCTTCGAGGGTCGTATTGACTGGAACACCTGCACCAAATGGATACGAGGATCTGTACAACCTTTATAAATTCATTTGGCCTACTAAAAAGGTTATACCTTTTGAGGTGTATCAGCTGAAAGATATGAGCAAGACAGAAAATGATCCAAGAGTTGATGTATTGCTGCAGGCAATCGAGCCTTTCTTTATCCGTGTTAAAAAGAGTGATTTGGGAATACCGCCGGCCACAGAACATGAGCCGATAATTGTCCCTATGGGTGAAACACAGCGCAGAATATACGATGTAATTGAAAAAAAGTATATGAACGATATCGTTTCAAGTAAGGACAATTGGTTTAGACAGGATTTGGTAAAAGCGCGGTTGCTCCGAATGATGCAGGCTGCAACAAATCCCAACCTTTTAAGTGTACCTTTGAATAATTTTGCCTCGTTTGAAGGCTTTGATTCGGAGGCGGTATCAGAAGACACGTCCTTGATTGCGGATGTCCTACAGTATGCAAAGTTGGAGACGCCGGCAAAATTTATAAAAGCGCGTGAACTTATAGAAAAAATAATTGCTGCAGATGGAAAAGCTGTGGTATGGGCAATCTATATCAAAAACATTCTCGATTTTGAAAAATATCTCAATTCTTGTGGTATTCCGTGCAAAACGTTATACGGTGCCACACCTGTTGCTACCGGTGATGAGGATGAAAATGAAGTCGAAACCAGAGAGAAAATCATAGCTGAGTTCCATAAGCCGGATTCTTCTTTCAAAGTAATCATTGCGAATCCGTTCGCGGTTTCTGAATCAATCTCTTTGCATAAAGCTTGTCATAATGCAATTTACATGGAGAGAAGCTTTAATGCGGCGCATTTTATACAGTCAAAAGACCGCATTCATAGATATGGGTTGAAACCGGGAACAGTTACGAACTATTATTACCTGCTGTCGGAAGAGTCAATTGATGAGGTAATCCATAATAGATTAATCGAGAAGGAGACAAGGCTTCGAGATATCATCGAAAGTATGCCAATCCCCCTGTTCGAGAACGCTGGACTGGAAACAGGCGATGATGATATCAAGGCTTTAATTGCGGAATATGTTAACAGAACTAAAAAGATGTAATTCCATCGGTAATGTTGATGGTGTTCTGTTTCTTGTCTCGATTATGGCTGATAAGGAAAAAATCAGCAAGGACGAGATAAGGAACAGATGTGCGCTGGAGAATAATATTACAGTTAATTGCCCGGGTGCAGTGGCTTTTTTTGAGTATCTAAGGTTGGTAGATACAACCTCAGATACTGTTATCCCTTTATCTGCCCTTAATAGTCTTGCTACAAAAAATAATTCCGATGTGATTGAACAGCTTGCAGCATTGAGTATTAACAGGCTTGTTGAAGATGGGATATTTGACAAGAATGCGACGGGATTTGATGCTGAAAAAGGACATCTAACAATTAAGAGGTCTGCTTTTCCATTGGCCTATGCAGCTATTCGAAATTTCCTTACTATGGCGGGTGCGCTTGACAAAGAAGAAAACGGAGAAATATGTGTTGCAGGTGAATATGAATCTGACTGGACTGAGCAATTACGCAATCGAAGGAAGAAATTCACACTGGAACAATTGCTAAAGCAACAAGAGGAACAAAGCAAGCGCGGACTTGAAGCAGAAGAGTTTGTTCTGGGGATTGAAAGAAGACGGCTTCCTGAAATGGCACGGAAGATTAAGAGAATTTCTGATTTTGATGTTTCGGCAGGATATGACATAGTTTCTTTTGAAAGAGGCGGAACAGAGCATTATGACCGGTTCATTGAGGTGAAGTGTTATATTGGCTTACCACATTTTTACTGGTCAGAAAACGAGTCAGATGTTGCAAAAATCAAGGCAGAAAAATATATCTTGTGTTTGGTTGATTATACAAGGATTGGAGAACCTGGATACCAACCAACATATATCAGAAACCCATACGAAACTATCTTTGAAGGTGATGAGTGGCTTGTAAATGCAGCTTCATATAGGGTGCAAAAAATATAGAGACGGGCGCAACAGATGCGACCGTCTCTTTGGTAGGACTTAATTTGCATACATATCTGCCAAGCGTTCTGAAATGGCTTTTATTACCGGGATGCATACAGTATTTCCGAGAAGATCAAATGCTTCGCTTTCTTTTAAGAAAGATAAATCATAATCTTCTGGGAAACCACATAACCGTTGCCCTTCCCGAATTGAAAGCCTTCGTAGACCGTTCCCGTCAACAACACCTAAATGCGAAACGTCCATTGCTACAAGTGTTGGAGCGAGATCCGATGGATCAAGTATTTTTGTAAACTCAAAGGATAGCTTTCCGGCAACTATATTATAGCCTTTCGGTTTTGTCTCGTCAGGAACACGTCTGCCATCCTTCTTTTTCCGTGGATATTCCAATGTGAGGTATCCCATATCAACAAGGTCATCAAGGAAACCTTTGAGATTGTCGTGGTGAAAGAAAGTGGAAATCTGTTTTTCTGTGAGTGGCATACCATCCATCCAGTCTATTCCGATTTCGGCAGCCCACTTTCTCTTTCTGCGTTCAAGCAAGAGAAGGTTTAAAAACTCTGATTGCTCTTCTGTAGTATTGCCTTTTAATCCTATTTCCCAACTGTGGATGTTGTCGGTACCTCCGCGTTTGTCTTTTATAGCTTTCCCAACGACCTGACTCGGAGTGAAATGAGCAAACAGTTTCCTTGTAAATTCGGAATCTACAGTAGGCAGACCATGCTCCATAATATCGCCTAACACAGCAGTATGCTCTTCGAAGTTATCAAGGGATATATGCGCATCCCGTGTCCCTACGATATAAACTCGTTTTCTGGATTGCGCAAGGCCGAAGAATTGACTGTCTATCAAACGGTAAGAAACATAATAGTTTAGCTTTTTCAAATGATCAATGATTATGGAAAGGGTTCGACCATCATCGTGATTGATAAGACCTTCAACATTTTCCAGAAGGAATCCATAAGGCTGCTTCTCTTTAAGAATACGTTCAATTTCAAAAAAGAGAGTACCTCGAGTATCTTCAAACCCAAGACCTAATCCAGCAGCAGAAAAGGGCTGGCAAGGAAAACCTCCGAGGAGAAAATCAAAATCCTCGATGTCAGTTGCTGATATTTTCGTAATATCGCCAGCTACCTCTTCATCGTTGAAATAGTTCTTATACGCTTTAATAGCGTAATCCTTGATCTCACTGCTGAAAACGCACACGGGATCAAATCCTTTTTCCCTAAAAGCGTTCTCGAAACCGAGACGGATTCCACCGAGACCTGCGAAAAGGTCGATAAACTTTACGGTTTTGTCTTGTGTCCGTTTTCTGCGGGCGATTTGCGCACTAATGAGATCGATGCACTTTTCAGAAAAACTGCTTCCCTCAGCAAACTGTTCAATATCAGTTTGCAAAGTGGGCGTTATATATATGGTTTTTGCGATTTTCTTTTCGCTTTCGGGAAGCGGCGTCCTACCCGAACCTTCCCTTTTACCTCCGTGCTGTGGCATGGTAAATTTCTCCTTCCTGCTTACCGTCAAAACCATTATATCACACCACAGTTGATTTTGCAATGCCCTAATTCAAAAATAATGCCCGAAATCAAGCGAAAAATAACGATGTGGGAATTACGCAGAACTATTGACATTTCCCGGGGAATCAATTATAATACAAGTACGCTGAAAAGCGTAATAGAGAAAGGAGCAAATTAAAATGGCAGGTGAATTTGGTGCTTTCATTGCACAGAAGCGACTTGAAAAGGATGTCAAGTTAAGACCGATTGCCGAGAAGCTGGGGGTATCCGTAACCTATCTATCCGACATTATCAAAGGTCGAAGAAATCCACCAGATATCGATGGTCTGGAGGCTTTGGCTAAGGTCTTGAATTTAAGCGAAGAAGAGCGCGAAGAAATGCTCGATCTTGCCGGGCGCGAGCGCAAACAAGTTTCTCCTGACTTACCTGAGTATATCATGGATGAAGCCCTGCCCAATGCACGTGTTGCACTTCGAAGGGCAAAAAGTCAAGGACTTGGTGATGATTTTTGGAAGGAAGTCAATCAGATCATTGACAAGAGAAATGGAGGCGAATGATGGACTACAACGGACGTAAGCTCGTACCATACATTCCTCCGGCCGAATATGACAAGGTTGCCCATGAATTCCTGGAGCAGTTCTATCCAGATGCTTTGAAGAATCCAATGCCCGTTCCTATTGAGGAAATTGCAAAAACGGGACTGGGGCTGGATGTCAAGTACGTTTGTCTTTCGGAGGAACTTGACATTTACGGAATGACGATTTTTACGGATGGCGCTGTAGAAGTATACGATCCTGGTGTAGGACTATACGACACAACATCGTTTAAAGCAAAAACTGTATTGATTGATCCGGAAGCAGTTAAAAAGACAAATACTGGCTGCCGCAATAATACGATTGCCCACGAATGCGTTCATTGGTACAAACATCGATATTATTATAAGATGCAGAAGTTCTCTCTTCCGAGATATGCGAAGTATTGCAAATGTCGGGTGGATCAGTTACCAGAGTCAACGGATGAAGAAAACATTATGGAATCACAAGCCATCGGTATTGCACCAAGAATTCTTATGCCGAAAGATATGTTCGTTGAGGCCGCAGAGCATCTTGATGTATCATATGGTAAGGATAACAGGAACGCTATCTGTACCCTTGCGGATTTTTTTGATGTTTCAAAGCAATCTGTAGAAATTCGTCTCGAAGAATGCAGCTTACTATGACTCTTGCTGCAGCAATTGTAGTAAGAGTCTCTTTTTTTACCAGCAAAGTACGCAGTTAAGCGTAGCAGCTGATTTGAGTATGTGTTGCCTATGACTTGTTTGAGAAAGGAGGATGCGATGGGTGATACCATTCTATGATTGTCTTGGGCGTTTAGCTTGTATGGGAAATCCTGAAACAGGGTTGGTTGAATGTCTTTACAAAGGAAACAAAACCAGCGCGGTTCTCGCAGTTGGGGAAACCTTTACTGTTGAGCGCCAAGATATAGTAACAATCATCACAAGAGTTGCCGCACACAATTTTAAGGTCGATAGCCGGAAAAAGGCGGCATAAATCACAATTCCATACTGAGATCCGCAGAGCTGCTTGACGGCCTGGATTTAGTTCAAAACCATTATGGGTGAACTATATCCAAGCCGTCTTTCTTTGTCTCTACGGATGAAAAGGCTTCTGCGGATTCCAGCGAATCTGAAAGGAGCCAACTAAATGAAAAGCACTGACAATCAGCACTACATCTATCTGCGTTCCACCCGTGAGCGCATCCCCTGCACAGAGCAGGAGTTCCACGACTACTATCGTGACATTGATACCTTCCGCAAAAAGCAGCAACGCCACGGGCGCTGTGTGTGTCCCGCCGCCAAACGGCTGGACTGCGATATGGACTGCACGACCTGTCCCTTCAGCAGAGCCGGAGACTCCATCTCCCTGGATTACACCACTACAAACGACGAGGGTGATGAAAGACCTTGGCTTGACGATATACCAGATGCGTTTGCAGAGGTCGATGTGAAAGCCGAGGAAGCCGAGTTGCACGATGCGCTGCATCTTCTTCTATCAACCCTCGCGCCGGAGGAGCTGGCAATTTGCAAAGCCATCATGGCAGACCTTTCCGAGCGTGCTGCGGCGGAATCACTGAACATCTCTCGAAAAGCCTTCGTGTACCGCAGAGATAAGGTTTTGACCCATTTGAAAAATTCTCTAAAAAATTATCTCTGATTTGGGGACCAAACGGTGATCCCGTGTCCGGTGGCAAGTGTAAGAGGCAAAACGATACCGCCGATTACGGGAGGTGACAAAGAATGTACGAGTTCGAAAACATGACGATGAATCCCGACGAGGAACTGGTTGATATCCTTATGGACTTTATCATCGTCGCAGCAAACCTGGCAAAAAGCATCAACCACGCTATCAAACTGAGACAAATCAAGGAAGGAGGCAACGTCAATGGGCAGAATCAGCGAACTGGACATGGCAATCAAGGACCTGCGCAGCGCCGCAGCCAATATTAACGAAGTGGCAAATACCCTGGCAGAGATGTTTAGCACCACGGCTGACGAAGCCCCTGACGCTGCCGCCCTTGCTAAACCCCAGCTGACTTTGGAACAGGTCAGAGCCGTTCTGGCGGACAAGTCCCGTATGGGCTTCACCGCAGAGATTCGCTCTCTGCTCCAGAAGTACGGCGCAGCCAAGTTGTCCGGCATCGACCCCATCCACTATGAGGCACTCGTTGCCGAAGCGGAGGTACTCGGTGATGGCAACTAAACACGCGGTTCTGTCCGCATCCTCATCCGAAAGGTGGCTGAACTGCCCTCCCTCCGCAAGGCTGTGCGAAGCCTACGAGGATAAAGGCAGCGACTATGCCGCCGAGGGTACTGATGCTCATGCGTTAGCAGAAGCCCGGCTCAAGCAGGCGCTGGGTATCCCTGCAGAAGATCCCATCGAGAACTTGTCCTGGTACAACGAGGAGATGGAGGAATGTGCCGTCGGATATGCCGCCTATGTGGTAGAACTCCTGGAAACGGCAAAGCAAACCCGTGTCGACCCCGTAGTCCTGATCGAGCAACGGGTGGATTTCTCTCGCTGGGTGCAGGACGGTTTCGGAACTGCCGACTGTATCCTCATTGCCGACGGTACGCTCAACATCTGCGATTACAAGCATGGCAAGGGCGTAGAAGTCAGCGCAGAGCAGAATCCGCAAATGATGCTGTATGCCCTGGGTGCTTTGGAGATGTTCGATGACATCTACGATATCGACACCGTCCGCATGACCATCTTCCAACCCCGAAAGTCCAATGTCAACGTGTACGAGATGTCCAAGGATGATCTGCTCAAATGGGCAGATACCGAATTGACGCAGAAAGCACAGCTTGCCTACGAGGGTCAGGGTAATTTCTCCTGCGGCGAATGGTGCCGTTTCTGCAAGGCGAAAGCCGAGTGCAGAGAACGCGCCGAAGCCAACCTTGCTCTTGCCCGATACGAATTCCAGTCTCCCGCACTCCTCGATGATGAGGAGATTGCTGACATCCTCGGCAAGGTCGATGCTCTGACCGCCTGGGCTTCCGATGTGAAGGAATATGCCCTTCAGCAAGCCGTCAGCGGTAAGGAATGGACCGGCTGGAAACTGGTCGAAGGCCGTTCCAATCGAAAGTACACCAACGATGCCGTTGTCGCCGCCGCCGTTGAAAGCGCAGGCTTTGACCCCTACGAGCGCAAGGTGCTCGGTATCACCGCCATGCAGAAGCTGCTCGGCAAATCCCGTTTTGAGGAACTTCTCGCACCTTACATCGAAAAGCCACAAGGCAAACCCACGCTCGTGCCGGAGAGCGATAAACGTCCGGCAATGAACACTGCAAAATCAGATTTTATGGAGGAATTTTAATATGTCTACCAACACAAACAGAGTCAACAACCCCATGAAGGTTATTACCGGTCCCGACACCCGCTGGTCTTACGCCAATGTCTGGGAGCCGAAGTCCATCAACGGCGGCACGCCGAAATACAGCGTCAGTCTCATCATCCCCAAGTCCGATACCAAGACGGTCGCAAAGATCAAAGCGGCTATCGAGGCGGCTTACCAGGAAGGTCAGGGCAAGCTGAAGGGCAACGGTAAGAGCGTACCGCCCCTCGCAGCCATCAAGACTCCGCTCCGCGACGGCGACATTGAGCGTCCGGATGACCCCGCATACACCAATGCCTACTTCATAAACGCCAACTCCGCTACCGCACCCGGCATCGTGGACGCTGACCGCAATCCCGTGCTGACCCGCTCCGAGGTCTACTCCGGCGTGTACGGTCGCGCCAGCATCAATCTGTACGCTTTCAACAGCAACGGCAACAAGGGCATCGCCTGCGGTCTAAACAACCTGCAGCTCATCCGTGCCGGAGAACCCCTCGGCGGTAAGGCAAGCGCAGAGTCCGACTTTGCGACCGACGACGATGATGATTTTCTGGCCTAAGGAGGTAACCCAACATGGAACTTACTACGATTCTTTGTATCCTGCTTCTCAGCCTGTATCTGTTGCTGGCGGTCTTTTGGATCGTTCGCTCGGTCATTGATGCCATTGATGACCACGAACGCAAGAAAAGAAATGATGCATGGGATGCCGAAAAACAGCAGCTTGAGAAAGAGCGTGCCCTTCGTGAAGTGGAGTACCACGAAGCCCGCATGAAAAATCTGCACGAGTAAAACGCAGTACCTCGTGGGCGGCGGAGCAATCTGCCGCCCTATTGGGGTAAGCGAAAGGACCGGTAAATATGAAATTTCTCTCAATCGACATTGAGACCTACAGCGATCAGCCGCTTGCGAAAACCGGCGTCTATCGCTATGTAGAGTCTCCCGTATTTCAAATACTTTTATTTTCCTACAGCGTGGACGGCGGTCTCGTGCAACTGGTCGACCTCGCCTGCGGAGAACATATCCCCGCCGAGGTCATTGCTGCGCTTGAGGACGATTCCGTTACCAAGTGGGCATTCAACGCCAACTTTGAACGCATTTGCCTGTCCCGTTTTCTTGGGCTTCCGACCGGGGATTACCTTGATCCGGAATCCTGGCGCTGTTCCATGATCTGGGCAGCCACGATGGGGCTACCGCTTTCCTTGGAGGGTGTCGGCTCAGTTCTTGGGCTCGAAAAGCAGAAATTGGCAGAAGGCAAAGACCTCATCAAATATTTCTGTCAGCCTTGTGCGCCTACCAAGTCCAATGGACAGCGTACCCGCAACCTTCCGGCTCATGCCCCGGATAAATGGCTGGCTTTCAAAAAGTACAACATTCGCGATGTAGAGACCGAGATGTCCATTCAGGCTCGGCTTGCTAAATATCCCGTGCCGGACAGCGTGTGGGATGAATACCACATCGACCAGGAGATCAATGACCGTGGCGTTGCCTTAGATATGGAACTGGTGCGGCAGGCCATTCAGATGGACGGCAGATCCCGCTCCGAGTTGACCCAGGCAATGAAGGAACTGACCGCTTTGGAGAACCCCAACTCCGTGCAGCAGATGAAGCAGTGGCTTTCGGACAACGGCATGGAAACCGATACCCTCGGCAAAAAGGCCGTGGCAGAAATGCTGAAAACCGCGCCGCCGGAGTTGCAAACGGTATTGACTCTCCGGCAGCAGCTTGCCAAGTCCTCGGTGAAAAAGTACCAAGCAATGAAGACTGCGGTTTGCGCCGATGGCCGTGCCAGAGGTATGTTCCAGTTTTACGGGGCCAACCGCACAGGCCGATGGGCAGGTCGCATCATTCAGATGCAAAATCTGCCCCAGAACCACTTGGAGGATCTGGCAGAAGCCCGTGGTCTTGTCCGCTGTGGCGACTTTGAGGGTGTGAAAATGCTCTACGAAGATGTGCCGGATACTCTGTCCCAGCTGATCCGCACCGCATTCGTTCCCCAGGGCGACCGCAAATTCATCGTGGCAGACTTTTCGGCAATTGAAGCCCGTGCCATTGCATGGCTTGCCGGAGAAGAATGGCGGCAGAAGGTTTTTGCGGATGGCAAGGACATCTACTGTGCGTCTGCGTCTCAGATGTTTGGTGTTCCGGTGGAAAAGCACGGCATCAACGGACACCTTCGGCAGAAAGGCAAAATCGCGGAACTGGCTCTCGGCTATGGCGGCTCCGTTGGTGCTCTCAAAGCGATGGGTGCGCTCGACATGGGGCTGACCGAAGACGAACTGCCGCCCCTTGTGGACGCATGGCGGCAGGCAAATCCGAAAATTGTGCAGTTTTGGTGGGCGGTCGACCGTGCCGTTATGGAAGCTGTTCGATTCAAGCACACCAACGAGACCTACGGCATCGAGTTCTCATGCAAGAACGGGATGCTCTTTATCACGCTTCCGTCCGGCAGACGGCTTGCCTATGTAAAACCCAAGATCGGCACAAACAAATTTGGCGGCGACTGTATCACTTATGAAGGTGTCGGTGGCACAAAGAAGTGGGAACGGCTGGATAGTTATGGTCCCAAGTTCGTGGAGAACATTGTGCAGGCAACGGCAAGGGACATCCTCTGCTATGCCATGAATACGCTCCGCTGCTGTTCCATTGTGATGCACATCCACGATGAAGTGGTCATCGAAGCCGACCGCCGTATGTCCTTGCAGGCAGTATGCGACCAGATGGGCAGAACCCCTCCCTGGGCGAAAGGCTTACAGCTTCGTGCCGATGGCTATGAGACCGATTTTTATAAGAAAGATTAACGAGGTAAATCCCATGAGTATAAACA
>CAKTVW010000047.1 GCA_934630495.1 uncultured Oscillospiraceae bacterium
GGGTCAGGCTTAAATTTGCTGCCATGAATCTGAAAAAGCTGGCAAATTGGAGTTGGAAAAACTCCTTTTCCCGGTTTCTATTCGCTCATTGCCGCCCGAATTGCATAAAATCCCCTGCTTCCATTTGCTGAAAGCAGGGGTTCTTTGACAGGCTGCAAAAAACCACCCGAAAGGGTGGTTTTTCTGGAGGTGCCGCCCAGATTTGAACTGGGGAATCAGGGTTTTGCAGACCCTTGCCTTACCACTTGGCCACGGCACCGAGTATTATAAAAGGAACGCGTCGGCGTTCCTTATTTTTCATGGAGCGGGTGACGAGGCTCGAACTCGCTACCTCCACCTTGGCAAGGTGGCGCTCTACCGGATGAGCTACACCCGCATATGGTATCCGAAAGAAGATACCAACAGCTTGAGAAAATGGTGCCTCCGGTCGGAGTTGAACCAACGACACGCGGATTTTCAGTCCGCTGCTCTACCTACTGAGCTACAGAGGCATATCGAGCCGAGAAAATCTCGGCTCAAATACATGAAATATGGCGACCCGGAACGGACTCGAACCGTCGACCTCCAGCGTGACAGGCTGGCGTGCTAACCGACTGCACCACCGGGCCAGATAAATGGTGGGAACAACAGGGCTCGAACCTGTGACCCCATGCTTGTAAGGCATGTGCTCTCCCAGCTGAGCTATGCTCCCGAACTGACTTGCATCAGCGACGGGTTTTATTATACACATGCGCCCCTGCTTTGTCAAGCACAAAATTCCATTTTTTTTAGTTTTTTTTCAGCGGCCCGATGAATAACAAAACAGGCCTGTTCATTGCTTTTAAAAGGTGAAAAATCATGCTAAATATATACACCGTGCGGACGCCTACGGAAGCCGACGGAGCAGCACGAGGCCGTCGGTATTCAGCCATCGGCGCGCGTCTTCATAATCGGGAAACGCGTTTTTGACCTCCCGCCAGAAAGCGGGGGAGTGGTCCATGTGCTTTCGGTGGCAAAGCTCGTGGACGACGACGTAATCCAGCACCTCGCGCGGAGCCAGTGCCAGCAGGCAGTTGAAGCTCAGATTGCCGCGCGTATTGCAGCTTCCCCAGCGGGAGCGTTGCTTCCGCACGGAGACCTTCCGATAGGTGACACCGAGCAGCGGCGCATAGTACGCGAGGCGCTCTGCGAGCAGACGGGCGGTCTGCCGCGCCGCACGGTCCAGCTCGTCGGGTGTAAAAACTCCCGCTGCCTCGGCCTGCTGCCGTTCGGCATTGACCCGTGCCTGCGTTTTTTCCAGCCATGGGCGCTTGGATTCGGCAAAGCGGATAATATCGCTTTCCGGCATCTGTAAGGGTGCGCGCGCAAGGATGCGCCCGTCCGGCCCGACTTGCAGCGCGAGCGTTTTTCGCCTGCTGCGAAGGATCGTGATCTCCATATTGTATGCCTGCCTTTGCTCTGTGCGTCTGTCGCGAACACGACAGCCTCGAATCTTATGCAAACAGTATACGCCGCCTGCGCTCAAAACGCAAATCTTTCTTCCGCGATCGGCATAGAAATTACCGTGAAGCCGCGCCAGAGGGCATAATCTGTGCAAAAGTAGTAGACATAATATAAATACACCCGAAAAACAGGCTGATTTTCATTTGAAATCACAGTTTTTTTCTGAATCTGCTACAAAAATGCTTGAATTGCCGACCGTGACGTGATATAATTTATCATGTATAATTGGAAGCTGGGTCTATACGCAGAGGGCGGACACCGCGCCGCCGTAATGCTCGTGCGTAGAAGGCTCGCTTTGACGCGCGTGAAATTCATAAGGATTCTCGGAGCGGGCCGCGCTGCGTCGGCGCACCGTTCCAAGCAAAAGGAGGAAACGATTTATGAAACACACAAAACGGCTTCTGGCAATGCTGCTGACGGTCTGCATGGTGCTCGCCATGCTCCCCACGGCGGTATTGACGGCAAGCGCGGCAGGTATTTCTTCGGCAACGCCTGCGAACGGGCAGCAGTATATTGTTGCATACTATGATGGAACAAACTACTATGCGCTTCCGCACGTTACGAACGCCACCACTTACAATGGAACAGCAGTAACGCTCAATGCTGCCAATAAGGTTTCTACTGCGGATGCGGCAGACCTTGCTTGGACATTGGTTGCGGGTACGACTGCCGGTCAGTACTACTTGACTTACACCCAAGGTTCTTCCACGTACTATCTGTACAAGAACGGAACGGGAAAGAGCAATTACAACATCAAAGGCTCGACTTCTGATAAAAACTATTGGACGTTTACTGCCTCCGAAACGGGGTATACTGTCCAAGCGGTTGGCAGAGGAACCAACAATACATATTTGGCTTACAATTCAAGCAAATGGAAAGTATATGGTTCTGCACAGACGCTGACGCTTCTCGAAATTGGTGATGCTTCTTCGTCTACCCACACCGTCACCGCTTCTGCCTCTCCCGCGGAGGGTGGCACCGTGACCGTCAGCGGCAATACCATCACTGCCGTACCGAACGAGGGATACTATGTCACCGGTGACTTCGTTGCGGATGACGGCATCGAAGTGACTTACAATAATGACAATACGTTCACATTCACCGCAACAAAGGACGGTGAGGTTGTGATCGAGTTTAAGCAGAAGGCTGCGGCAGTGCTGACCTATTCCGAGAACGGCGTGTCGACCAACGATGACATTGCCTATGTCGGCGACAGCGTAGAGCTGCTTGCTCCGAAGAACGCCGCTCCTTCGGGCTATACCTTCATGGGCTGGCTGCCCACGACTTACGCCACCAGCGACACCGCGCCGACGGGCCTTCTTCAGGCGGGTGATTCCTATACCCTTACGGCGGAGGACTGCACTGTCTACGCTGTCTATGCGATAGCGGGCGAGGGCGGCGGCGCATCTGACGAATTTGTTCAGACCGGCTCCCTGACGGATGGCGACTATGTGTTCGGCGCTGTAAAAGCGACCACTCCTGCCGATACTACCGCCATTGCCGCAATAAATGCGACTGTCACCGGCGGTTGGCACAAGTATTCCGATTTGACTCCGTCTTCGGATAAGAAGATCAACACCACGGACTCGACGGTGATTTGGACACTGGCAAATCAGGACGGCGGCGGATTTACGCTGAAGAACAAGAGCACCGGTACATACCTTGTTCTCGGCAGCGGGACCGGCAGCGGCTCGACTTCCATGAGTGCGACTGCGGGTACGATCTATGCTTCCGTTGCCGATGCATCAAACCAGACATTTGAACTGCATCAAAGCAGCAGTGCAACCGCGAGCAGCGGCAACCAGCTTGTTTGTAACGCAAGCGGCAATTATGGTTACCGCATGTATGCAAATAGAGCGAATGCAAACAATATGTTCACCGCATTCCGATTCTACAAGGCGGGCGCCGGAACCTCCTACACCGGCTACACCACGAATGCAGATTCCTCCGTCACCTACACGCTCGACAGCATCGCCGTTACGACGTCGGCGACGAAGACGGAGTTCTCCCTCGGCGAAACGTTCAGCTATGACGGCTTGGTCATCACCGCGACCTATCAGGGCAGCAACGGTACCACCAAGCAGAACGTCGTTACGCCCACGAGCGTTTCCGCTCCGGATATGACCACGTCCGGCACCAAGACCGTCACCGTGACCTATACCGAGGGCGGCGTGACCAAGACGACGACCTATCAGATCACCGTCAAGGCGACCTACACCCTGACCTATGACGCCAATACCACGGACGAAGTGACCGGTATGCCCGAGAATGTCACCGGCCTTGCCGAGGAAACGGTTTATACCCTCTCTACCGATGCACCCGTCCGCAAGGGCTATGATTTCTACGGCTGGGCCGCTTCCGCAGACTCCGACGTGGAGATCAATACCGTCACGATGGACGGCAACAAGACCGTCTACGCCATCTGGCTGGAAAAGACGCAGTACACCGTCTCTTACTATGCCAAGGACGGCGACGCTCCCGTTTTAACGAAGACCTACTACGAGGGCGACACGATCTCCGCGGCGGACGTTCCCACGATCGACGCGCCTGACGGCTTCGCGTTCAAGGGCTGGTACGGCACCACCTACGGCGGTGCTACTGCGCCCGCCTACATCACCCCTGCAGGCACGACCGTGAACGGCAACCTGACCTTCCGCGCGGTCTATGCCGAGTTGGGCGAGGGTGGCGCGAGCGAGACTTTCAAGCTGCACATTGACGGCGTTTATGTAGCGGCGCGCAGCGGAAGCAATACCTACCTTGATGCCACGACCTCCGAAGCGGATGCTGCGGAGATGGGCTATGACATCGTCGATGGCAAGGCTTATCTGTACTACCTGAACGGTACGACAAAGGTGTACATTTACAATAATGGTAGCGATACTTCCGTAGCATTCTCTTCCGGCACGATCCCTACCGGCAGCACCGGCTACGAGTACTGGACCGTGACCGAGAATGGAACGACCATCACCTTTAAAAACGGTGTCGGGACGAGATATCTTGCGCAGAATGGCAATCGTTTTTCTACCTATACACCGACGCAGACACAATACCCCTATCAGTTTACAAAGGTCGGCGGCGGTACCGTTACCGGCTATACCACGAACCCCGTTGTGGCGAACAGCCACACCGTCACTTGGTATAACGCGGACGGCAGCATCTTCAAAACCACATCCGTCAAGGAAAATGCCGCGATCAACGCGCCGAGCGACAATCCCGTTAAGGCCGACGAAGGCGAGACCTACTACACTTTCGCAGGCTGGGCGAAGACCGCAAACGCGACTACCCCGCTGACCGACCTCGGCAAGATGGGCACGGCCAACATGGAGTTCTATCCGGTGTTCACCGCCGCGCAGTACACCTTCACCGCTGAGATCAGCGGCTCCGACACCCTCCGCGTCGGCAAGACGAAGACTCTGACGGCGACGCTGACCGCGACGCCCGAAAAGGACGTCACCGGCTACACGGCCGAGTGGAAGTCCAATGCTCCGACAATCGTAAACGTCGACGCCGCGACCGGTAAGCTCACCGGCATGGCGCCGGGCAGTGCAACGATCACCGTTACCTTCAAGAACGCCGACGGAACGGTCATCGCCACCGCGACCAAGACCGTCACCGTCTCCGAGGCGACCGGCGGCTATACGCTGATGACCAAGGCAAACACGACCGACGTGGATGCCAACTTCGACTGGTCGGGCGACTACATCATCGCCGGCAGAAAGAGCGGCTACGTTGCAGATGTCAATGACTATCAGATTTTGACCCCGGCATGGGGACAGACAATCAGCGGCAAGAGTTACGACGTTGTCATTGAAGACGGCGAAGTCGGTAAGGCTCAGAACAACGCTTCTATCGCCAACATCGACGAAAACGGCTCCGGCACGCTGGCTACGGCCTACAGCTCCGGCGCGACGGCGGACAGTTCCGTCATCGCGATGGAAAAGACCGGAGACAATGTGGTGAACGGAGAGGCTATCTTTGATCAGATCACGGAGATCGACGACGGCTTCGCTTTCACCATTGAACAGGTCGACGACGTAAACCACTACTACACCATCCGCGTGAAGGGCACAAACTACTATCTTGCAAACAGCTACTCGACTACGACGGGCAACAACGAGTTTGGCTATGTGCTCAATGCGTCGGCGGACGATACCAGAGCGCTCTGGACGATCGGCTGGTATTCGAGCGTAAATACTGTCGACGGTTATCAGGCCGATGTGGTGAACATCCAAAGCGTATACAGCTCGCACAGAAGCATCCTGTTTAACACGCTGGACTGGGGATCGCCGAGAGCGGAGAATGCCCGCTTCCGTGTTTACGGCGACGGCGCCTACGGCGGAAAGCTGAATACCGGTTCTTACGGCTCCGGTACTTGCTACAACCTTTTCCTGTTTGGCAATCCCAACCCGTTCCGTGCGCAGATCTACTATGCAGGCGAGCAGATCACGATCTCCAACGCGGGCGAGATCCCGTACGGCAAGGAAACCGCGACTCTGACCAGCGCACTTGTACCGAATATCGACGACTATCCCAACTGGTCTCAGGTCGGCACCCCGACGTGGAGCATTGTCGAAAAAAACAACGCCATGACCATCGACCCGAACACCGGCGTGATCTCCGTAAACGATTCCGCCTCCGGAACTTATGCGCTGGTGCAGGTAAGCTATGTGGTCCATGACGAGCTGAACAACGTTGATCATACGGTCTCCACGCAGGCAAAGGTGATCGTCGGCGAACAGACCGCCACTTACCGCACCGTCATTTATGAGGTGCTCTCCGGCGCGGACACCGAAGTTCAGTACACGGTCTACAAGACCGACAGCTCCGCTGCTGACGCCTGCATCCTCCCGCTCGACGCCTATGTGGTCAACGAGCTGACGGACGACAACAGCAAGACCGGCAGCGTCGTCAAAGCGGGAACGGCCGTTTGGAGCGTCGTGAACAACACCGATGCCTCCGGGACGGTGAGCATTACGGCAGACGGCAGACTGAACTATGCCAACGTCACGAAGGATTCCATCCTCACCGTGACCGTTACCGGCCTCACCGGCGACGGCGAGAGCGCGGGCAGCGCGACCTATAAGGTCTATGTAAAACGCGTCTCCTACACGGCGCAGATCACCCACGACAACGGCACGACGGGCGACTTTACCGTTCCGTTCGGCTCGAACAATATCCCGCTTGACAAGCTGGTCAAGAACGCCGAGGGCGCGACCGACGGCTTCACGCTGGACGAGTCCAAGCTGACTTGGGCGACCAACAATGCCGGTGCGGTCATCACGAAGAATGCCGACGGCACCGCAAAGCTCGACGTTTCCGGGCTTGCCGCAGGCACAGTCATTACCGTCTATGTTTCCGGCATGACCGCTACGGCTGACGGCGTGACGGCCAATGTGCCGAGAGCCTCCGTCAAGATCACCGTGGGCGAACAGACGACGGACGTTATCGCCAACAACGATACCGTGATCGTCGACTATGACCGCGCCGTGACGTTTGATATTCTTGCAAACGACGTTTTCACGAACACCGCTGCGGCGAGCGTCGTCCTGAACGGCGCGCCGACCGGCTTTACCGTGAACGACGACATGACCGTTACCTTTAAGCCGACCGGTATGCTGAACGACGCCGTGAGCTGCACCTACACCGTCACGGCCGAAAACGGCAAAACCGCTTCCGCGACCATTACCGTGAAGCCCGCCGCCGCGATTTATTACGAAGACAGCAATTCCGCTTTCTCCTACACCGACGGCAAGCACGGCGCATGGACGACGCTCGGCACGGAGTCCGTCACGGAGCAGACCTCCAGCCTCACGGCTGCCGACATCGTGGAGTTCGATACGAACTACGACGGCGTTTACACGCAGTATTCTGCGGGCAGCGTTCATAAGGTCAATGTGACGAAGGCCGAGAGCAATGCCTCCGCGTCGGGCAAGAACCCGTTTGTCGAATTTGACTTCGCGGGCACAGGCTTCGACGTTGTGTCCGTCACCTCGAACAACACGGGCGCATTCTTAGTACAGGTGACCAAGGACGGCAAGTCCGTCTACAGCAAGCTGATCTCTACCTATCGCGGCTATCAGTATATTGCCGAGGGCTTCGAAGCGGTCAGCTATCAGCAGGCGGTCCGCTGCGACAAGGACGGCAATGAGAGCAGCACCGGCGCTTATTCCAAGACGATAACGGACGCCAACGGCGGCTTTACCGTCCATTATGAGACGGAGGGATTCTTCGTCAAGGACGGCGACAGCTATGTAGCCGCACCGGACGGCTCCGACGGCCCGTTCTTCGTGAAGCGCGTCGAGACGCACTATTGGCAGCCTGTCGACGACGCGGAG
This sequence comes from uncultured Oscillospiraceae bacterium, assembly GCA_934630495.1. Taxonomy (GTDB): domain Bacteria; phylum Bacillota; class Clostridia; order Oscillospirales; family Oscillospiraceae; genus JAZOXB01. Next base: position 7,818 of record CAKTVW010000047.1, read on the forward strand.
AACCTTGACTACTATCAGATTCCTGTTCTCAAGGTCAACGGCCTTGATTACGGTGTCTACCATGTTAAGATCACGGCTGCGTATACCTCTGCTTACGATATCAAGCAGGACGGCGAATACGATTTCTTCTTCGATGCGGTTCGCGTCCACGATCCGATCGCAAATGAAGCGAGCCTCACCTATATTTCCATCCGCGATGCCATCATCGAAGCAGGCGGCTTCGGCTCCGCCGAGGCAGAGCCGTGCGGACATACCGGAAGCTCGCATTGGGAATTGGGCACCAAGGCGTCCTATAACGCCTCCGAGACCCTCAACGGCCGCGGCAAGCTCGTCGAAAAATGCGATGTTTGCGGCAACGTGATCGACACGACGTTCTTCTATGTGACTGCGGCGGCAAAAACGACCGCTCTCAGCACCGAGACGGAAACCGACTCCTCCGAGCTTTCCTATACGATCGCGGTCGACGGCTCCGCGCCGACAGCGGCGAGCGACTTCATTAAGAGCCTGAAGCTCACCGAGTATTGGAAGAGCAACAACGCCAATGTCGTGAACTGCTATAATAACGCCAATGTCGCTTACGCGGCGGGCGCGGGCACGGCCTATGTGACGCTTCAGCTCACCGCCGAGGATGGCACGGTCTACGCCTCCGCTATTCATACTGCAGAGATCACCGTCACCGGCCATACGCACGTCTGGGGCAGCGCAAAGGTTTCGCAGGCGGCTACCTGCACGACGGCCGGACTCCGTGTTTACTCCTGCACCGTGAGCGGCTGCACCAAGACCAAGACCGAGAACATTCTGGCGCTGGGCCACAGCTACGGCGACTGGTCGACGGACAGCAACGAGCATTGGCACGTCTGTGCACGCTGCAGCAGCGTGGCGGATAAGGCGCCGCATAACATGGTCTACGACGAAACACTGAATAAGGACGTTTGCTCCGTCTGCGGCTATGTGGCCGGCGGCACAGCGCATACGCACAGCTATACCGCGACTGTTACAACAGAGCCGACCTGCGGCAAGGCCGGTGTCAGGACCTACACCTGCACCTGCGGCGACAGCTACACGGAAGAGATCCCCGCTACCGGTGAGCACAGCTACACGGAATATACCGAAAACGGTGCGTCTACGCACTATGCCCTCTGCGGCGTTTGCGGCGATGTTGTTGAAGAGCCGCATACATTCGACGCGGGCGTGACCTCCGGAAGCACGATCACCTATACCTGCACCAAGTGCGGCTACCAGAAGACGGAGACTGTGCCGGAGGACACCGACGTGTATACGCTCGTTACGAGCGCCGATCAGATGAAGCTCGGCGATACGATCGTTATCGCGGCAAGCGGGTACGATTTTGCAGTTTCTTCTACGCAGAATAAGAACAACCGAGGAAAGGCAGCAATTACAAAGGACGAGACTGCCGGTACGATCAGCTTTACCGACGACGCGGGTGTCGCGGAGTTTACGCTGGGGGCCGGAACGACTGACGGCACCTACAGCTTTAAGGATGCGAACGGCTACCTCTATGCGGCCTCCTCCGGCAGTAATTATCTGCGCAGCGAGTCGACCCTTTCCGGCAATTCCTCTTGGACGATCGAGTTCACTGAGGACGGGACTGCAACGGTCAAGGCGCAGGGAACGAATACACGCAATTTGATGCGGTATAACAATACCAGCAACCTGTTCTCCTGCTATGCAAGCGGGCAGGAACCGCTCTGCCTCTATCGGAAGCCTGCCGCGGCTGAGAGCACGGCGCGCGTATCCGAGACATACGAAAAGCGCGGCTCTCCGGAAGACATTGTCGGCGGCGTGACCGGGACGGCGATCATCGACGGCAAGGGCAGCGAGTTTAGCATGGAGGAATTTGAGAAGTACGGCCCCAAGACGGAGGTTTATCTGTCTGAGAATCAGGCGGTTATCTTCTACCTCGAGAACGGCGCGGCCGGGACGGACGTTCAGATCGGCGCAAAGGCCGTTAACGCCACTCCTGCCAACCTGACTGTCATCACTCTGCGGGGCGCCGCAGCGGGCGGCGCGGTGCAGACCAGGTCCGCTCCGCTGGTCACCGCTACCGAAATGTATTATGAGATCGGCGGCGGCCTCGTCTGGAACGGCGCGACCTCGTGCGCGATCGTCGTCGCCAACACCGGCAAGGGCGTTATGGCGCTGACGAATGTGCGCAGCAGCGCGGCGATCAAGCTTCAGATCAACCGTGCGACCGCCGAGGCGGGACGTTCCGTCATGCAGCGCGTCGCGGACGATACGATGATCTACGGCATGGACGATTTCACGACGCTGCTTGACAGCGCACAGGCGACCGATCCGACCCTTCCGGAGGACCCGATTGACCCGATAGAGCCGACGACCGAAAAGCCGGCCGACCCGACCGAACCCGGTGAACCGACCAAGCCGACTGACCCGAAACCGACCGAACCGACCGACCCGAAGCCGGTTGACCCGGAGCCGACAGAGCCGAAGGGCGATCCCGAAAGCTTCACGGATCTGGAGAAGGGCGCATGGTATTACAAGAGCGTCTCCTACGCGATCGAAACGGGACTTATGAACGGTGTCGGCGAGCATGAATTTGCTCCGGACGACACGTTGACCAGAGCGATGCTTGTGACGATCCTCTACCGTCAGGCAGGCGAGCCGACCGTCGCTAAGCGCGCGACCTTCGCCGACGTTGCGGAGAAGAGCTGGTATGCCGACGCGGTCGCATGGGCGGTAGAACGCGGCATCACCAACGGTATGGGCGACAACCTCTTTGCGCCGGACGAACCGGTAACGCGCGAACAGATGGTCACTTTCCTGTGGCGCTTCGCGGAGAAACCGGAATCCGCGCAGACGCTTGCCGACTTCCCTGATGCAGACAAGGTCCCCGACTATGCGAAGGCTGCCTTTGCGTGGGCCGTTGAAAAGGGAATCGTCAACGGCAACCCGATCGGCGGCAAGGTCTGCCTTGACCCGAGCGGCACCGCGACCAGAGCGCAGATTGCAGCAATCTTTGCGAGAAGTAAAGATTTGCTTGCAAATGACTGACTTGTATGATATGCTATTGACATGAGAATAGGCAGGTGAAGTACGATGAAAAAAGGATATCATAAACCCGAACTCTTCTACGAAAGCTTCAACCTCATGGATGCGATCACCGCTTGTATGGTCACTGCGCAGCAGGGCGATCCGACTCAGTGTTCATGGTACGATGAAGAGGGCTTCGGCGTGACGGTCTTCCTGCCGGAAACCGTTATGACATGCGAAGTAACTCCCGAGGCTTTTGAGGTTCCGACGGAGAACATCTTCGGTTCTTAAATCACGCAATGTGGAAGCCTGCGGGCTTCCACATTGTCAGCGTGTCGAAAAATCTTTTCGGCACGCTGGCAGACTGCTAAAAAGTTCGGAAGACAAGCAACTCACGCCTGTCGGCGTACATAGGTACGGTAGGGCGTGAGTTGCGCAGTAAGTCAAAATCCTTGCGAAGCAAGCAGATTTTTACATTATAAGGTTCAGAATATTCCGTTTTTGTGAATCAAAGCGCTGAGGGAAAAGCCTACAAATAGTTTGCCGATTTTGACGATTACGGACTTTTTTGACAGTTTGGCAATGTGGAAGCCTGCGGGCTTCCACATTGCTTATTCGGACGAAAAATGACTTGAGACAAATTTGAAAATGAAGCATTGAAGAAAATACGCTCCGTAGTACGGCGGCTGATGCCGCCGCTGCGGAGGCAAATCGAATTTTCCGGCCGATCACGGCGCGAAAGGAATTGACCATGGCCACACAAAGAAAACACAAGCCGGCCGGCGGAAAGCACAGACGAAGCGGCCGCGATATTTGGATCGTTTTGCTGCTGACGGTCCTGCTGCTGGCGATCATTGCGCTGGTTTTTGTTGTGCTGTTTCAGACGGAGCAAACCCCCGATGAGACGAGCACAAGCAGCACGGTCGAGCTGCAATGTTCCTATGATATCGACGGCTTTACGCCGCTCCCGGACGCGCCGATCGGCGCGATCTCGGACGAGCTGGAGCTGCTCTACGCGGGCACATATTCCGGCGCGTACATGGAAGACGGGACGGATGAGCAGGTTACGGATGTTTTGGCGCTGATCGTCGAAAACAAGGGAAGCGCAACGATAGAGTATGCACAGCTTTGCCTGATGTGTGACGAAAAGCCGGTTTATTTTTCCGTTACGGCGCTGCCCGCGACGGGAAAAGTGTTTGTGCTTGCGCAGGACCGCGCGGCATACACCACCGAAATGCGCCTTGGCGTGCTTACATGTACGCAAAGCGCCGCCTTGAGCGACCGTGCGGTATTGGATTTCGGCGGGGAGTTTCGGCTCTATCCGTCCGACGGCGTGCTCAATCTGCAAAACATTTCCCAAAAGGATATTGCGGGAGACGTGTCGCTGTATTTCAAGAACTACCGCGACGGACTGTTCTGGGGCGGGATCACCTACCGCGTCTCCTTTGCAGACGGATTTGCTGCCGACGAAACGCGGCAAAGCATCCAGCCGCACTATACCGTCGACGGCTCGGTCATTCTCTATATGAGCTATGAAGATGCCTGAAATGACACTGCGGCTGGGGGATGTGTTCCTGACCCTGCGCGGACTTCTCCCGTCGGAGGATGACGGCTATCTCTGCCGCTTCCGAACGGAGGAACAGAGGACGGACGTGCTCTGCACGGTCACGCGCGACGATACGCTGCAGCCGCCGAAGGAGCCGCCGCGCGTTCGCGAGGTATGGAAAGAGGTTTGGACCGCAGAGGGACGGCATGTGCTCTGCTACTATTCCGATCTGCGGCATGAAAAATGCTATGCCATGCTGACGGAATGCGCGGAGGACCGCCTGTCGCTGTGCTTCAACGGCCTGCTTGCGCACGATCTCGGGAGGACCGTCCTTTCCTGCATTGCAATGGAGCATCTGCTCCTGCGCCGCGGCGAAGCGATCTTCCATGCGGCATGGATCGAACGGAATGGGAAAGCGCTGCTGTTTTCCGGGGCATCGGGCGCGGGAAAGTCCACGCATACGGCGCTGTGGGAGTCTCTGCGGCACACGCCGGTCTGTAACGGCGACAAGGCGCTGCTGTTCCTGCGCGGCGGCACGCTCTGGGCGGGCGGGCTGCCCTATGCCGGTTCGTCGGGTATCTGTACGGATCGCAGGCTACCTGTGCATGCCGTCGTGTTCTTGTCGCACGGGAAGGAAAACGTGTTGACGCGCCTCGGCGCCGCAGAGGCGGTGAAGCTGCTGGTATCGCAGATGCCGGTCCAGCGCTGGAATGAGGGCGATGTCTCCGCAGCACTGAAGCTGGCCGTCAAGGCTGCCGAGACGGTGCCCGTTTATACCTATGCCTGCCTGCCGGATGCGTCCGCCGTGGCGTATTTGGACGGCTTGATCTAAGGCAACACCGCATAATTGCACCTTCCGCCTTCGCCGGATATTTTTCGCCGATCCAGCGGTTTGAAAAGTTTG
>CAKTVW010000048.1 GCA_934630495.1 uncultured Oscillospiraceae bacterium
AGCTTGAAAAGCTTTTTATAGCGCCAAGGGCGCGTCAGATTCTGCATGAGACGGCGCAGCGTGCTTTCGCACGATGTGAGTGTGCGTAGCACACGGGATTCTTGATTAAATCTTTTAATCAAGAATCAGTATCAGACTTTATCGGATTTCATCCTGTTTTTTCCTATTATGCCACAAAAGCTCTCGTATTTCAACCGGATAAAAGAAAAGAGGAAGGATCGATTCCTTCCTCATCTCTTCATTCAGGAATGAATTACTTTGCTTCCGCAGCAGGAAGAACCTCGCGGCCATTGTAGGTACCGCAATTCTTACAGGCTCTGTGGGGCAGGCGCGGTTCGCCGCACTTCGGGCAGGCGACAACGCCGGGAACAGACAGCTTCCAGTGAGAGCTGCGTCTCTTATCCCGTCTTGCCTTGGAAACTTTACACTTGGGAACAGCCATGAATGACACCTCCTTGGTCAGAGTGAAAAAATTTACTTATCCTTCAAAAGCTGCCCAAGGACAGCCAAACGGGGATCAGTTTCGGGCCGACAGCCGCACGGGCCGTCGTTAAGATTCTTGCCGCAGCGGAAGCACAGACCCTTGCAGTCGGGCTTACACAGCAGCTTGGAATCAAAGTTCAGCACAAAGGCTGTGGTCAGGATCTCGTCGAGATCGGCGCAGTTTCCGTCAAGCAGGAAGGTCCATTCGTCGGCCTCATCCTCGTTTTCCAGCTCGCGGACAAGGACCGCGTGTACCTGACGGGACAGCGCACGTTCAAAGGGAACTGCACAGCGGTCGCACACTGCATGCAGTGTGGTGGTCATGGAGGCATTGAGAAGAAGCACCCCGGCCGTGTTGCGCACAACGCCCTTGACGAGCACAGGCTCACTGACCGGATATTCACCGCCGAAACACAGCTCGGAAAGATCCAGCGCCGTTTCAAACGGCAGTGAACTGTCCGGTGTTTCAATGATCGCCGATAGATCCAGTCGCATAGTGACCCCCTGTTCCATAGTCGTGCAGGGAATATTATAGCGGCTTTGCATCCAATTGTCAAATGCTTTTTTACTTTTTTCTGAGAAATCTATTGACTTTCCGCTTTTTTTCCCGCATATTAAAGAAAATGCCGCATTGACCGCTCTGCTCGATGCCGAATCGGTCAAGGAGCGGCCCGTTTTTGGAGGAAAGTCCATGAAGGAGCTTACCATCGGCCGCAACGACGCCGGACAGCGTTTGGACCGTTTTCTTGCCAAGGCTGTCCCGCTGCTCCCGGCTTCACTGGCACAGAAATATATCCGGCTCAAGCGCATCAAGCGCAACGGCCAGCGCGTCGGGCGCGACGACCGTCTGTCAGAGGGAGATATCCTGCAATTATATATCAACGACGAATTTTTTGAAGCGCCGCGGCAGGACAATGCCTACCTTACCGTCTCCGCGCCGAAATTGAACATCGTCTACGAGGACGCACAGATTCTGCTCGTGGATAAGAAGCCCGGGATCGCCGTGCATCCGCACGACGGCGCCGAGTACGGAAAAACGCTGATCGACCACATTCAGGCATATCTTTATGCCAAACGCGAATGGCGTCCGCGCGAGGAAAACGCGTTCACGCCCGCGCTGTGCAACCGGATCGACCGCAACACCGGCGGCATCGTGATCGCGGCGAAAACGGCCGAGGCCCTGCGCGTCATGAACCAAAAGATCAAGGACCGCGAGATCGACAAGCGGTATCTTGCCGTCGTTGAGGGAACGCCCAAGCCGAAAAGCGGCGTCCTGAAGGGCTATTTATTCAAGGATGCGGTCAAAAACCGCGTCTACGTCACCGACACGCCCCAAAAAGGCGCAAAAACCTGCGAAACACGCTACGAAACGCTGGAAAGCCGAAACGGGCTGTCGCTGGTCGAGTGCGAGCTGATAACGGGGCGCACCCATCAAATTCGCGCACAGTTTGCCCATGCGGGCCATCCGCTCCTCGGAGACGGCAAATACGGCAAGCTCGACAAGCGCTTTGACCGAAGGTATCAGGCGCTCTATTCCTATCGGCTCACCTTCCGCTTTACCACCGACGCCGGCGCGTTGACCTACCTTAACGGCAGAAGCTTTCAGGTCGGCCATGTCGATTTTGTCGACGAGTATTTCCCGCAAGCCGCGAAGCAGTCTGATCAAAATTTCTGATAAGCATAAAGCCGCGCCGACAGGGTCCTTATCCGATCCTCCCGGCGCGGCTGCTGTTCATTGTTTCCCCGGCTTTCTGCCCAAGTAGCGAAAGACCTGCTTTTTATAGGCCGTATACGACGCTCCGAAGGTCGCCGTCATGTACTTTTCCTCTTGCAGGATCTGTAAATGCAGCATGACGATCGCAAAGGCCGTAAAAAGACCGTTCAAAACGTTGCAGTACATCAGCAGAACGCCGATATACATCAGGTCGAAGCCCAGAAACGCCGGATTGCGGCTGAAAGCATAGATGCCGCCGGTGACGAGCGCGGTTTTATCCTTCTCCGGGATCCCGGCGCGCCAGCTGTCGCGCATAAACAGCACGGCTGTCAGGAAGATGCCGTCCCCCAGCAGCGCAAGGAGAAAGCCGGTAAAACGCGCGCCGGCGGGCAGACAGCTCCATCCGAAACAGACCGACACAAGCTGCGCGGCAACAACGCCCAGCGTAGCGATCGACATGAGCGTTTCGACCGTGTGCAGTCCTCTTTCCTTGCGCAGCCCGATCTGATGCGTGCGAATACCGCGCCGCTTTTGCGCAAGCATCTTTGTAAAATAAATGCCGTAAAAAATCGCCAAAGCGATCAGCGTCAGAAGCCAATACGGCAGCTTTTCCTCCCATGGAGTGCGGATCATTTTTGCTCCTTCTTTCCGGTCATGCCGTCGCTTTGCCCGACGGCCGCAGATTTCCCGCCGAAAAACCCGTCTGTTCACGGCGTTCGGGGCTTATACAGAAAAAAGCTGCCGCATACGTCAAACGTCCGCGGCAGCTTGGAGCCACTAGTCAGATTTGAACTGACGACCCCTTCATTACGAGTGAAGTGCACTACCCCTGTGCTATAGTGGCATCGTCATAGAATTATAGCAAACGATTTTGGATTTGTCAATCACAAAAACAGAGAAAGTGCAAAAAATCTTTTCTTTTTCTTTTCACCGATTGCCCGACAGCGCCGTGACCCGCCGTGCAGGTACGGGCGCGGCACCGCGTTTTTTCCGTCAAATGTATTTTCGCAGGGCTTCCAGCGCTTTTTTCTCGATCCGAGAGACTTGCACCTGCGAGACGCCGAGAATTTTCGAGGTCTTGTCCTGAGTCAGCCCATGAAAAAAGCGAAGCTTGATGACCATTTGTTCCCGCTCGGGCAGGCAGGCGATAGCCTCGCGCAGTGCGATCCGTTCCACGATCTCCTCCTCCATTTCACCGCCGGAAAGCACATCCTCCAGCGCAAGTCCGTCCTCGCCGCTGCGCCGCTGGATCGATTCCGTGGCGCTGGTCGCCGTTTCCGCAGACGCGATTTCCTCCGCGCTGAGGCCCATTTCCCGGCTCAGCTCGCTCAGCGTCGGCTCCCGATCCAGCGCGGCGGTCAGCCGCTGTCGGGTCAGCTTGATCTGCGCGGCACGCTCCTTAATGCTTCTGCTGACCTTGATCGCGCCGTCGTCGCGCAGAAAGCGGCGAATCTCTCCGGCGATCTTCGGAACGGCATAGGTGGAAAACTGTGTGCCGAAGCTCATATTGAAGCCCTCGACCGCCTTGAGAAAGCCGAGGCAGCCGAGCTGGTAAAGATCGTCCGGGTCGACGCCGCGTCCGAAATAGCGCCGTGCGATCGACCAGATCAGGCCCGTATTGCTTACGACCAGCTCCTCGCTCGCGGCACGGTCGCCCTGCTGCGCCCGACGAAGCAGTTCTTCCTGTTCCGCGATCACTTTTTCCCTCCGCGGCAGACGATCTTCCGCTTCATATGTACGGTCGTTCCCTTGCCCGGAGCAGAGGTCAGGCGAAACTCGGTCATAAAGCTCTCCATGATCGTGATGCCCATGCCGCTTCGCTCCTCGCCGCCGGTCGTAAACATGGGCTTACACGCCTGTTCGACATCCGCGATGCCGCAGCCCTTATCCTTTACAATAATGTCGAGCACATTGCCTGAGAGAATTTTCGCCTTCAAAACGATGGGGCCGAGCTTGTCCGGATAGGCATGGACGATACAGTTGGTCACGGCCTCGGAGACGGCGGTCTTGATATCGCCCAGCTCGTCAAGCGTCGGATCGAGCTGCGCGGCGAAGCACGCCACCGCCGATCTTGCGAAGCTCTCGTTGGACGAACGGCTCGGAAATTCCAGATTCATGTAGTTCTCGCCCTTCATTTTGTGCACTCCTCCTTGATATCGGTGATTTTTTCGATTCCTGCCGCATGCAGCACCTTGTAAGCCTGCGCGGGGATGTTTTGCAGGATCAGCTTGCCCTGAAGCGTGTTCATGCGCCGGAGCGTATGCAGCACCACGGCGATCCCGCTCGAGTCCATAAAGCGGACGTCGCGGAAATCCAGAATACATCGCAGCGGCATGTAGAGATCGATCTTTTCGGAGATGGCGGCCATCATCTCGTGGGCGCAGTGGTGATCGATCTCCCCTGTCAGCGCCACGGTGAGCTGCCGCTCCTGTACATAGCTTGTCAATTTCATGATTTCTCCTCCCGTAATTTTTCATGCGCTTTCAGTATAATTCCTCCGCTTCGCGTCGTCTGTCGAAACGACCGCCCGCCTGCCGTTTCCCGAAAAAAAGCCGCAAAACGGGACTTGGAAAAATAATGATTGTATTACCGGAGAAAATATTGTATAATAGCTTGAAAAAATAAAATGAATACAATTGGAGGCGTATTCGGATATGAAAAAACCGATCGTATTGATAGTCATGGACGGCGTAGGCCGCGGTGACGGCGGCAGCGGCGACGCTGTTGCACAGGCCAAGACACCGACACTGGATCGCTTATTCAAGACCTGCCCGTGCACTTGGCTCAAGGCGCACGGCACCGCCGTCGGCCTGCCGAGCGACGACGATATGGGCAATTCCGAGGTCGGCCACAATGCCTTGGGCTGCGGCCAGATCTATTCGCAGGGCGCAAAGCTTGTCGGCGAATCGATCGAAAACGGCGCGCTCTTCGCTTCCGACACATGGAAAGAGCTGGTCGCCAACTGCACCGGAAACGGCAAGGCCTTCCATTTCCTCGGCCTGCTGTCCGACGGCAACGTCCATTCCAACATTTCCCACCTGTTCGCGCTGCTGCGCCATGCGCACGCGCAGGGCGTCAAGCGCGCCTACTGCCACATCCTGCTCGACGGCCGCGACGTCCCCGCGACCTCCGCGCTGGAATATGTGCAGCAGCTTGAGGACGTGCTTGCGGAGCTTCGCACCGACGGCTGCGACTACCGCATCGCCTCCGGCGGCGGCAGAATGCAGATCACCATGGACCGCTATGAGGCCAACTGGCCCATGGTCGAGGCCGGCTGGCGCACGCATGTTCAGGGCATCGGCCGTCAGTTTGCGAGCGCAAAGGAGGCCATTGAGACCTACCGCGCCGAGCTGAACTGCATCGATCAGGACCTTCCCGCGTTTGTGGTCGCGGAAAACGGCGAGCCTGTGGCCAAGATCGCCAACGGCGACAGCGTCGTGCTGTATAATTTCCGCGGCGACCGCGCACAGGAGATCTCCTTGGCCTTTGACCGCAAGGACTTCGACAAGTTCGATCGCGGCGACTACACCGGCGTCAAGTTCGCCGGTATGCTGGAATACGACGGCGATCTGAAGATCCCCACGCACTACCTCGTCCAGCCGCCGATCATCAAGAACACCCTGACGGAGCTGCTGTGTGCGCACGGCATCCGCGAATACGCCGTATCCGAAACGCAGAAATACGGTCATGTCACCTACTTCTGGAACGGCAACCGTTCCGGCAAGGTCAGCGAAGAGCTGGAGACCTATGAGGAAATTCCTTCGGACGTGATCCCGTTCGAGCAGGCCCCCGCAATGAAGTCGACGGAGATCACCGACCATCTGATCGCCGCCATGGAAAGCGGAAAATATGACTTCCTCCGCTGCAACTACCCGAACGGCGACATGGTAGGCCACACCGGCGTGATCGACGCCGTCATCTACGCCGTCGAATGCGTCGACCGCAGCATCGCCCGCGTTCTTGAGGCCGCCGACCGTCTGGGCTATACCGTTCTCGTTACCGCAGACCACGGTAACGCCGACCAGATGACCGAGACAAAGAAGGGAAAAACCTCGATCCGCACAGCGCACAGCCTGAACCCGGTCCCCTTCATCATCTACGATCCGGGCGTCAGCCATACGATCAAGGAGGGCGCGTTCGGTCTTGCGAACGTCGCGCCGACAGTCGCAACTCTGCTGGGGCTTCAGGCTCCGGCTTCGTGGGAAGCGAGTATGCTTTAAGCTTTTAAGGAGGTATTTCTATGATTCGCCGTAAAAATGAGCTGGGCAGCATTGCCGTCAGCAATCAGGTCTATACCAAGATCGCAGGGAATGCCGCGACCAAGTGCTTCGGCGTCAAGGGGATGGCGATCCGCTCCGTCAGCGACGGACTGGTGCATCTTCTGCGGCGGGAATCCATGGCAAAGGGCGTGCTGGTGTCCATCAACGACGACGGCTCTATTTCCATCGACCTGCATATCATGATCGACCAGGGCGTTAATATTCCCGCAGTGGGCGCGTCCATCGTTTCCGAGGTGCGTTATCTCGTCTCCAAGGAGACGGACACCGAGGTCCGCAATGTCAACGTGATCGTTGACTCCATGATGATCGACTGAGAGGCAGGTGCACAGATTGAACCGTACCATCACCGGAGAACAGCTGCTGAAAATGCTGCAAAACGCGGCGGCAGTTGTCGACTTCTATAAGCAAGAGATCAATGAGCTGAACGTATTTCCCGTACCCGACGGCGACACCGGCACCAACATGAGCATGACGCTCAACGCTGCCGCCGCCGATCTGCAGCGGCTCAGCGCCCCGAGTCTGACCAAGGTCGCCGACTGCGCCGCCTCGGCCATGCTGCGCGGAGCGCGCGGAAACTCGGGCGTCATTCTGTCGCTGCTGTTCCGCGGCTTTGCCAAGAGCCTGAAGGGCCTGAACGAATGCGGCGGCGCACAGCTTGCCGATGCGCTGCAGAGCGGCGTGGAGGCGGCGTATAAGGCCGTTATGAAGCCGACGGAGGGCACCATTCTGACCGTTTCCCGCGTTTCTGCGGCCGATGCGGTCGCCGCTGCCGAAAATAACGACGATCCGGAAGCGATCCTGACCGCCGCCGTAGAAAGCGCGGCTGCCGCGCTGACTGAAACGGTGCATCAGAACCCCGTGCTGGAAAAGGCGGGCGTTGTCGACGCAGGTGGAAAGGGCTGGCTTCTTGTGCTTGATACCATGCTCGGCACCCTGCAGGGCAAGGAATACGAGATTGCCGAGGGCGCACAGCCCGTAAAGGAGCAGGCCGATTTTGCGGAATTTGACACCGGCGATATTACCTTCGCCTTTGACACGGTGTTTATCGTCCGCAAGGCCTATGAAAATATCGATCTGACTCCCCTTCGCGCCTATTTGGACACCATCGGCGACAGCATCGTCATCGGAGAGGACGACGAGGCCTTCAAGGTCCATGTCCACACCAACATTCCCGGCGACGCGCTGACCGAGGGGCAGAAATACGGCACGCTGGAGCTTGCAAAAATCGAAAATATGCGGATGCAGCACGACGATCTGACCGCCGGCAGAAGGGCACGCAGCACCGACGATCTCGAGCAGATCGAGCGGGAGCTGGAAAAGCCCGCCTTTGCCCCGGCCGAAAAGCGCTACGGCATGGTCGCCGTCTGTGTCGGAGCAGGCTTGGAAAGCTCCTTCCGTGAGCTGGGCGCCGACAATATCATCTCCGGCGGACAGACCATGAATCCCTCCACGCAGGACATTCTGGAAAAGGTCAACGCAACGCCGAGCGAGGTCGTGTTCGTCTTCCCCAACAATAAGAATATCATTATGGCCGCCGAGCAGGCAGCTCCGCTGACGGAGAAAAAGGTCATTGTGATCCCCAGCAAGACCATCCCGCAGGGCATCTCGGCCATGCTGGTCTTTGATCCCGATGCCGACGAGCAGAGCAACATTGACGCCATGACGGAGGCAATGAGCGGCGTAACCACCATGCAGGTGACCTATGCGGCCCGCGATTCCGACTTTGACGGGCATGACATCCATGCCGGCGAGTACCTTGCGCTCTATGGCAGCAGCCTGTTCGGCAGCGGCGCGGATCTGGACGCACTGATGCACGGCCTTGCCGAAAAGCTCTCCGAGGAGGGCAAGGAGATCATCACCATCTTCTACGGCGCGGATACGGACGAAGCGCAGGCGGAACGCACTGCCGACATTTTCCGTAAGGTTTGTACCGATGCCGAGGTCACAGTCCTCAGCGGCGGCCAGCCGGTGTACTATTACCTCATCTCTGCAGAATAACGCTTCCGGAAATAGCCGATTCTATAATAAAAGCGCTCCGTAAAAAGGGTCCTATGAAGGGTCCTATAGTAAAAGCCGGGGTCGGCTCATTGAACCGTTCCGGTAAAAACACGCAATAGACAAATGCCCCCTGTGTAGGATAATAACTACACAAGGGGCATTGTTATAGGCAAAAGAAACTATACAATAGCAGATAAATTGTGATCGACTTCAAGCAGCCGAAAGGACTTGCCATCTGTGAATTACAGGCGGCAAGTCTTTTTGTTTTGTCTTGATGCGTCTTTTATATAGCGGCTCTTTCCACACCGGCAGATATTCTGTGGGTTCCTGTTTGAAGTGCTCCGCAGGCCGGAGGTCCTGCAAATACTGCACTTGCTTTCGCGTATTATCTAAAAAATGTGATCTATTGCAACTACACAAAAATTAACAATTTGTTTTCTTTCATGCTTTACTTTGTAAAACCATGGTGATATAATACTTACAATCGCGATTTCCTTAGAAAATCGCAACATTATTACGGCAAACGCTGAACAACCCCTGCGAAAAAGTTCTCTGTCATCGCTATGCGCTTACGGGACGTGCGGTTTTTCTCCGCGTCTTTCAGTGCTGCTTCGGGATGAATGACGGAAGAATTGCCGCAGCTTTCTTCATCGCGCGCCGAAAAGGAGACGAAAGTATGAAACAGTTCCCGAAACGTTTCCTTGCGCTTCTTCTGATGATCGCAATGGTATTCTCCCTGCTGCCTGCCATTGCGTTTGCGGAGGGCGGAACGGAAACAGCCGATCTCTGGGCGCAGATCATCGCCTATGAGAACGAGCACATCCGCAGGACGCGCAGCGTCGACGACACGGTCAGCGAGGCAGACTATGCCGCGCTCTCCGGGCAGATCGCCGAGCTGGTCATGGCATCCGACGACTACAAAGAGGGCACCTGCACCTACGACGGCAGTAACTCCATGTTCTTCTGGGAAAATGCCGAGGGCGAGCCGCAGGGCTATGCTCCCTACTTGCGCGCTAAGATCGAAAACGGCTCGAACGGCGTCGATCCGGAGACCGTCGGAGAGACCGTAACGCAATCCTACGCCAAAAAGGGTGGCTCTCCCTCCGGCAAAAACGTCTATGTCATCGGCCCGTGGTACGGCTCGGACTCCTCGTTCACGGACCAGTACAAGGCCGAAGGACAGAGCATTGCAAAAGCGACCGGCGGCACCTACACGCTCTACTCCGGCTCCAATGCGACGATCGCCAATGTCGCAAAGGCAATGGAGGACGGCGCGGTCGTCATCTTCGACTCACACGGCGTTACGGACTACGACAAGCAGCTTTCCTACACCTATCCCGACTATGCTTCCTCCTATGTTTACGACAGCGTGACCGGCGCAAACACCTCCTACCTCACGCTTACGACAGGCACCGGGCTGACCTCCGCCGACAAGGCAAGAGTCACGGGTACGAACGGTACATATTACCACGCTTGGAGCTTCACGAGCACCGATGGCGACACGGTCTACTGCGTCGACGGCACGGCGATCGCGAACCATATGACGAAGAATGCGCCCAACAGCATCCTTTGGATGGCGATCTGCCTCGGCATGGCAACTACGGGCATTTCCACCCCGATGCACGCAAAGGGCGTCGAGGTCGTTTACGGCTACTCGCAGTCCGTCACCTTTAACGGCGACTATGCTTACGAAGAAGACTTTTGGACTGCGATGAAAAACGGCGACACCGTTGCAAGCGCGATCGCAGCGATGAAGAGCAGCAACGCAAACTGGGATCCTGTTTACGCGAAGTACAGCTACTACAACACGGTGGCAAAAGCGCGGAGATACTATGTTGCTTTCCCCGTCGTTGTCTCCTCCGAGGATACGCACCCCGGCCAGCGCACTTCCTTCAGCTATGGTGCCGATACCGTCCAGACGGTCAAATCCACATGGACGCTCTTTAGCAATTATACGGTAAGCGCCGTTTCCAACAACACCGCCTACGGCACCGTCTCCGTCAACGGCGGCACCATTACCTGTACACCCGCAACCGGCTACTATGTTGCCTCTGCCGCGGTGACATCCGGCAGCGGCACCTGCACGGTAAACGGCAACATTGTCTCGGTCGACGCGAACTCCGACTGCACCGTTACCGTCACCTTTGCGGCAAAGGAAAGCGTGACCGTCAGCTTTAACAGCGGTGCGAGCACGATCAGCGGCTACTCCGGTGATGCCGTCACACTCCCCGCCTACTCCGGGACCGTACCTACCGGCTATACCTTCGCAGGCTGGGTAGAAAAGGAGATCTCTGCCGAAACGACGGCAAAGCCCACCTTCTACGCGGCAGGCAGTGCGTATACGCCCACCTCGAACGTCATGCTTTATGCGCTCTTTACCCGCGTTGAAGGCGGAAGCGGCACAGGCGAGTGGACGCTTGTCACCGATGCTTCCTCGTTAAGCGCCGGCGCCCAGCTTTTGATTGCCTCTACAAAGGGCTTCGTTGCAGGTGATATTTCCAATTCCGTTATGGGAAGTGTCGACGCGACCTTCTCCGCCGACAAAACGACCGTAACGAAACCCGATGACGCGGTCGTCCTGACCCTCGGCGGCAGCTCCGGCGCATGGACGCTCGCCAACGCTGACGGCAGCCTGCTCGGCGCGACTGCCGTTAAGAAGCTCGCGTGGGGCAGCGGCACGACCACTTGGAGCATCAGCATCTCCGGCAGCGACGCTACGATTCAGAACACTACCAGCTCTCGCGGGCGTTTCCTGTACAACGTTGGCAACCCGAGATTTACGACCTATACTTCTACTGCCAGCAGCACGATGCTTCTGCCGCAGCTCTATATGCTCGACGGCTCTGCCGGTACGACCTACTACGGCACAAATGCCGTTACCTGCGCGCACAGCAACACCACAAATGTTGCCGCCGTTGCCGCGACCTGCAGCACTTCCGGCTATACGGCAGGCGTCTATTGCAACGATTGCAAGCAGTATATCTCCGGCCATGAGACCATTCCCGCGACAGGAAATCACACTTATGATGAATACGCGCAAAATGACGCAAGCACGCATCTTGCATCCTGCTCCGTCTGCGGCGACATCATCGAGCAGGCACATGAATATTCCACCTCCGTCAGCGGAGACACCACGACTTATACCTGCGCAAAGTGCGGCTACAGCTACTCGACGACCGCCACTCGCTATACGGTAACGTTCTCCGTCCCGAACGGCGTTGCCGCAGTCGCGTCCTTGGATTCCGTCGACGGTGCCGCGATCACCCTCCCGACGGCGGGTGAGGTTTCCGGTTACTCCTTCAGCGGCTGGGTCACCTCTGAGATTAATCTGGAAAGCACATCGAAACCCACGATCCTTACCGGCTCCTACACGCCTACCGCGAATATCACGCTCTATGCTCTCTATTCGCGCACCGAATCCACCGGCAGCGGCAGCTCCGATACGTTCACATTGTTCACCGACTCCGCTATTGAGAACGGTGACTATGTGATCGTCAGCAGCACTACCGGCCTTGCGATGAGCAGCGCCGTTGACGGCAACTGGATCCGCGAAGGCACCACTTACTCCGGCGACAGCATCACTTCGCCGACTGCAAGTGATGTCTGGACGATCTCCGGCAGTGTGCTCAGCGCAAAGGACGGCAGCGGCAACCTCTATTGCAGCGCCGTAAAGAGAGCTGCTCTCTCCGCAACAAACAGCACCGCATGGACGTTTACTTACAGCGGCAGTGTCTGGACGATCTCCAATGACGAAGTCGGTCAGCTCAGCTATAACGCAAATAACGGAAGCGGCGGTTGGCGTCCCTACTCCGGCGGCTTCGGCTCGGACATGAGCTTCCGTCTCTACAAGGCCAGTGCTGGCGGTACGACTACCTATTATACGACCGCTCCTTCGACCGGCAGCGAGCCGACGCATACCGCCGCTCACTTTGGTGGCCAGGCAGCGACCTGCACCTCTGAGGGTGTTTGCGCTTACTGGTACTGCGCAGAGTGCCTGAACGATACCACCGGTGAGCACTACGGCAAGGCCTACAGCGACGAAGCAATGACCACTGTTATTGAGAACACGGTCCTTGCAGCCCTTGGCCATGACTTCACCGTTGCTCCCGAAACCACCGACGCCGACCATTACCTTGCCCCGACCTGCACCGATTCCGGTCTTGTTTATAACAAGTGCTCTCGCTGCGACACTTGGGACACTGTCGGCACCGAGCTTCCTGCCCTTGGCCACGAGTACAAGTACAATGTCGTTGCACCGACTTGCACGGAAGATGGCTACACCGAGGTCAGCTGCGCACGCTGCGACTACAGCGACATGACCGACATCAAGGAAGCTCTCGGCCACAGCGACTATCAGTACACGGACAACGGCGACGGAACCCATAAGGTCACCTGCGGCGTCTGCTCC
>CAKTVW010000049.1 GCA_934630495.1 uncultured Oscillospiraceae bacterium
AGCGTGCTTTCGCACGCTGCGAGTGTGCGTAGCACACGGGATTCTTGATTAAATCTTTTAATCAAGAATCAGTATTAACAAATACATGCTTTTTGTGTTAGTATGACAATACCGCGCGGACGATTTTCGTCCGCGCGGTATTGTCTTTGTATAAGAGGAACGGGGTCATGCCTCGTCCTGATCGTTATCGATATGCCGCTGAATGCGGTCAATGATCATTTCCAGCGCGACCAGATTCTTGCCGCCCTCAAGGACGACCAAATCGGCGTTTTTCTTGCTCGGCTCGACAAACTGCTCATGCATCGGCTTGACCGTTGCAAGATACTGCGTCAAAACGGAATCAAGGCTTCTGCCGCGCTTCGCGACGTCTCTGCGAATCCGGCGGATCAGCCGCACGTCCGCGTCGGTGTCAACGAAGATCTTAATATCCATCTGGGAGCAAAGCTTCTTATTCTGGAAAATCAAAATGCCCTCGACAAGAATGACCTTGCGCGGCACCAGCCGCGTCGTCTCCTTGCTGCGGGAATAGGTGGTGTAATCGTAGATCGGGCACTCGATCGCATGTCCCGCCTTGAGCTGCTTCAGATGCTCGATCATCATGCCGGTGTCAAAGGCATCGGGGTGGTCATAGTTGACCTTTCTGCGTTCATCAATGCTCAGCTCTTCATAAGCACGATAGTAATTATCGTGGCTCAGAACCGTAACGTCATCCTGAAAGCGGGCGATCAGATTCTTCATCAGCGTCGTTTTACCGCTGCCGCTGCCGCCTGCAATGCCGATGACAATAATATTTGACATTCTCTTTCCTCCGTGCGGGGTTGGTAGGTGTGCGAACAATCATTGTGCTATCCCCGCAAGCGAGGATAGCACAATGGAAAATCGTTTTAGCGTTGGCCCTTATCGTAGGGGATGCCTTCCGCCTTCGGCGCGTGAGAGCGCTTGGAGGTGAAGACCAGCACGATGATCGTGACGATGTAGGGCAGCAGGTTGTAGACGTTGGACGGTCTGCCAAGACTGGAGAACTTCGGGAGGAAGGGCAGCAGCGTGAAGCTTGCGCCCAAGATCCGGAACAGCGCGAAGAAGAGGGCACTGAACAGGATGCGGAAGGGTTTCCAGTTACCGAAGATCATGACCGCGATGGCGAGGAAGCCGTAGCCGCCGACATCGCCCTCGAAGGAAGCGCCCGCGGCAAGGACATAAGCCACGCCGCCGATGCCGCCGAGGAAGCCGGAGATCATGACGCCGGAGTAACGCATTTTATACACGTTGATACCGACGGAGTCCGCCGCCTGAGGATGTTCGCCGCAGGCACGCAGGCGCAGGCCGAAGCGGGTATGATAGAGGATGAACCACGCAAGGATGAAAATGACGATCGCAATGGGGACCGTGATGTAGAACTTCTTAAACAGTGCGGGCAGGAAGTCGGTCTTAACGCTGCCGGGGATGTTGAAGTTCTTGTAGTTCAGAGAGGTCCACTTGGGGATGGCGATACCGGTGAGGCCCTGGCCCTGAACGGCCCACGCAACGACGACACAGAACGCCGGTGCGAAGATGTTCAGCGCGGTACCGCCGATCGTCTGGTCAGCCTTCAGGTTGATGGCCGCAAATGCCAGCAGCAGGGAGAATACCAGTCCGGCGACGCCCGCGATCAGGATCGCAAGCAGAAGACCGAGCTGACTCTTGAGCACCGTTTCGCCCCAGCCGGCCATATCCATGGCACGCAGGACAAGGCAGCCGCACAGAGCACCGATGATCATAATGCCGTCCATGGCGATGTTGATGATACCGGAGCGCTCGGCGTACATGGCACCCAATGCCACGAGCAGCAGCGGAACGGCAAACGAAATTGTCTGGTTCAGAATACTTGCAATTGCTACCTGAGACATTTATGCCACCTCCTTCTTTTTACCGTTGAAGACGTTGGAAAGCTTAATGCGAAGCAGGAGGCTGAATGCAGCAAGGTAGATGATAACGGCGGTAACGATATCCGTTGCTTCCGTCGCATAGCCCTGAGACTGCATCGCGATGCCGCCGAGCTTCAAATAGCTGATGAAGATCGCGCTGAAAATACAGCCGACCGGGTGGGAGTTCGCAAGCAGAGCGACCGAGATGCCGTCGAAGCCGGTGCTGAGGATGGTCTGCTCCGTGGTGTACTGAACGCCGCCCGCGAGATAGCACAGGCCGCCGCCGAGACCGGCAAGAGCGCCCGCAATCACGACCGAGAGAACGATATTGCGCTTCGCGTTGATACCGGCGTAGATCGCGCCGTCGCGGTTAAGGCCGCAGGCACGCAGCTCATAACCGAAGGTGGTCTTGCTCATAACGAACCAGATCACGACCGCGATGATCGCCGCGATAAAGATGCCGATATTCAGATAGACATAGAACTTGTCGAGGCCGAGGCGGGGCATAATGGCGCTCGGGTTGCCCTGGTCGAGGGCGAGGGTACGGGCGCCGTCGCTTGCAAGCATCGGCTTGACACTGAGGACGAGGAGGTTTGCCGCATTCATGGCGATCCAGTTCATCATGATGCAGGTAATGACCTCGTTGACGTTGAACAGAGCCTTGAACAGGCCGGGGAAGAAGCCCCAGAACGCGCCGCCGATGATCGCCGCGATGATGCAGACGTACCACGGAAGCTTAAAGACCAGCGCGCAGTACAGGGCGGCCATTGCGCCGACGGTGAACTGGCCGGAGGCGCCGATGTTGAACAGGCCGACCTTAAACGCAAGCGCGACGGAAAGGCCCGTCATAATAAGCGGGGTAGAGCGGTAAAGAACGTTGCCGAAGTCGGTGATGCCGTTGCTCAGCATGTTCCACATACCGGCGGGAGCGTTTTTCGCATTCAGGAGCAGCAAAAGGACAAAACCGAACAGCAGGCCGATCACGATCGACAGCAGCGAAGCGGCAATGCTGATAAACGCCTGATTTTCGCCGAGCTTTCTGGATTTGTTCATTTCCGCACCTCCATTCTCTTTGCACCGGCCATGTACAGGCCGAGCTCTTCGACGGTCGTCTGCTTCGGGTCGAACTCGCCGACGATCTCGCCCTCATACATAACGAGAATACGGTCGGAGAGGTTCATGACCTCGTCCAGCTCAAGGGAAACGAGCAGGACCGCCTTATTTGCGTCGCGCTGTGCGACGATCTGCTTGTGGATGTACTCGATCGCGCCGACGTCCAGGCCGCGGGTGGGCTGCACTGCGATCAGCAGCTCCGGGTCCTTATCGATCTCGCGGGCGACGATCGCCTTCTGCTGGTTGCCGCCGGACATAGCGCGGGCGGGCGTTACGGAGCCTTGACCGGAACGGACGTCATACTGCTCGATCAGACGGTCGGAATACTCGCGCACCTTGTCAAAGCGGATAATGCCGTGATTCTGGAACTCGGGCTGCCAGTAGCGCTGCAGGACCATGTTCTGCTCCAGCGTATAGTCGAGGATCAGGCCGTGCTTATGACGGTCCTCGGGGATGTGGCTCATGCCGTCCTTGGAGCGCTGACGGATCGGAGCCTTCGTAATGTCGTGGCCGGTGAGCGTGATCTTGCCCTCGGACAGCTTGCCGAGGCCGGTCAGGGCATGAACGAACTGCGTCTGGCCGTTGCCTTCGATACCGGCAAGACAGACGATCTCGCCGCGGCGTACCTGGAAGGAAACATCCGTAACGTCGTTCTTCTTATGGATCTTCGAGGGGACCGTAACGTGCTCGACGTCGAGAATGACCTCGCCCGGCTTGATATCCTTCTTGTCGACCTTGAAATTGACGTTTCTGCCGACCATCAGGCGGGACATCTCCTCGACGGAGGTAGAAGCAACGTCGACCGTGCCCATGTACTTGCCCTTACGCAGGACGGTGCAACGGTCTGCGACCGCCTTGATCTCAGCCAGCTTATGCGTAATAAAGAGGATCGACTTGCCCTCTTTCGCGAAGCCGCGCATGATCTCCATCAGCTCGTCGATCTCCTGCGGTGTCAGAACCGCCGTCGGCTCGTCGAAGATCAGGATATCGTTGTCGCGGTAAAGCATCTTGAGGATCTCGACACGCTGCTGCATACCTACGGAAATATCGGAGATGATGGCGTCAGGCTCGATGCGGAGGCCGTATTTTTCCGAAAGCGCAAGTACCTTTTCCCGCGCAAGCTTCTTCTGAAGGACGCCCATCTTCGTCGTCTCGACGCCGAGGATGATGTTGTCGATCACGGAGAAGCACTCGACGAGCTTGAAGTGCTGGTGAACCATACCGATATGAAGCGCGGTCGCGTCATTCGGGTTGCGGATCTGTACTTCAACGCCGTCTTTCTTAATAATGCCTTCCTCGGGCTGGTACAGGCCGAAAAGTACGCTCATCAGAGTAGACTTGCCTGCACCGTTCTCACCAAGTAAGGCGTGGATCTCGCCGCGCCGGAGCTGAAGCGTGATATTGTCATTGGCGATGATGCCGGGGAAGCGCTTGGTGATGTTCAGCATTTCAATGACGTAATCATTATCAGTAGACGGGGCGGTCTTTGTAATTTCGTCCATGCCCATTCAATACACTCCTTTACTTTCATAGGTCTGTGCATGTAACCAAGTACATTGTATCACATGAATGTGGCAAATTGCAAGAAGAATCTGTAGCAACCGGAAAGAATTTGTTGAATTTAGCTCATCACACGCCGCTGTCACACAGCGGCACACCGCGCTGAGCTAACAGAAAAAAAGAGCGCCATGACAGCACTCTCTTCCCTTTACGGGCAACGCGGCAAAATACCGTTCCGAAGCGGTGCGGTCTGCCCGCACCGCCGCTTCCATAGCGGTGCGGCTCGCCCTTGCGGCCGCATCCGTCCTGCCGTCAGGCGCGCCCGACGGCAGGCTCCCGGCGTTTATCGGAACTCGGCCGATTATACTAATAAAATCGGCAATTTTGATTGGGTATTCGGTTCATCGGAATCCGGCGTGGCACGACAAGCGGCCGCGCCCGGTGAAGCACGGCAAAAACCGGCAGACGGCAAAAAAAGAGAGGCGCCCGAGGGCGCCTCTCCGGTTTTAAGTATTATTGCCAATCAACAACGACCTTAGCAGTCTCGGGATGGACCTCGGGATCGGAGGTGTCGTCGATAGCGACGGAACCGTCAACGATAGCGTTGAACAGGGTCTCGTAAGCAGCCTCGTCGAAGGAGCCGAGCTTGCTGCTGGCCATGGGCAGGCCAACGCAGTCTTCAGCAGCACCCAGGGACTGGCAGGTGCCTGCATAAGCTTCCGGCCAAGTCCAGCCGTTCTCGCCGCAGGAGGTAAGAGCCAGCTGCACGGAGTTGGACAGAGCCTTCATAGCAGAGGTGATGATGCAATCGGAAACGTTGCTCTGGTCGACGTCGACGCCGATCATGAGGCCTTCGTTAGCCTCAGCAGCGCTCTGGCAGGAGAGGTAGATGCCGCCGCCGCAAGCGAAGACGACCTCAGTGCCCTCGGTGTACCAGCTGTCCATCTTCGCAGCGATCTCGTCGGTCGGAGCGAAGCTGCCGGAGTACCAGTACTTGATGTTGACGTCAACGCCGTCTTCGACAGCCGCTGCATCAGCGCCCTGAACGAAGCCGTAGCCGTAACGGACAACAGCGGGGACGGACATGCCGCCGAGGAAGCCCAGCTCTTTGTAGCCGGCCTTAACAGCAGCGTAACCGGCGAGGTAGCCAGCCTGCTCTTCCTTGTAGACGATCAGGGAGACGTTTGCCGGGATGGTGTCGGTGCCGAGGTCGGCGGCAGAGACGTCCAGAGCCAGGAAGTTGACATCTTCATGAGCGGCAGCGCAGGTAGCGGTTGCCGGCCCGAAGAGGTAACCAGCCATGACGATGGTCTTGTAGCCGTCAGCAATAGCCTGGTTGATCGCATCAACACGAGCCTGGTCGGTATCTTCGGCCGGCTTGTAGTAGGTGCAGTCGATGCCATAGTTGGCGCCGAAGGTGGTAACACCTTCGTAGGTGTACTGGTTGAAGGAGTGGTCGTCGATGTTGCCGACGTCGGTAACAAAAGCGACCTTCATGCTGGTGTCGATATCAGCATTGTTGTCGGTAGCGGGATCGGTAGCGGGTTCGGTAGCGGGATCGGTAGCCGGCTCGGTAGCGGGCTCGGTACCCTTGGTCTCTTCTGCGTCATTGTTGGTGCAGCCAGCGAACAGGCAGGCGACCATGGCAACGGCCAGAAGAAGCGCTAAAAGTTTCTTCATTTTCTTAACCTCCATAAATTTTTGTTAGCGGTGTTCCGCTTTATAGATTATTGCACAAACCGAATTAGAAATCAAGATATTTTTAAAAATTTGTTAAATGTGCCGAAAATCAGCGTTCCAAGTCCTCTCTGGTGAAGCTCAAAGGCAGCATATTGGTCAAATTTGACTCAAAATACGTGCCGTCGCCCTTGCTGAGGTAGATCTTGAAGTCAGCCTTACAGAACTCCGCCATCACCTGACGGCAGATGCCGCACGGCGCGCATAGCTCCGAAACGGGCCTTCCCTCCGGTCCGCCGACGATCGCGATCGCCTCAAATTCCCGTTCGCCCTCGTAGACGGCGCGGAAAAACGCGGTGCGCTCGGCACAGTTCGTCGCGCCGAAGCTGGAATTTTCGATGTTGCAGCCCTGATAGACCTTGCCGTCCTTGGTGAGCAGCGCGGCGCCGACCGCAAAATGAGAATACGGGACATACGCGTGTTCGCGGGCTTCGATTGCCAGTTCGACCAATTTCATGGGTTCCATAGCGATTCCTCCTGATAATGATTTTCATATTTGCGAAGGGTCAAGGGTGCTTTAGGGGTCAGTTTGAGGCGCAGGGTCTTGCCCGTGCGCCTCAGACTTTATTTATATAGTACCGGAGTTACAAAATCTCCTTGGCGAAGCTCGTGCCGGGCGTATGGTACTCGACGCCGAGCAGCTCGGTCACGGTCGCGGCAATATCGGAGAAGGTCATGCGCGTGCCGAGATTGACGGGCTTGACGCGCTTGCCTGCGATCAGCAGCGGCACATACTCGCGGGTATGGTCGGTGGTGGCGGTGTAGGCGGGGTCGCAGCCGTGGTCGGCGGTGATCATGACCAGATCGTCCTCGCCGAGGCTCTCCATGAACTTGCCGAACCAGCCGTCGAACTCGGTCAGCGCGGCGGCATAGCCGTCGATATTGCGGCGGTGGCCGTAGAGCATGTCGAAATCGACCAGATTGATGAAGCACAGGCCGTGGAAGTCGCGGGCGGCATAGTCGAGGGTCTTATTCAGGCCGTCGGTATTGCCCTTGGTGTAGACATATTCCGTCATGCCGCGTCCGGCAAAGATGTCGTGGATCTTGCCGACGGCCAGCATGTCCAGTCCCGCCGCCTTGACAGCGTCGAGCATCGTCTCTGCGGGCGGCTCGAGGGAGAAGTCGTGGCGGTTGGAGGTACGGGTAAAGCCGTCCTTGGGGTTGCCGATAAACGGTCTTGCGATCACGCGGCCGACGCCGTATTCGCCGACGAGAAGTTTGCGCGCGATGCGGCAGTATTCATAAAGCTGCTCCGGCGGGACGATGTCTTCATGCGCGGCGATCTGGAAGACGGAGTCGGCGGAGGTGTAGACGATCAGCGCGCCGGTCTTCATGTGCTCCTCGCCGTACTTGGCGATGACCTCGGTGCCCGACCAAGGCGCATTGGCCAGCACGCCGCGTCCGGTCGCCTCGCGGAAGGGCTTGAGCAGCTCCTCGGGGAAGCCGTTGGGGAAGGTGGGCAGCGGCTTCGGAGAAACGATGCCCGCGATCTCCCAGTGGCCGATGGTGGTATCCTTGCCCATGGAGGCTTCCTTCAGACGGGCGACAGCGCCCTTGGGGCTGTCGGTCTTGGGCAGATAGTCCACGCCGTCGATATTGCCGAGGCCGTAGGCCAGCATATTGGGAACATGGAATTTCTCGGAGCCGGAGCAGCTTTTCAGGGTATTGACGTTCACGTCTCCGAAGCTCTTGGCATCGGGCATTTCGCCGCAGCCGCAGGAATCCAGAACGAACAGGAAAATACGCTTCATAATTATAAAAACATCTCCTTTGCGATATTTGCTTACTTATCGAGCTTGACCGCCGTTTCCAGCGCGACCTGCATCATCTGACGGAAGCCGGTCTGGCGCTCCTCGGCGGAGAGGAACTCGCCGCGCACGAGCTGGTCGGACACCGTGCAGATGCACAGCGCGTTTTTGCCGTAGCGGGCAGCGTTGAGGTAGAGGGCGGCGGACTCCATTTCGATCGCCATGATCCCCATTTTGCGCCAGTTGGTATTGGTGTCGAGGGCCTCCGGCAGACCGGCATTGTCGCCGTAGAAAACGTCGGAGGAGAGGATATTGCCGACATGATAGGGCGCGCCCAGCTCCTCGGCGGATGCAATGGCGGCGCGGAGCATCTTGTAAGAGCAGATCGGCGCAAAGGTCCCGGCCAGATGGAACTGGTCGGCCCATGCCGAATCGGTGCTCGCGCCCATGGCCATTACGATATCCTTGAGGTTGATCTGCGGCTGAATGGCGCCTGCCGAACCGATGCGCATGATGTTTTCCACGCCGAAAACGTTGTACAGCTCGTGGGAATAGATGCCGATGGAGGGCATACCCATGCCGGAGGCCATTACGCTGACGCGGACGCCCTTATAGGTGCCGGTATAGCCCTGCACGCCGCGGACGTTGTTGACAAGCACGGGATTTTCCAGGAAATTTTCCGCGATATACTTCGAGCGAAGCGGATCGCCGGGCATTAAGACGGTCTTTGCGAAATCGTCGGGAGTCGCGTTGATGTGCGGAGTCGGATAGTTCATATCGGTTTTCTCCTTTTCGTATTGATAAAAATTCTGTTATTTTACTTTTCTGTGCTCGCGGATGCTGCGGATCCAGCATTTGTGGCACATGGCGATATAGCGGTCGTTGCCGCCGAGGAGGAGCTGCGCACCCTCGGTCACGACATAGCCGTCGGCATCGATGCGGGCGTTGGTCGTCGCCTTCGCGCCGCAGTCGCAGATTGCCTTGATTTCCGTGATGGTATCCGCGACCTCAAACAGACGGTGGCTGCCGCTGAACAGCGTGCTGCGGAAATCCGTGCGCAGGCCGAAGCAGATCACCGGGATGTTGAACACATCCACGATGTCCCGAAGCTGATCGATCTGTTCGCGGGTCAGGAACTGACACTCGTCGACGATGATCACATCCGTCTTATCGCGGTGCGCAAACAGCTCCTTGATATCCGCCTCCGGCGCGATGACCTCGGCCGGGGACTGCAGGCCCACGCGGCTGCGCAGGATGATCTCCCCGTCGCGCTGGTCTGCGGAAGGCTTGACCATCCAGACGGTCATGCCGTTTTCCTCGTAATTGTACTTCGTGATAAGCGCCTGCGCCGTCTTGGACGAGCCCATGGTGCCGTATTTGAAATATAATTTTGCCATGACGATAGCCTCCCGTAGCGTGCAAACGGCCTTGTTTGCGTATGGTTGATTCTATTATACATGATTGTACCGTTTTATGCAAGAGAATCCGTAAAGAAATCCGAAGGGCCGCTCTTAGGCTTTGACGCAGGCGTCGGAATGTGATACAATGGTGCAAAACAGCGGCGCGGCCCTCCGCGCAGGCGGGTCTTATTTTGCGGTCCGCCTGCGGGCCGAACGCCGCTTCTTGGAGGCGAGACAATGGAGCTTCCCGTTTCGGAAAGCGGCGTCCGCGCGGACGTATTTCTGGCGCAGGCGCTCGAGATCACGCGCAGCGCGGCGCAAAAGCTGCTGGAGCAGGGCCTTGTCACCTGCGGCGGCGGCCCCGTAAGGAAAAATGACAAGACGGAGGCCGGAACGGTCTACGGCGTCATCCTGCCGGAGACGCGCGAAACGGCGCTCGTCGCGCAGGACATTCCGCTGGCGATCGTCTACGAGGACGCGGACGTGCTGGTCGTCAACAAGACGAAGGGGCTTGTCGTGCACCCCGCTGCCGGTCACGAGGATGGGACGCTTGTCAACGCCCTGCTCTACCACTGCGGCGACACGCTCTCCGGTATCAACGGTGAGCGGCGGCCCGGCATCGTCCACCGCATCGACATGGACACCACCGGGCTGCTGATCGTGGCAAAGAACGACTTTGCGCATCAGGCGCTTTCCGAACAGCTCAAGGATCACAGCCTGCGCCGCACCTACGAGTGCATCGTGCGCGGCGGCTTTCGGGAGGATCGCGGCACGGTGGACGCGCCGATCGGGCGGCATCCCGTCGACCGCAAGCGGATGGCGGTCACGGAAAAGAACAGCCGCGAGGCTGTCACACACTGGGAGGTCCTCGAGCGCTTCGGGCAGTACACCTATCTGCGCTGCCGTCTGGAGACCGGCAGAACGCACCAGATCCGCGTCCACATGGCCTATATCAATCATCCCATCGCGGGCGACCCGCTCTACGGCATCAAAAAACCCGAGCTTGGCCTCACCTCCCAATGTCTCCATGCGCGGGAGCTGACCTTCGTCCACCCGCGCACGGGGGAAACATGCACCGTATCCTGTCCGCTGCCCGACGAATTTCAGGCGGCGCTCGACCGCCTCAGAGGCGGCGTCTGATCTCGGCACGGCCCCTGCCCGCCCGGCCATGGCATAGCTGCGGGCTTTGACGGGCTGGACAGCACCGAAAATCTGTGCTATACTGGTCAGCGCCTACATAGAGTTTCACCGAAAAGAGGTTTTGAAATGGCTTTTTTGGATTGGCTGAAAATTATCGTCCTCGGCATCGTGGAGGGCATCACCGAATGGCTCCCCATCAGCAGCACGGGTCACATGATCCTTGTCGACGCCCTGTGGAAAACCGAAAACCATCCCGTTCTCACCCATGATTTCATGGAAATGTTCACCGTCGTGATCCAGTTCGGCGCGATCCTCGCCGTTCTGGTGCTGTATTGGAGCAAGATCTGGCCGTTCCACACCAAGGCGAAGCGCCGCCGCCGTTCCTATTTCGCGGAGGCCAGCTCCAATCGCGTCGTCTGCGGCATCCAGCGCTTCTGCGACAACTACTGCTACATGGACAAGATCGTCATGTGGCTGAAGATCGCGCTGTCGTGCGTCCCGGCGATCCTGATCGGCCTGCCGTTCGACGATCTGCTCGACAAATACTTATATAATTCCGTGACCGTCGCCGCGACGCTCATTATTTACGGCGTAGCCTTCCTTTTCGTAGAGCGCTATAACAAAAAGCGTACGCCGCGCATCGGCATGATGTCGGAGCTGACGTGGAAGGACGCGCTGCTGATCGGCGTATTTCAGGTGCTCGCCCTGATCCCGGGGACCTCCCGTTCGGGCGCGACGATCCTCGGCGGCATCCTGATCGGCGCTTCGCGCGGCCTCGCGGCGGAATACACCTTCTTCCTCGCCATTCCCGTTATGCTGGGCGCGTCGCTGCTGAAGCTGGTCAAGTTCGGCAGCTTCACGGGCACGCAGTTCGGCGTCGTCGTGCTCGGTATGGCCGTCGCCTTTGCCGTGTCGATCGTTGCGATCAAGTTCCTCGTGGGCTATATCAAAAAGCACGATTTTTCCGCCTTCGGCTGGTATCGCATCGCGCTGGGCATTCTCGTCCTGATTTGTCACTTTGCACTGGCCGCATAACGCCCCGGCATGACAGATATGATACAATATAAGAACTTAACGATCCGTCAAGCCGAGGCTGCCGATGCCAAGCAGCTTACTGCTTGGTGGAATGACGGCGCTGTGATGGCGCACGCCGGTTTTCCCAATGGTTTGGGCACAACCGAGGAGGAGGTTATCGAAGCACTTGAGAACGGTCTGATGGTCATTGAGGAAAGTAATCGTTTGATCGGCGAATGCAATTATTGCAGTACAGCAGATGGTGTTGCGAAAATCGGGATCAAGATCTGCGAAAGCGATTGTCAGAACCGTGGTGTCGGCAAAAAGGCTTTGAGTATGCTGATTGGGTGGCTGTTCCAAAACGGCTATTCCAAAATCGTTCTTGATACTGACTTGACAAACACAAGAGCGCAGCATGTTTACGAATCGCTTGGATTCCGCAAGGTGCAGACCAATATTGATTCTTGGAAAGACCGGCTCGGTCAACTTCAATCGTCGGTCGATTATGAGTTGCTTGAAAAGGATTTTATAAGCTATATATGAGTGCGGCAAAATGAAAACCGCTGTAATTTTCATCCCCGCGCAGGATGGAAGTTACAGCGGCTTTATATTTGCGTCAAACTGCATTATTACGGTTTGAGTACCATCTTCGTGGAAAATATACGGGTATCCGGCGGGGCATGGCCCCTTGGCTCCGGCTTTCCGACAGGGGCGAGAAGCATCCCCGTTGGCACGCGATTTTGCTTGCAAACCTACCTTTGTTGTGTTATACTTTTTTCAGAGCGTCCGCTCGGCTCGGGCGTATCAAAGAAAAAGGAGAAAATGATTATGGATAACCGTCCCTTGACCGCGTGGCAGTATTTTTGGCTGCGCATTCTGTACTCCGTCCCCGTTGTCGGCTTCATTTTTTTGATCGTTCACAGCTGCTCGAGCGCGAACATCAACCGCCGCAATTTTGCCTGCTCCTACTGGTGCATTTACATCATCATCGCCGTCGTCGCGCTGATCGCGTTTGTTATCATGCTGGCGACCGGCGCAAGCGTCGCTACGCTTTTCAGCGATTTCCGCTGAGTCTCGGCAGAACGGGGCGCCCTGTAAACGGCGTCTTCCCTCCCGACGGCGCGGCAGTCTGCCGCCCCTGAAGGGCCGCCCGTAAAAGCTCTGATACTGATTCTTGATTAAAAGATTTAATCAAGAATCCCGTGTGCTACGCACACTCGCATCGTGCGAAAGCACG
>CAKTVW010000050.1 GCA_934630495.1 uncultured Oscillospiraceae bacterium
CATTAAAACCAAATTACATATTCAGTTTTGAAAAAGCCTTGCAAAATCAAGGGTTTCCGCCAAGGCGGTATGAAGCGGCGAAGTAGATTTTGAGTCCACTACGTCTACCAATTCCATCATACCGGCACATTATGATTTTCGATGAAAACATCCAAAAACGGTCTCTGGAAATCGGAGGCCCATTTAGGAGGTCCATCGGAAATTCTGAAAAAATGAAATGCGAAAAAGTTCAGTAAAATCAATGGTTTGCGAGTTCAAGGGCCGGCGCTGACGAATCGGATTTTGAGTCCAGCACGTCTGCCAATTCCATCACACCGGCGTATGTCGCTGCCGACGGGCCGAGGCGGGTCGGACAACACCGCTATTATACGCGGGACACGGCGGAAATGCAAGCATTTTTTCCGATTTTCGGCGGCTCACGGCGGTTTTCCCCGCGGCGGCGGCACATAAAGTAAGTTTGTCACTGCGGAACCCCGCAAGGGGCGCTGCGATCCAACGAAATAATTTTGAATTTTCGGCAAACTTCGACAAATCCGGAACAATATTATATGAGATTTCCACATCGGGCAGCGCCCTCTGAGCGGCAAGCGGGGACATTTGCAAGCGCCGTCAGCGGCACACAAATTTGAGGCACCGCAAGGGAACCTCTCCTATGAATTTAACCGAAGCTGCCGCAGGCGCCGTTTGTCAGAAGCCCTTGATCTGCGCGGAGAGATGCTTGGACAGCACCGCCAGCGACGCCGCCATGTTTTCGTTCTGCACCAAGATCCCCTCCGGGACGTCCAAGTGCGTCGGCGCGAAGTTCCAGACGGCCTGAATGCCGTTGGCGATCAGCAGATCACAGACGCCCTGCGCGTACGGCGCGGGAACGGTGATGATGCCGATGAGGATCTTGCGGTCGGTACAGACCTGCTCCAGCCGCTCGAGCGGGAGGATGGGCTTGCCGCCCTCGCGCTTGCCGAACAGCTTCTCGTCGGAATCGAAGGCGGCGACGATGTTCAGGCCGTACTCGGAAAAGCCCTTATAATCCAGCAGCGCCCGCCCGAGCTTGCCCGCGCCGATCAGCACAGCGTCGTTGGTGTTGTCATAGCCGAGGAACTGCTCCAGATCGTCGATCAGAGCAAGGCGCAGATAGCCGACCTTGGGGCGGCCGCCGTCGGAGACGAGCGCCAGATCCTTTCGCACCTGGACCTCGCCCATGGTCAGCGCATTGGCAAGCGCCGTCGCGGAAATGTGCTCCGGCGCATCCTCGCCGAGAGACTTCAGGTATGCCAGATAGACCGGCAGACGCTTGAGCACGGATTTTGAAATTTTCTCAGCCAAGATCGACACATCCCTTCTTATAAGACGTCTTTTGAGCCATCAACTGTGCTTTGATGGTTCAAAACACCCGATTAAAATAAGTGATTTTCGTCAGGTACGGTGTGTCAAAGTGTCAAAAAACTCTCGGCTATGCCATTCCGATGTTGAACCGTTGGCAGATTCGCCGAAATTTACCGATAATTCAGAATGATTTTGCGGGATTGCCACGGCCCCTTCGGGGCCTCGCAATGACAAGCCCGGCCTTTTTGACAATTCGGCCCAGTTTCAATAATTTTAATCAAGCATTCGTATTACTGTAGACAATTATAGCAGAAGGGCGGCGATTTTGCAAACAGTTTTCGGGGGTCTCCGACCAAATCGGCGGGCGCGGACGGAAAAGCGGCCCGCCATCCGCCGCGAAAGGCTCATGCACAGCTTTCTTACGCCCCGACGTATCGGCGCGCCGGCATATTGACGCGCCGCATATCGGCTCGTCGGCGCATCGACGCGCGATCGGCGGGCATGGACGGCATCGGGTGCTTCGCGAAAAAGCGGCCGGATCAGGAGACCTGCCGCAGCAGGTCGCGCCGCAGACGCTGCATGATGCGCTTTTCCAGCCGGGAAATATAGGACTGCGAAATACCGAGGCAGTCGGCGACCTCCTTCTGCGTCTTTTCCGCGCGTCCGTCCAGTCCGAACCGTAACGTGATGATATAGCGGTCGCGCTCGGGCAGGCGGGAGAGGGCTTCGCGCAGAAGCTGATGCTCCACGTCCTCCTCCATGGGCCGCATGACGGTGTCGCCGTCGGTGCCGAGGATGTCGGAAAGCAGCAGCTCGTTCCCGTCCCAGTCGGTATTGATCGGCTCGTCAAGCGACACCTCGACCTTCTGCGAGGAGATCTTGCGGATGTGCATGAGGATCTCGTTTTCGATGCAGCGCGAGCAGTAGGTCGCAAGCTTGATGTTGCGGTCGGTCTTGAAGGTGGAGATGCCCTTGATGAGGCCGATCGTGCCGATGGAGATCAGGTCCTCGATGTTGACGCCCGTGTTTTCAAAGCGCCGCGCGATATAGACGACCAAGCGCAGATTGCGCTCGATCAGCCGCTGCTTGGCGCTCTCGTCGCCGTCGGCGCAGCGGGCAAGCAGCTCCTGCTCCTCGGCGGCGGGCAGCGGCGGCGGCAGGATATCGCTCCCGCCGATGTACATGATGTTCGAGGGCTTGCGGAAAAGGAACAGAAGAAGTGCTTTTAACGAGTCAAGCATGATGATAAAAACCTCCAGTCAGGGCCTCATAAGCGCCGCCGTCCGACAGCGGAGTCGGGCAGAAGGCGACAAGGCCGGTTTGTTTGGCGTGTGCGCCGAGGGTGATCTCGCAGGGGAGCGCCAGCAGCAGCCCCTCCGCCGTGCCGACGGCGCGATAGGGGATCAGGCGCGGCCCGTATGCCTTCAGGCGCAGTGCCAGCGCGGCGGGCGCCGCAAAATCGTCAGCCGTCAGGCACAGCTCGCGCGGGAGCAGACGCTGTGCGGCCGTCCAGTGCGCGGTCAGGACGGGTCGACCGCTGAGCGGGTCGCAGAGGGTGTTCCCGCTGTCGCGGAGCGCGGTCAGGTGAACGGTGCGCCCGTTCAGGCGCAGCGTCAGCGGCACGGTGCTGTCGGCGGCGTGGGTCAGACGGGGCAGCAGCAGACGGCAGGCGGCAAAGACCGCCGTCGCCGTCAGAAGCAGCGACGCGAAGCTGACGGGATAAAACAGACTGTTTCGGAACCGACGGAGCGGCGCGCCGCGCAGGAGCGCGACGCCGTAGACCGCGCCGCAGAGCACCAGCGCCAGCGCCGCGAAGACCGCCGCCAGCCGCAGCGTCGCGCGGCGCGGACCGAACGCGGCGAGCAGCATGGCCGCCGCGCACAGCAGCTTGAACGGCCATGCCGTCAGCCACGCCATGTGCGGAAGATAGACCGCCGCCGCATAGGCCGCGCCCGCCAGAGCGCCCAGCGCGATCCGTTTTCGGGAGGAGGCCGAAGCGCCCAGCCGCGCCGTTCCCCGCAGGAGCAGATAATTGACGCAGAAGTTCAGCACGAGCACCGCGTCAAGATAGACCGTCACGGACAGCATCCCTCCCTTGCATACACGGCCTGCCGTATCGGACCGCTGAAAAAGCCGCCGTTATGTCATTACAGGGAGCGAAGCAACGCGGCGATCCGCGCCTCTCGTCCCCTTTGTTTTTCCGAATTGCCTGCACAAGATTGCCGCGGCCCCTTGCGGGGCCTCGCAATGGCAAAGCGGGAGTCCTTGACACGGCGGCACGGCTTGGCCGTATGGACAAAGTATAGGCCGGGGACAGAAAAAAACAGGTCGCAATTCCAAGCGGGAATCGCAGCCTGTTTTTCATATTCTCGGTATTTTTCGGGGCGGTTTTTCGGGGAAAAGCTATTTCCCGTCCGGTTTTTTTGCAGCTTTGCCGCTGCCTTCGTCGAACGATTCTTCCCGCGCGACGGAACGGATGTTCTTCTCGGCCTTCCAGCGCGGCAGCATGACCTCGTGACCGCAGCCGGTGCACTTGAGGCGGAGGTCCGCGCCGACGCGCAGGACGCTCCACGTTTTCGCGCCGCAGGGATGCGCCTTTTTCATCGTCAGAATATCATTTAAGCGAATATCCACTATTTTTTGATCTCCTCCCAGTAGCGCTTGGCGGCCTGCTCGATCTTGTTGTCGCCGTAGGTATAGTACTGCGTGCCGACCAGCTCGTCGGGCAGATATTGCTGTTTGACCCAGTGGTTCGGATAGCTGTGCGGATAGAGATAGCCCTGTTCGCGCTCCTGCCCGGCGGAGTCGGCATGGACGTTTTGCAGCTCGCGCGGGAACGGACCGACCTTGCCCCTGCGCACGTCGGCCAGCGCCGCGTCGATGGCGGCACAGCCGGAATTGGACTTCGGCGCGGTGGCAAGGAAGATGACCGCGTCGGCCAGCGGGAGCCGCGCCTCGGGCATACCGAGCTGCAGCGCGCTGTCCACGCACGCCTTGACGATGGGGATCGCCAGCGGATAGGCCAGTCCGACGTCCTCGCTGACGGAGCAGAGGATCCTGCGGCAGCAGGAGGGCAGGTCCCCGGCCTCGAGGAACCGCGCGAGATAGTGAACGGCGGCGTCGGGGTCGGAGCCGCGGATGGATTTCATCAGCGCGGAAAGGCAGTCGTACTGATTGTCGCCGCCGCGGTCGTAGCGCATGGCCGAGCGCTGTGTGACGGCTTTGGCGTCCTGCAGGGTCAGACGCAGCGTCTCCTGTCCGGGACGCGCCGCCAGAAACAGCGCCTCCACGGCGTTGATGGCCTTGCGCACGTCGCCGCCGCAGCAGGAGGCGATATGCTCCAGCGCGCCGTCCTCCGCGCTGACGCGCAGGCCGGTCTTTTCCGCCATGTACTCCACCGCGCGGCGCACCGCCTTGATCGCCGCCTGCGCAGTCACGGGCTTGAACTCAAAGACCGTACTGCGGCTCAGAATGGCGTTGAAAATGTAAAAATACGGGTTCTCCGTGGTGGAAGCGATCAGGGTGATCTTTCCGTTCTCGATATGCTCCAGAAGCGACTGCTGCTGCTTTTTGTTGAACGACTGGATCTCGTCGAGATACAGCAGTACGCCGTTCGGCGCAAGCAGCGTGTCAAGCTGGCCGACGATCTCGCGGATATCCGCCGTGGAGGCGGTCGTCGCGTTGAGCTTATACAGCTTTCTCTGCGTTGCGTCGGCAATGATATTGGCGACGGTGGTCTTTCCCGTGCCGCTCGGCCCGTAGAAGATCAGATTCGGCACCTGACCGGACTCGATCATGCGGCGGAGCATCCTGCCCTCTCCGAGAATTTCGTCCTGTCCGACGACGTCGTCCAGCGACGTCGGCCGCAGCTCGTCCGCCAAGGGTCTGTACATTTCGTCCGCCTCCTGTTCCAAGCAGCTTCGGTCGGAAGTCCGGCGCTTCCGACATTCTTTATTTTCAGAGATTCCTAGGGCAGCACCGCATAATTCAGCGAGAGCATTCGGCGAGAGATTTTTTGTCGGGCCAAGGTTTGAAAAGCGCAGGAATACTCTGTGTATTTCAAACTTTTCAAACCGCTGGATCGGCGAAAAATATCCGACGAAGGCCGAAGGCGCAATTATGCGGTGTTGCCCTATATTGTATGATACACCGCGCGGGGAAAAAATGCAAGCCGCTCATGCTTCTTTCAGGAAAGCACGGAACATTTTCCGTTCTGCGGCGTCTGTATCCTTGAGAGGACGGAACGACGCTTTCCCGTCCGGAGAGACCGAAAGGAGAATGACAATGAAAAAGCTTCAACTGATCCTTGCGGCGCTGCTGTGTCTGTGCGTGCTGGCAGGCTGCGCAGCCGCGCCCGCAGAGCCGACCGACGCCCCGACGGACGCGACGCCCGCGCCCACGGAGCCGACGGACGCTTCGACGGAACCGACCGATGTATTTACCTTTACGCGCGAAAATTTCCCGCGCATGGACGGCTCGACCTCCATGGTGCCGCTGGCTGAGGCGGTCGCAAGCGTTCTGCTCGGCGAGAGCCGCGAGAATGTCGCCGATCTGGTCAGCTTTAACCGCACCACGCAGTCCTTCCGCAACCTGAACGACCGCCAATGCGACGTGCTGATCGTCGGCGAGCCGAACGCCGTCGTCTTCGACGAGATGAAGGAGCGCGGCTTTGAATACGAGATGGAAACGATCTGCAACGACGCGCTGGTCTTCGTGGTCAATGAAAACAACCCCGTGGATAACCTGACGACGGAGCAGGTACGCAAAATCTACGCCGGCGAGATCACCAACTGGAAGGAGGTCGGCGGCGAGGACGCGGAGATCGTCGCGTTCCAGCGCAACGAGGGCGCAGGCTCACAGGCCCTGATGCTCAAGCACGTCATGAAGGACACGCCGATGATGAAGGCGCCGGAGGGCTATGTGGCAATGGGCATGGGCGAGCTGATGGAGGTCGTGCGCAGCTATGACAACTCCGCCAACGCCATCGGCTACTCCGTGTACTACTATGCCAACGATATGCAGATGGCAAAGGGCCTGAAGATCCTCAGCATCGACGGCGTAAAGCCCTCTGCCGAGACGATCCGCAGCGAGGAATACCCCCACTGCAACGCCGCCTACTGCGTCATTCCCGCCGATGCCGCCGCCGACAGCCCGAACCGCATCCTCTATGAATGGCTGGTCAGCGAGGCCGGACAGCGCCTGGTCGCAAGCGAGGGCTATGTTTCCGTCATGGCCTTCGACGAGTGACGGGAAGGAGCCGACCATGAAAAAACGCCTGTTTTGCCTGCTCCTTGCCCTGACGCTGCTCAGCGGCTGCGCACAGGCGGACATCGGTCTGCCCGAGCAGACGACCGAACCGACTGCGCAGGAGACGACGCCCACCGAGCCGGTCGGCTATCAGACGCTGAGCAGCGGCGTGACCGTCCGCGCCGATTATTCCAATTATCGGCCCGTCGGCACGCTGAGCGCGCAGTTCACCCGCATTTCCGACAAGTGGATCGACGATCTGCAGGCCGTTTCCGACTGCGAAACGATCTATCCCTTTGCGGGCACCGCGGTCTATGCCGGATGGCAGCAGTCGGAGACGTTCAGCGGCTTCACCTACGGCATTGCCGACGAGAAGGGGCGCATCCTTGCAGACCCCGTGTATGAATCCGTCTATCCGCTCTACGATTCCGCCGGCAGCTACGACGGCCTCGGCACGGCGCTCCCGGCGTGGGTGCTGCGGAAAAGAAACGAGGTCGAACAGATCGAATACGAGGTCGACGACCAGACCTACTACTATGCGCAGGCCTCCTACCGTCTGGCGGTCGCCGCTCTGGACGGCTCGTTCGTCACGCCGTGCAAATACACGGACGTCTGCGGCTTCCCGGACGCGTTTCTCGGCCTGACGGAGGAGGACGGCGCGGTGAGCTTTGAGCTGATGGATTTTAAGGGAAATCTGCTGCTCTCGTCGAAGGACATCGAGCCGGAAGGGGAGCTTTCCGGTGAAAGCTATTATTACTCCTATGCCGACGGCCTGCTGACGGTCCCGATCGTCGCGGGCAGAGAGCCGTCGAAATGGAGCGAGTTCGGCGACGACTATGAGGAATATTGCGACGTATACTATGTCGATCTGAACGGCAAGGCGGTCCTCGGGCCGTATGACGCGGCGTGCAGCTTTTCCGAGGGCTTGGCCTTTGTGAGAAAAGACGACGTCGGCTTCTTCATCGACCGCGACGGGAACAATGCCTTCGGCACGACCTACTCGGGGTATATATGGGAGGCCTCCTTCCTCAACGACACCGCGATCGTATCGACCGGAGACGGGCGCGATCGGCTTCTCGACCGCGACGGCCGCGTGCTTCTGGAGGGCGAGTCCCTGTGGCGCTACGGCAGCGACCGGGTCATCAGAAACGAGGACGGTTCTCAGCTCTGCGATCTGAAGGGCAATGTGCTGTGCACGCTGGACGACGACTGGTGGCCGCTCGGCTCCAAGACAGAAATGCTCGTTCGGCAGAGCACGCCGTGCGCCGTCAAGACCTTCGACGGCTCGGTCGAATACAGCGTTCCGAACTCGTTTTACATTTTCTCGGGCAACGGCCTTACGCTTGCAGACGGACGCGAGGTCGCGTTTTTGGCCTACTGCAACAATGACGACCCGGACGCCTCCTTTGATCACGCGGTCGCCTACGACGCCGAATGCAACGAGCTTTTCCGGGTGGATATGTCGGCAGCCATCTACACGGACAGCTTTACGGGGCAGGCGCATCTGGTCGGACAGCCGGGCGCGAGCTTTTTCCCGCTCGACAACGAGCAGAAGCCGATCGTCAGAGCAACGGAAGTGAACTACTACAACGGGCTTCTTGTCGCAAGCTCGGAGCTTGGGTGCAGCGTCTACGACGCTTCGGGCAAGCTGATCTTCTGCTATCCGTTCTTGGCGGACGACTGATGCGAATACCCGATCACAAGCGTTATGTCATTGCGATGTCACAGCCGTTGGCGGGCAGTACGGGCTTCCGTGCTGCCCGCCCGATTTTTTCCGTTGCATTGCGGAATAAAATCCTGTATAATAAAAACAATATCGTGATTTTCTATCCGTCCGACGGCGCAGGCGGCATTTTTTCGGGCCGACGCGGCGGAAGGCTTTTGCTTTGAGGTGTAATATGGAACAATTCACAATGGCGGTGCCCTGCCTGTTCGGACTGGAGGGTCCCGTCGGCGACGAGCTGCGCCGCATGAACATGGAAAACGTCCGCGTGGAGGACCGCCGCGTCTTTTTTGACGGCGATTTTACCGCTATGGCAAAGGCCAACGTCTGTCTGCGCATGGGCGAGCGGGTCATGATCCTGCTGGCGCGTTTTCCGGTCAAGACCTTTGAGGACCTTTATCAGGGCGTCAAAGCCATTGCGCTGGAGCGCTTTATTCCGAAAAACGGCGCGTTTCCCGTCAAGGGCTACAGTCTGGAATCGCAGCTTCATTCCGTGCCGGACTGTCAGGCCATCGTTAAGAAGGCCGCCGTCGACCGTCTGGGTGCGAAATACGGCCTGACATGGCTGCCCGAAACGGGCGAGGTCTATCAGCTCCGCTTTTCCATTATGAAGGACCTGTGCGAGGTCTTTCTCGACACCTCCGGCGTGAGCCTGCACAAACGCGGCTACCGCGCCGTTGGCAACGAAGCGCCGCTGCACGAGACGATGGCCGCCGCCATGGTGTACCTTTCCCGCTATCGCGGACGCGATTTCTTCTGGGACCCCTTCTGCGGCTCAGGCACGATCGTCATTGAGGCCGCGCTGGCAGCACTGAACCGTGCGCCGGGACTGAACCGCGAATTTGGCGCACAGAAATGGAGCTGCGTGCCCGAAACGGTCTGGAAGCAGGTGCGCGAGGAGGCGCGGGCGGCGGAATATCACGGCGAGTACCGCATTCTAGGCACGGACATCGACCCCGCCGCGCTTGCGATCGCCATTTCCAACGCGAAGAAGGCGGGCGTCGCAGGCCTGATCGACTTCCGCGAGGCCGACGCGACCAAGCTCAGCCTCCCGTGCGACAAGGGCACGCTGGTATGCAACCCGCCCTACGGCGAACGGATGCTGGAGCGCCGCGCCGCACAGCAGCTCATGCAGCGCTTCGGCCGCCACCTGAAATTCGCCGACGGCTGGAAAAAATATATCATCTCCTCCGAAGCGGAATTTGAACACTTTTTCGGCAAGCCCGCCACAAAAAAGCGCAAGCTTTACAACGGCAGGCTGCAATGCAACGTATACATGTACTATTGATCCAGAAACGGCGGTTTGAAAGCATGAAGCATTTATTCATTATCAATCCTGCGGCCGGAAAACGCGACCAGACCGGAGAGATCACGCAGAAGGTGCGCGAGGTCTGCGCAAAGCGCGGGCTTTCCTACGAAATTCTCGTTTCGCGGCAGCCCGGCGACTGCGCGACGATTGCACAGGCTGCGGCCGCGACGGGCGACCCCGTCCGTCTGTACGCCTGCGGCGGCGACGGCACGCTCAATGAGGTCGTCAACGGCGCGGCGGGCTTTGCCAACGCCGCCGTGACCCACTATCCCGCCGGCTCGGGCAACGATTTTATCAAAATTTTCTCCGACCCCGCCGCCTTTAAGAGCATCGGCCGTCTGCTCGACGGCGAGATCGCGCAGATGGACCTGATCCGCTGCCAGGGCAGCTCCTACGCGCTCAATATCTGCTCGATGGGCTTCGACGCCCGCATCGGCACGGCGATCAGCAAATACAAGCGGCTCCCGCTGGTCAGCGGCTCGGGCGCTTATGTGCTCTCCACGGGCGTAAATCTGATTAAGGGCATCAAGCAGCACTACGTCGTCGAGATCGACGGCGAACGCTTCGACGGCGAACAGTCGCTTATCTGCATTGCCAGCGGGCGCTGGTACGGCGGCGGCTTCAACCCCGTGCCGGAGGCGGAGCCGGACGACGGTCTGCTCGACGTGCTGCTGGTCAAGGGCGTGAGCCGCCTTACCGTGGCCAACGTGATCAGCAAATACAAGAGCGGCTGCTACAAGGAGCTGTCGGACATCATTCGCCATTTCCGCTGCAAGCGCGTCGAGGTGCATTGCGACCGCCCGAACGAGATCAATCTCGACGGCGAGCTGCTCATGGCAAAGGACGCCGCCTTCGAGGTCGTACCGAACGCGCTCCGCTTCGTCTACCCCAAGGGCCTGACTTACCACGCGGCAAAATAAGCATTCCGTGCCGCCGCGCCTGATATTATAATTGATACGCTCCCTTCGCGAAAAACGGCGTTTGCCGTTTTCTGCGGAGGGAGCGTTTTTTTGCGTTGCGGTGTCTTTCTCCGTCGCCTGCGGCGGAATTTCGGGGAACGGGACGAATCCCCGCCGCATAGGTTGAAAAGGGGCGAATGCCCCCGATAAACGGCCTGTGCCGTTTATGCAGCCGCAGTCTGCAAAAGGAGGAATTTTGAATTGGAAACCAGAAAACAGACGATGGTAACGTCGTGCGAACCGTCGTGTCCGCCGACGACGCCGGTCGAGCCGCCCGTCACGCCCGAGGAAGACGCGTGGGCCTACGGTATGCTCCCGGCAAACGCGCCGCTGGCGAATCCCTACGTTCCCTTTCAGCGCAATAACCCCAAAACCTATCCCGCAAAAACGGGCGTCGTGCGCGGCACGCTGTTCCCCGGCCTTGATCTGCCGTTCCACGGCATGGTCAACGAAGCACCGCTGTCGGACACCCATCTGCACGAGCTGCAGGCGCTTGGCTTTGCGCTGGTCGAGCTGGGCGAATACCTCGACACGCACGCCGACGACCGCGAGGCGTTTGAGCTGTTCCGCTCCTATGCCGAGCTGTATCGCAAGGGCCGCGAGGCCTACGAAAAAATGCACGGCCCGCTGACGCAGTTCGGCAGCGCCGACGCCGAGAGCTACGGTTGGCTCAAGGATCCTTGGCCGTGGGAATACCGCGCCAATGCGCAGGAGGGTTAATGTATGTTTGTCTATGAAAAAAAGCTGCAATATCCGGTAAAGATTGCCCGTACCGACCCGCGCCTTGCCGCTATCATTATTTCGCAGTACGGGGGGCCGGACGGCGAATTAGGTGCATCTTTACGCTATCTTTCCCAGCGGTATTCCATGCCGTACGCGGAATTAAAGGGCATTTTAACCGACATTGGTAGAGAAGCCTCTGAAATGTTCCATTCAGAGGCTACGGCTTTTTTTGATGCTTTTGCAACCGTATAGCTCCACTTCATAGGAAGTAAATTCAGATATACATCTATGTTGTCCTTATCTTGAACTACCATCTTGTCTAAAATGTGCTTATAGAACTCATCTTCGTACTCCACACCGCTGACAATCTCTTTGATTGCATCCTCAATTTCTTTTAGGAGCTGCTGTTGCTGCTCTATCATTTCACGCTGCTTATCCACGCTTTCGATGATAGATTGAAGCTCCTCGATTTCCGCATCGCAGCTTGCACGGGTGGCGGTAAATTCGTCCTTGTTAATCAGATTGGACATATACAGGTCAATCAGATTAGCCCGTTTGCCCTCAACCTTTTTTATCTGCTCTTGCAGCTTTAGGACATCCGTGCCCGTCG
Organism: uncultured Oscillospiraceae bacterium; assembly: GCA_934630495.1. Classification (GTDB taxonomy): domain Bacteria; phylum Bacillota; class Clostridia; order Oscillospirales; family Oscillospiraceae; genus JAZOXB01. The sequence goes on from CAKTVW010000050.1 coordinate 11,895, forward strand.
TATCCATAGCAATAATGGACTGAATAACGGCAGTTAGGTTATTTATGATTTTATCTCTGTTGTATTTAAGGCTCTTGGTTACGAGATACATAATGTGGGTTGCATCCTCATTGCGGATAGACAAGCCCGTACAGCCGACTTGGTTTCC
>CAKTVW010000051.1 GCA_934630495.1 uncultured Oscillospiraceae bacterium
GACGGGCGTGAGTTGCTTGTCTTCCGAACTTTTTAGCAGTCTGCCAGCGTGCCGAAAAGGGTTTTTCGACACGCTGACTGATTCTTGATTAAAAGATTTAATCAAGAATCCCGTGTGCTACGCACACTCGCATCGTGCGAAAGCACGCTGCGCCGTCTCATGCAGAATCTGACGCGCCCTTGGCGCTATAAAAAGCTTTTCAAGCTTTTTAACAGATTCTAGTATAATACGAATGCCGAATGAAAATCGATAATTCTTATCGGATATTCGTTTCAAAAATCTCTCCGAGCATTCGCAAGATCATTTCCGTATGATCTTTCATACGCAGACAAAGAATGGAGCAAGCCGCGCGCTGCGGTTTGCTCCATTTTTCTGCCCCTGCAAGACAACCGGAAATGATGCACAATAACTTCATGCACCGATATTTGCGCATTTTCGTTGTGCGGTGCTCATGTATGAAGTTTTATACCGGGGGAAGCCGCTCCCCGTTGAGGTAGACGGCCAGCCGTCGGAATTTTTCATCGCAGATCACAAAATCCGCAAATTTCCCGTCCGAGATCGAACCGACCTCTTTTTCCGCACCGATGGCACAGGCGGGATTCCATGTGGCGGCGCGGATCGCATCCGGTGCGGGGATGCAGAATGCAATGGCATTTTGCATACACCGGTACAAATTTGCGGCGGCTCCGGCCAGCGTCCCGTCCGCCAGCTTGGCCACATTCTCCCGAAGGTACACGGTCTGACCGGCCAGCATATAGGCTCCGTCGGGCATACCGCAGCAGCGCAGTGCGTCGGAAACAAGGATCATGCGCTCCGGACCGAAAATCCGAAATGCCAAGCGAATCATTGCCGGATGGACATGCATCCCGTCGCAAATCACCTCGGCACGCACCTTCCCGGACTCCGCCGCTGCAGCAATGACACCCGGCATCCTGTGATGCAGGGGAGGCATCGCGTTATATAAATGCGTCAGATGCGTTACGCCTGCGGCAATGGCGGCCTTTGCTTCATCATAGGATGCGTCGGTATGCGCAATGGAAACCGTGCAGTCCCGGCAGGCCTGCCGGATGAAGTCGGCGGCACCCTCCAGCTCCGGCGCCAGGTCTACAATACGGATCAATCCCTCGCCGGCATCGTACAGCTCCTTAAAAGCCGAATAGTCCGGCAGACGCAGATACGCTTCGTTTTGCGCGCCCTTTTTCTTTGCGGAGAAGAAAGGCCCCTCCATGTGAACACCCAGCAGACGCGAGGCGCCTGCTGGAGCCTCTTTTTTGATGCGCAGTCCGACGGACAGCGCCTTTCCGATTGCTTCATAGGGAAGCGTCAGCGTGGCGGGAGCAAAGGAAGTCACGCCGTTTGCCGCAAGATAGCGCGCCATACGCAGTGTGCCGTCATAGTCACCGTCGGAAAAATCGGCGCCGGAGTTTCCGTGATTGTGTACGTCGATCAGGCCGGGGATGACATAGGCACCGCGGAGATCCACCGCACCCTCCGCTTCCTTCAAAACGTTTGCGAATCTCCCGTTTTCCGTGGAAAAGCCGCCGCGGCGGAAAGAAAAATCCTCGCAAAAGAGCATTGCGTTTTTATAGTTCATTTTGATACCTCTGAGGAACGCTTTTCAAATTCTTTCTGCATGATCGCGCTGTATTCCCGAAAGACTGCTTCGATCACTGCCGGGTCAGTCACAAGGCGGAGAGCCGCACGCTGCGCATCACCGGAATCGACCGCGAAGACCAACGCCTGATTTTTCTGCACACTCGGCACCTCATCCGCAGGGGAAAGAACCGCATATTGCCGTGCCCCGAGCCGGATGCCGGCAACCTGCTCGAAGCGAAGCTCCTTACCGTCGGCGCTCAGGAGCGCAACAGTGTCATTCATATGGGCCTCCCGTATTTACCACATTTGTTCTCTGCATGATCTGCGTGTACTTTTTATGATCTGTATTGATCAGTGCGGTAAAGAGGATATCGATCAGGTTAAGCGTTGAGATACGGCTGGACATTCCGCCCAGTCGATCCCATGACTCGCTTGCCTGCACGAACAGATTGTACCGACAGATCCCGCAGAGCGTGCTGTCCGCCATAGAGGTCAGCGCGACCGTTGCGATATTTCTGGCGACAAGCTCCTTTGCCACGCTGATAACGGCCTCCGTTTCGCCGGTATAGGAAATTATGATCGCCAGCGTGCCCTCCCGGAAGGCCCGGGCATTCATCAACATGCAGCTGCGTTCCCCGTATGCCGTGGAGGAGATCCCGAGACGCATACACTTGAGCTGTGCGTCCATGGCGACCACATTCGACGGGCCGCAGCCATAAAAGTCGATATTCGTGGCGTTTTTCATCAAATTGATGACATCCATTATGACGTCGGGCGGGTTCAGCGTGCTCGTGTCAATAATGGATTTTGCGTTCTGGTCCGAGACCTTGTTGATGATGTCATTGATTGTGTCATATCGGTCGACCGGGGACTGCGCACCCTGCAGAATGTTCATGTGGGAGTAGCTGGCGATCTCTGCGGAAAGCCGCAGACGGAAGTCTGTATAGCTTTCGATGCCGAGCTTGCGGCAAAGGCGCTTCACCGTGGTCGACGAGGTGAAGGTGCGCTCTCCCATCTCCACGATCCCCATATTCGTGACGCTTTGCAGATTGTTGAAAATATACTCCACAATATGACGCTCAGACGGCGACAGGTCTTTGACCTGCCGCATGGTCGTAAGCAAGCTTGCATTCGCTGCTCTCTGCGCCGCCATCAGAGCTTTTCTGCCTCAAAGATACCGCGGATCGTGTCCGCAATTTCCTGCTCCTTTTCGCCCTCGACGGTCACGGTAATTGTCTCACCCTGCTTGACCTGCAGAGCCATGACCGCAAACATTCGCTTTGCATCGGCGCTTTTTTCACCATGGTGTATGGTGATTTTCGCGCTCTTATAGGGATTAACGGCTTTCACTACAAGACCTACGGGACGCGCGTGCAGACCCATTGCATCATGGATCAGATAGTCAAACGTAACCATAACAAGACTCCTTTTATTTTCTTTCGAGAATCGAGGGATTCTCCATTGCTTCTTCGATTATCGCGTCGTACCAGGTGCCGTGCAGATTCTTTGCGGCGCGGGAGAGATAGGTATGCATCAGATCGGCATCTTCCTTGAAATATGCGAGCTTAGCGATGCGAAACTGTGTAATGCCGCGCATAATATCGTTTTTTGTGTGCGAGGCTCTGCCGATCAGCTTTGGGATCAAAGCGGTATTATGATCGATATAGATGCCGAAGATCAGATCCGCTTCGCTGAGGATTTCGGCATAGGGGGCAATCTTGTCAGCCTTCATCTGCCTGAGAAAAGCTTTCAGGCTGTCGCGGCTGGCCTTTGCCTCCGCGTAATTACCGGCGGCGGCGTAGTAGGAAAGCCGTTTTTGATAAAATTCCAGCTTGTCGCGCGGCTCCAGACGCATACGGTCCAGTGCTTTGATTGTTTCCGCCGCTTTTGCATCCTCGCCGAGCGCCATATAGGCATCCAGCTTCCAAAGCGTCAGGATCGGTTTCCGGAAGATCAGCTTCAGCTTTCTGTTATGCTCGAGGCGCTCCGCGCAGAGCGCCGGGTCTGTCTGCAAAAGTCGGACAATCGTCTGCGCGGCATGATCGCGCAGTCCCGCCTGCAGGCGAAGCAGGAGGAAGATCAACACGGCCATTGCCGCAAAAGCAGCGGCCCAATACCAGTATGCAGAGAACCAAGCGCCGATTGATGAAAGCATAGGATTCGACCTCCCGTGGGTTAGCTTGTGTTATTGCTCCGGCTGGGGGAACTGCATGATGGACTGCTTTGCCACGTCGCAGGCCATGGAGGCCAGCTCTGCGGGCAGCATGTCCAGATTGAAGGTCATTTCTGTGTAGGCTGCGATGTTCAAGCCGGCGACACAGCAATAGTCCGGATGGCTGAGACAAATGGTTGCCGCTTCGCGGAAAGGAGAGCCGCCTGCGAGGTCACAACAAAATAATACACCATTTTCACCAGTTTGCGCCAGTGTTTCCTGAATTTTATTTCGAAGAATTTCAAGATCGTCCAGCTCATTGAAGTCAATGTAGAAGTAATCCTGCTGCTCGCCGATCAGCATACCGAGATTTCTTTTGACGGCGCTGCCATAGCCGCCGTGACCGAGAATGACTACTTTCGTCATATAAAAAGCTCCTTTCCCTGTCGGGTGTTTTTCAGAGAGATATATTGCAAGACCACCGGGGGCGCCGGTGGTCATCATTTTCCGTGGAATGGGGCCTGCCGCCGCCGTGGCGGCGGCAGGCAGGGGGAGATGGAGAGAGATTACATGTTGGAATTTTTGAAAACGAGATCGCGATAGGAGGCATAGACCTCGTGCATATATTCCTTGGGGATTTCCACCACATTCGGGGAAACAAAGATGTACATCTTGTGGCCGAGCTTTTCAAGGAGAAGCGCGGCCTCGGAGGCGATGGACTGCGCGACGGTAATGGCGGCGACCGTGGAGGAAGCGCCGACCTTCTGATAGTAGCCGGGAATTGTGACCAGTGCGTCCTCCAGCGGGCAGCAATTGTCGATAAGGATATCCGCCAGATCACCCAGCTTTTTGCCGCTGGAATGGGTAGCAGTCGCCTTTGCATAGTTCTCGCCGCTTGTGATGACGATTATCTTCAGGCCCCGTTCCTTGGCATACATTGCAGCCTCGATCGGAGCTGCATTCAGGCCGCCATGAGAGAACACGATCATGGCTTCGCCTTCCTGGAAGTGATAGCTCTGCAGGAAATTGGCAATGTAGCCCTCCTGACGCTCAATCCAAAGCAGCTCTCTCGCGCCGCCCGGGCCGATCACGTTGTTCCACATCAGGCGGGGATCCATACAGGGATGCCAGCCGACAACGCCGCCATAGCGCGGGAATACATCCTGAACAGGCAGGACCGAGTGACCGCTGCCAAACAGATGCACAAGCTTTCCGGAGGAAATTGTCTTTGCGCAAAGCTCAGCGGCAGCAAGAATGTTTGCACCCTGCGTCTCGTCGATCTTTGCAATTACTTTTCCAATACCTTCCGTGTAATGAAGATTACTCATGGTAGATGTCCTTTCTAAAATGAGATAAAATTAATATACACCGCAGAGATAACCGAGTCCGGTAAGGATCAGAGCGAGTACGAAGATCAGCCCCATAACGGCGAGAGGAGACCATTTTTTCTTTGCATACAGGCGATAGATGAAGAAGGTCAGACCCAGACCGAGCAGATTGGGGAAAATCTGGTTGATCAGCGCGTTCAGGTCGATGGCTGCCGTCTCACCGCCGGGAGGCGTAATCATAACCGGGACATTGACGACCACATTGGATGCGGTCAATGCGCCAACGACCACAAGACCGAGGACGGTCATAGCGCTGGTCAGCTGTGTCAGCTTGCCGGAAGCCATGAATCTGTGAACACCTTCCAGACCTGCGTTGTAGCCCAGCTTCCAGAGATGCCAGCTCAGGAACGCGGTGCCGATGGGATAGCCGATCATATAGAGCATCGGCCCAATGTAATTAAAGACGCCGCCGAAGTCGGTGATCGCCATGCAGATGGTCAGCAGAAGCGGAATGATCGTTGCGACCCACAGCGAGTCGCCGATCGCGGAGGTCGGTCCGATCAGGGCGACCTTAACCGCGCTCATGACCTCGGTGGTGCATTGGCCGTTGACGTTTGCTTCCTCCATGCCGCAGAAAAGACCGGGGCAGATGGAGCCGACCTGCTGCTCGGTGTTGAACAGGGACAGGCTGCGCTTGTAAGCGTCAATACGGGCTTCCTTGTCGTTCGCATACAGCTCGGAGATGACGGGTGTCATTGCATGGCCGACGCAGTTGCCTTCGATGGTTTCTGCCTGCTGGGAGGAACCGTGCCAGAAGAACCACAGCCACCATGCCTTTTTCAGGGTTTTCGGATTCAATTTAATCTCAGCCATTGTTATACCTCCTCTGCCGCTTTCGACTTGGCATCAAGCACGGTGTAGTAGATCACGGCTGCCGCAATGGCGAAGCAGGCGACTGCCATTGTGTTCAGGCCGAGATACGCTACCAGCATAAAGCCGACGAGGAACAGGCAGAACTGCCAGCCCTTCTTGAGGAGGAAGCTGAGCAGGATGCCCATACCTAAAGCAGCCATCATGCCGCCGAAAGTCGTAAGCGTGGTGACAAGCCATGTCGGGATGATATCCGCGACGTTGATACCGCTCTGCGAGCCGATCACAGCCGTGGTGCAAAGGATAATCATTGCGGGGATAAAGCGGCAGACAAAGCCGATCATATTGCCAAGGCCGACGTTGGCAAAGGCAATCTTGCGGGGGTTGTCCTCCTCCGCGCCCTTCATGGCAACGCGGTTGCAGGCGAGGTCAAGGACGTAAACAAGGTTCCACATTGCAACGCCGATCGCGCCGCCGACCGTGGAGAAGGCCCACATCAATGCGGTTGCGGTTGCAACGTCCTTTGATTCAAAGGCCAGAGCACCGGCAACGCCGATGTAGGTTGCGTAGGAAAGGTCCCAACCGACCGCGCCGCCGGGGGTAACGGAACCGAGGTTTGCCAACTGAAGCATCAGACCGAGGGTAACTGCCAGTTCGACGTTGCCCATAATCAGGCCGACGACGAAGGAAGCAACCAACGGACGACCGAGGTTATACCAACCGATGGTATTACCGACGATCGAGCCGATCGCGCCAAGATAGACAAACAGTGAGATGAGAATTGCTTGGAATACAGACATGTGCTAGTTCCCTCCTTTTTATTGTTGCAATACTGCGATTATAATAAGCCGGCTCTCGCCGGGATATTATAGGGATGAAACTCAGACGTTCTTCTTCAATTCCTGCCAAGTGCGTTTTTTCTCCGTCGGCAGCAGTTGGCAGATGATATTGAGTCCGTCGCTTTCCAGCGCGTCCAGCGTATCAATGTCCGCCTGATTCAGGCACAGATAACGGCCGGCGCCGCTTGGATAATTCCGGACGGTGTCCGGCTGCTTTGAGCAATTCCCAAGATTGACATGTTCTGCCGACTGCAGCTCCTGACGAATCCCCGCAAGGTTTCTGCAGAAGCGGGTGATTACCAGACGGTTGACATTGGAATCCTTTTGAAGCAGAGCTTTTGCTTCTTCGGAGGTAACGATTTTCGGGTGATATACTGCCGGGACGCCTATGAGCATGATGGATTTCAGCATGGGGTTAGGAGCAAGCGTATCATCAATTGCAATGATTTCCTTGATCCCGAGCGTACCGGCCCAGGCTGTTACGATTTGACCGTGAATCAGACGGTCGTCGATCCTGACGAACAACTTTGCCACTTTGAACTCTCCCTCCTTCCGAACTTGATCCGGCAACGGTTCATGCGGCCGCTGCACTGTTCGTCTGCAGTATAACACATGCCAAAAATCAATGCAATCCCGTGTCAATTTTTGCCTATTTTCAACAAATTTTACCGGCACTTTTTCGCTACGCGGCCTTGTAATCCCCCTGTGGCTGGATTATAATACCAACAGAAACCGTTGTATGATTCTCTGTTCGTACATTACGGCGGTGGACTGTTTGCGCGCAGAAAGGGTGCAGAAACGATGAAAAAGATTCGACTTTCCTCCAAAGTGGACCGCGTTCTGGTCACTTCCGCACTGGTGTTTATGCTGCTGCTGTTTTCCATGCTGGTTTTTGCCCTGCGCGCTTCACCGGTCGCTTTTGCCGCTGCTCTGACATCGAGCCTGCTTCTGCTGCTGCTTTTCGGCACCTATGTGCTGTCCGTATGGCGCTCCGCCTGTGAGATCGTCCCGGGCCGTGCGCGGGTCGTGGTTCGCGGTCTGCGCACGTTCCCCATTGATGTTTCGGAAGCTGCCGGCGTTTCCTCTCAGCCGTTCCAGATGGGCTCCTCCGGCTCCAGACGCATCGTTTTTTTCGGCGCGGAAGGGGAGGCAATTGCGGCCTTTGCCACTTCTTTCCTGACAAAGCAGGGCGCCTTGGCGGAGCCTGCGGCGAAAGAAATCGCGCAGGCGTTGGAGTTGCCTTTTATTCCTTCGCTGCAGCCGTGGGAGTATGATCGCAAGGCTAAAAAGGCGCATGACGCCGAGCTGAAAGGGAAGAAAAACACGCGTATCGGAGAATCTCGGCCCGCAGAGGACGCGGGCATTTTGCACGATGCGCAGGATTCCGTAAATTACGACGCGCTGGACGATGAAAAATAATCCGGGGATGCAGAACTCTGCACCCCCGGCTAGAGGTCAAAGGCGCCGCAGCCGTTCGATCAGGTCGGCCAGCGCCCCTTCGTTGTTATTACAGGTGATGATCTGACAAATATCCTTGACGGCATCCGGCGCGCTGCACGGACAGGCTGCGATATCCGCCGCCTGCAGCATGGAAACGTCGTTGAAAAAGTCTCCGATGCAAACCAGCGTCTTTTGCTCCAGCCCCGCCAGACGGACAGCCTCACGCACCCCTCGGCCCTTGTCCGTCGAACGATTGAAGCATTCCAGATAGATCGGAGCGGACAGGCTGCTGTTGACCAGCCCGGCGGCCGGCAGCCCGGCGACCTTCTCTTCCAGCGCCGGCATCTGCGAAGGCTCGGAAACGATGTATACCACCTTGAAGAACTCGTCGGTCAGAAATACGGAAAAGGGGATATGCTTTCGCGTCAGATCCTGCAGCATGGTGTCGCGGCTGTCTCCAAGATCGATCTGAAGGATCTCGACTTCGTTGCTTGCGACGAGCCAGCATTCCCTGTGCGTTTGCGCAAAGGCGATGCATTCTTCCTTGTATTTCTGCGGCAGGGGTGTTTTTTGCAGAATCCTCCCCGCAATGCAGTCGTAAATAAGAGCGCCGTTGTTCTGTACGGAGGGGGCGTTGCAGAAATGCTGCGGGAAAAATGACAGAGCGTCCCGGTACTGTCTGCCGCTGGCAATCGAGAAGTTTCCTCCTTCTTTTACAAACTCCGTAATTGATTCCAGGTTGCGTTTCGGCACAACAGGGCCAAGAGACCAGTCTGTCAGCAGAGTTCCGTCCATATCGGAATAGATCACAATGTTTTTCAGTTCCATGCTGTTTATTGTACTTATTTTCCGGCGGCTTTTCCATATTATTTTCAAATGCGGCAATTTTTGTCGCTTATTGGACGCTAATTTTCTATCGGGAGGATTTATGATATGAAACAGCGAAGCAGTTTACAGACCGGACGGCAGCAAAAAGCGAAGAAGGAAAAACCTCGCACCATCTCTACGCTTCAGCTGGTTTCCTGCTATGTGGCAAGCGTTCTGATTGTTGTGTTCAGCTTTTTGGAGCGAAGCCGTCGCATTCAGCAGGGAGAAGGGCACGCGAATTTCTACATTGTATTGGCCGTACTCGGCGTGCTTTTCTCCGCAGTAATTACCTGGCGCCAGATCGCTGCCAAAAAGAAGCAGGCAAAGGCCGACCGCAAATAACTGCCGCAGCATGATGATACCTAGGAGGAGGCTCGATCATGAGAAAGCTAACGGGAATCGGTGCGTCGGAAGGGATCGCCGTTGCAAGGCTATGGAGAATACGGCCGACGGAGCTGACTGTCTCACCGGAAGCGGGAAAAGATCCGCTTAGGGAAGGCGAGCGATTCGCCGCCGCGCAGGAGAAGGCAATTGCCGAACTATCGGTGCTTTATGAAGAGGCTGCGCTGGCAGATCCGGAAACTGCCATGATTTTCGATGTTCACCGTATGATGCTGGAAGACCCGGACTTCTGCGACGGCGTTGCCGGGACCATCGCCGAGGGCAGCAGCGCGGAGTGGGCCGTTACGCAGTCGGCGCGGCTGCTGCGCGAAATGTTTGAATCCATGGAGGACGAATACATGCGCGGACGCGCCGCGGATATTCAGGATGTGTCGCTCCGTGTGATACGGATCCTTCGGGGAGTCGACGAAGCAAAGACCAAGCTGACTGAAAATGTGATTGTGACAGCGGAGGACCTTCTGCCCAGCCAAACGGTGAAGCTGGACAAAGAGCATGTAGCCGGTTATGTTACAAGATTTGGGTCGGTGACGTCCCATTCCGCGATTCTTGCCCGCACAATGGGAATCCCGTGCATTGTGGGCGTAGGCGAGGCGTTTGAAGAAATTCCGGAGGAGGGCGTGCTTGCCATCGACGGTTCCGACGGAGAGATCATTGTTGACCCGGACGAAGAGGCCCTTGCGGAATACCGGAGGAAGCAGTCTGCGTTTGCGGAGCATCAGGCAATGCTCCGGGAATATCGGGACAGGCCTGCGCTTACAAAGTCCGGACATAAGGTGCTGGTATGTGCGAATATCGGAAGTGTGGAGGACGCCGCTGCGGCAGCGGAGACCAATGCCGATGGCATCGGCCTGTTCCGAAGTGAATTTCTCTATCTTGACAGTCCGGATTTCCCCTCGGAAGAGACGCAGTTTCAGGTATACAGGCAGGTTCTGAAAAAGCTTTCGCCCAAGCCTGTCGTGATCCGGACGCTGGATCTTGGCAGTGACAAGCAAGCACCCTATTTCAATATCCCCGATGAAGAAAACCCCGCTATGGGATATCGCGCCATTCGCATCTGTCTGGCACAGCCCGAGATCTTCCGCACACAGCTTCGCGCGCTTTATCGCGCCTCGGTCTATGGAACGCTCTGCATAATGTTTCCGATGATTACGGGGCTTTCGCAGGTAAAGGAGATCAAGGAAATTGCCCGTTCGGTCCGTGAAGAATTACAGGCCGACGGAATCCCGTTCCGGGAGGATGTTTCGCTCGGCATTATGATCGAAACGCCTGCGGCAGCGGTCATGAGCGATGTTCTGGCAAAGGAAGTCGATTTCTTTTCCATCGGAACAAACGACCTGACCCAGTACACCTTGGCGGCCGACCGCATGAATGCCCGCGTGAGCCGAATCTTCAATGCAGAGGACCCCGCTGTGCTTCGAATGATCGAAATGACCGCCCGCAGCGCCCATGCGGCGGGTATTTGGGTGGGAATCTGCGGCGAAGCCGGCGCAAACACCGCGCTTACGCCGTTTTTTATGGATCTGGGCATTGATGAGCTTTCCGTTGCGCCTGCCTCCGTCCTCAAGGTAAGAAAAGCCGTATGTGACTGTAAATAGATAGAAAGTGGGTGCGCACGATGCGGATTATAAAAACAAAGGACTATCAGCAAATGAGCCGCGCGGCGGCAAATATCATTTCCGCGCAGGTGATCCTGAAGCCGGATAGTGTGCTCGGCCTGGCAACGGGCAGCAGCCCGCTCGGCGCCTATGCACAGCTTATCAAATGGTATCGCAAGGGCGATCTGGACTTTGAGCATGTACATACCGTCAATCTGGACGAGTACATCGGCTTGGGCTTCGACCGAAAGGAAAGCTACCGCCGGTTCATGTACGATAATTTCTTCAGTCAGGTCAATATCACCCCCTCCAATACCCATATTCCAAACGGCTGCGCACCGAATATGGAGCGGGAATGCCGACGCTACGACGCGGTTCTGGAGAAATTGGGCGGCATTGATCTTCAATTGCTTGGTTTGGGCTGCAACGGCCATATCGGCTTCAACGAACCGAGCGACATTTTTGCCAAGGGCACGCATATTGTCAACCTTTCCGCCAGTACGCTGGAAGCGAACAGACGATTCTTTGATAAAATCGAGGATGAGCCTTGCTCGGCAATCACCATGGGGATTTTTGACATCATTCAGGCCAAACGGGTGCTGATGGTGGCGTCCGGTACGGAAAAGGCGCAGGCAGTCCGGGATGCTTTCTTCGGCCCGATCACACCGCGTGTGCCGGCCTCCATTCTGCAGTTCCACAAGGACTTTACCTTGGTCGCCGATGAAGCCGCGCTTTCTCTGCTTCCATAAAATAGCAGGGGAAAAGGCGTATAAGGTTCGCTCGGCGAAATTCAATATGTTAAGCGCAGGGACAACCAAGACGGAAGCTCCCTGCGGTCTGTATTGGGACCGGCTGAAATTATAGGGCCGCTGCGGCAGATCATCCTGCCGCGGCGGCCCTGTTTTTATTCAGAAGTTTTTTACTTGCTCAAATAGCGCTCCAGGATGG
>CAKTVW010000052.1 GCA_934630495.1 uncultured Oscillospiraceae bacterium
AAAATACCTTGCGTACTCCATGCAAAGCCCAGCGAAGCGGGTTTGCATGGAAAAGGAAGGAGGAGAGAGCGTAGTGCAGCTTTTGCCGCATTGCGGAAGCGAAACGGCGCGAAATTCTTCTGACGTGTCAGGCGTGTCTTTTTAGTGCTTTTTGTTCTTTTCGCCTTAAAGAATTTTCCCGTATACAAAGATAAGGATCGTCTGTTATAAACCTTAATACTTTTTTAGATAATTTAAATTTGCGCCCTTTTTCATCCGTGCATATTGTGCTTGACCCGACCCCGCAGACCCCTGTCTGCATGTTTCACTATCGAAGCCTAGTGCAACGGGTCTGATTTGGAAAGAAGAAGCAAAATAACGCTAAAAAACCAAACTGCGAACCCAACGAAGCGGGTCGCAGCTTAAAAGGAAGAAGGAGCTAACATAGTGCAGTTTTCGCCGCCGGGCGGAAACGGAACGGTGTTTGCTCCTTCTGACGTCGTGGCGGAGCGGGTGGGATTCGAACCCACGGTACCGTTGCCGGTACACCTGATTTCGAGTCTTTTCAACCATTATGACTTTTGTGGTTTTTTCGTATCGCTTTCAGGCTGTTTTGTCCGCCCAAAACCATAGCTGTATCAAGGTATTTTGGCATTCACCCTTGAAAAAGCTTGATTTTTCAAGGGGTTCGAATGAAAGCCAAAAATGAGCCGATTTTGGCAGTTTTGTTAGAATTCGCGTTAGAAATGTTAGAACGATGTTAGAACGACATAGCATACACAGGCGTCTTCCACCGAACAAACGACAGAGGTGTATGTTATGAAAACCAATGACATTGATTGGTCAAAAGTGCCGGATATTCTGGCTAAGGAACAGGTGCGCTTGCTTTGCCATTGCAGCAAACGAACAGCACTCTATTATCTGAAAAGCGGAAAGCTGCCGTGCATTTATTCGGGGAAGAAAACCCGGTGCTACAAAATCAGGAAAGAAGATCTGATGGCTTTCATAGAAGATCGGGAGAACCATCCCGAGTTCTACGCTGTACCGGAGGGATGGTACAAAGAAAGCGGAAGAACGGTTCGGCAACATTATTCGTCGGAAATTAAAATCGACGGCGAAGATTTGCATGAGTATTATCGGTTCCTCCTCAAAGAATACCCAGATGTTCTTGAAGTTAAAAAGGTCAGTGAGATCACGGGATATGCTATTCCGGTAATTAACCGCTGGTGCAACAAAGACAAAGTGAAGTATTTTTCCATCAGAGCGATGAATATGATCCCCAAGATATACCTGATTGATTTTTTCTGTTCAAACGCATTCAGGACGATACCCCGAAAGAGCGAGTGGCACATCAGCAGTCTGCAAAACTATCGACGCTGGAAGTACTTAGACAGCCTACAATCAAAATGAGGTAAGGACGAGCTATCCATATCGGGTGGCTCGTTCTTTTTTTGTTTTAGCCATCAGCCCATTGGCTACGAAGGCAAAATTGCGTCCCAAAGTATCAAGTAGCGCATTCCAAAGTATCAATTTGATACTTTGGAATTTGTTCCAGAGAGACAGACAACCTATCGACATTCCTTATAGGTATTCCGCACCCGTCAAGGGTGCTTTTTTATTATCTCAGAATCAAGTGCGGACTCGCAAATCTGCGTTTTTCAAAAAAATCGAAAAATTTTTTTGGAGGGGGGTTAATTTTTGCCCGTTTTCGTTGCCTACCAAGTGAGGGACAAAACAATCGCCCTCGTGAACCTTGAAAACCGAATACACATTCAACAGGTACATTCCTGATCGGGGGCGAAGGCCCCAGCCGAATGAAGGTGCGCCACGAACTTCCTGCCCGCAAGGGTTATCACGGAAAGCAAGGTTGGTAGCGATTCCGAACCATTCTGAAATATCCGCTTGCTACGGATAAGGCGATGAAACGATTCAGGGACAATGATACTTCCCTATGGGGCTGGCGGAGTACCCGGCAGAGGTGAGATTCCTATGAGTTCGGTCAGCAGCCGAACGCCTGTTGACTTCCTTTTCTGCATTTTGGGTTCGAGGAAAAATGAAATGCAGCGACGAAAGCCCCAAAAGGTATTTTGAGGCTTTCGTGGATCAGAAATGATTCAAATAAAGAGAAAGGAGGAAACCCCATGGAAAACTGTAAGGTGATCGCCATCACGAATCAGAAGGGCGGCGTCGGCAAGACGACGACCGCAGTCAATCTCGGCGTGGGACTTGCAAGCTCCGGCAAACGGGTCCTGCTGGTGGATGCTGACCCGCAGGGCAGCTTAACGGTGAGCCTCGGCATAAAGAACCCAGACGAGCTGGATGTATCGCTGTCGTCCCTTATGCAGTCGGTCATTGATGATGAGCCGCTTGCGGAGGGTGCCATTATCCGGCACCAGGAAGGTGTGGATTTGCTTCCCTCGAACATTGAGCTCTCCGGTATGGAAACGGGCCTGTTCAATGTCATGAGCCGTGAGTATGTTCTGAAGAACGCCATCGACGGCATGAGAAAAAGCTACGACTACATTCTGATTGACTGTATGCCCTCGCTGGGCATGATGACGGTCAATGCGCTGGTTGCGGCAGACAGTGTGATTATCCCGTCTCAGCCGAATTTCCTGTCAACCAAAGGTCTTAACCTGCTTCTGCGCTCCATTTCAAAAATCAAGCGGCAGATCAACCCGAGATTGAAGATTGACGGCATTTTGCTGACGATGGTGGACAACCGCACCAACAACGCCAAAGCGATTATTTCCTCGCTTCGTTCCACCGTGGGAGAAAACATCCGCGTGTTCCGCTCCGAAATTCCTTTTTCGGTAAGAGCTGCGGAGTGCAGTCTTTCCGGAGAAAGCATCTTCTCCCATGACAGGAACGGCAAGGTCGCAGCAGCGTATGAGGCACTCACAAAGGAGGTGACAGAGCTTGAAGAGCGTGCAAAAAATCGATCTGGGCCTGACCGGGTACGATGAGCTTTTCATGAATGACGCGGAGCGAAAGGAAAACAAGCTCCCGCGCATTTATGATATTCCTCTCTCGGAGATCGACGATTTCCCCGACCACCCCTTCAAGGTGAAGCTGGACGAGGATATGGATCAGCTTGTTCAGAGCATCAAGGAGCGCGGGATCATCACCCCTGTCACACTCCGCCCAAAGGAAGACGGGCGGTACGAAATCGTATCGGGGCATCGCAGAAAGAAGGCCTGCGAGCTTGCCGGGTTTGATACCGTGAAGGCTGAGGTGCGGGAAATGACCCGTGATGAGGCCATCATTTTGATGGTGGAGTCGAACCTGCAGCGCTCTGTGATATTGCCGAGTGAAAAAGCTTTTTCGTATAAGATGAGGCTTGAAGCCATGAAAAGGCAAGCGGGCAGACCTTCAAAAGAAAATGCGTCGCCATTGGCGACTAATTTTCTGCAAGGTCGATCTGATGTTGAACTCGGAGAACAGGTTGGCGAAAGCAAGGATCAGGTGCGGCGCTATATCCGCCTCACGGAGCTCATTCCGGAACTTCTGGATTTGGTTGATGAGGGGCGCATTGCGTTCAGACCGGCGGTGGAGCTTTCGTACCTGCAAAAAGAGGAACAGAGTGCGCTGCTGGAACAAATCTCTTATGTGGATGCCACGCCTTCCCTTGCCCAGGCCATTAAGTTGAAGCGGTTCTCCCAGGACGGAAAACTGAATAACGAGGTCATCGAGTCGATCATGAGCGAGGAAAAGCCGAATCAAAGGGAGAAGATCAACATCAAGTACGCCGAGGCCAGAAGATTTATCCCTGCCAGCGTTCCTTACGAAAAAACCGGTGATTATATTATGAAAGCGCTGGAATATTATCACCGGTATCAGGAACGGCAAAAAAGTCGGAATGATGCGAGATAGGTTCTTCGCCAAGGGGGCAGTCTACCCTTTTGATGGTACGCCCGCGCCGTTCCCCCTCTCACACTCTCCCCCTCATTTACCGGCAATACCAGCTCAAAGAGAAAATATACAGGCGGCACAATTGAGAAAGGCCGGGTGCATTCGTACAATATGAGAAAAACAGTCATTGGAGGTCATCCCATGAAAAAGAATCTTATATTGTGCGTACTTTTGTTTGCCGCATTGCTTTCCGGATGTGCCGCAGAGCCATTGCAAGGGCAAACAACAGGAAGTACACCGAAAGCTCCAACGCCGCAGGAAGAAACGCCTGCTTCCTTTGAGCCGGTATCCACAGATTCAAGCGCTCCCGCCAAAGCTCCGACAGAAGACACCGATCCAGCAGATTCCATGCCGAATGAGGACAAGCACGAAAGCGGCCCTGCTATTTCTTCTGAGCCGGTAAGCGCACCCACGGAATCGAACGCGCCGGCATCGGAAGAAGCCAAGCAGCCACCCGTGCTTCCGGAGAAGCCGGAGGAAACAGAAAGCCCCACAGAGGAACCATCCGTTCCTGCGATAACCGAGCCGGAACCGACTCTGGAGCCCGAGCCCGCATTTGATATCGAGCACTGGATTTCTTACGCAAAAAGCACAGCGGTGAGCTTGGGGCTGCCCTTGGATAGCTCAACAACCGATTGCTGGGACAATCCGATCACCGCAAAGCCGACCTGCATCTACCTGGAGCGAGACATCAGTTCCCGCCTGAACAGATACGCGAAGGACGAGGAGATAACCGCTGTCTGGATCTGGTACGAATGCGTCGGCACAAGCAGCTACCTGATCTATATCGGGTACGCATAAGCATCAACAAGTCAATACACCGAAATGAGCATCGTGGAAGCACGGTGCTTTTTTCATGCCTTGAAGGAGGACAGAACGAATGAAGAAGATTCTCAAAAGAGGAATGTCGGGGCTGCTTGCAGTCCTTATGGCATTCACCCTGCTTGCAGGCTTTGGTACGACCACAGCCTTCGCCGCAAGCGAAACGGCGGAGTCCTATATGATTTCATTCCCCCGTGACGGAGACGCTGCTCAGATTTACTCTGCGGACGCATGGGGTCACTCCGCGAAAAACTATATGAACGGCTGGGCAACAGGCTCCAGCAACTACACCACCCTGCATTGCATGGATTCCTTTGACGGAAAGGTGTGCTACTGCATCGAGCCCGGCCTTTCCAGAAATGTCGGAGATACCTATTACGGCTTCGGTGAGGATTTCTGGGATAACTATCCCAGCCAGTACAACAACACCATCCAGCCGGACGACATTAAGCTGCTGCTGGGTCGCATCATGCAGTATGGCTATCAGGGAAATCTCTCCACCTCGTGGAGATCGCAGAATGATTCCGATGCGGACAAGCTGGCCCACGCCTTCGCTACCCAGCTGCTCGTTTGGGAAACGGTTGTGGGCGAGCGCGATTCAGACTTTGACCATGTGAGCACCGGCGGCTATGACGAGATCCTGTCGCTGGTTTCCCCCAATCATCCGCTGTATAGCCGAATCATGGATTATTACGACAGCATCGAGTACAGCGTACAGAGCCATGCCGTTTGCCCGAGCTTTATGAGCAGAAGCAGCGGCGGCGCAAGGACCATTGAGCTTGCGTGGGACGGCAGTCAGTACATTGTCGAGCTCACCGATACCAACCGTGTACTGTCGCAGTTTACCTTCTCCGCCAGTGAGACGGGCTTCCATTTCAGCGTGTCGGGCAATACGCTCACCATCACCACCGATACGGCTCCCAGCGGCAATGTGACGATCTCCGCAAGTCGAAGCGCTTCCCGCTGCGGCGTTCTTGTTTGGACGGACTATAAGTACGGCCCCAACGGCGGCGTTCAGGATACCATCACCTATACGGCCTCCGTCAGTGACCCTGTAAGGGCGTTTGTCAAGCTGAAGGTCAGCTATGGCGGCGCGAAAATTATCAAAACCAGCGAGGACGGCAAGGTGGACGGCATTGCCTTCACCATCACCGGCGCGGGTGTCAATCAGACCGTTACCACCGACCGAAACGGTGAAATTCGCATCGACAATCTGATGCCCGGCACCTATACCGTCACCGAGCAGAGCTATGACAAATACGAGCCCCAGGAAAGCCACCGTGTTACCGTGCTTGCCGGGCAGACGGCGACGGTTTCCTTTAACAATGTGCTCCGTCGCGGCGATCTGACCGCGACCAAGACCTCCGAGGATGGGCTGAATCAGGGCGTGAAGTTCCACCTTTTTGGAACCTCCCTCAGCGGCCTGCCTGTAGATGAATACGCCGTCACCGATGAAAACGGTGTGGCGACTTTCCGGGATGTGCTCATTGGCACCGGCTACACACTGGAGGAGATGGACACCGCCATTCGCTATGTGGTTCCCAACAGCCAGAGTGCCGCAGTGGAATGGAACAGTGTAACCAATAAGAGCTTTTCCAACATCCTCAAGAAATTCAATGTCACCGTCACCAAGAGCGACTGTGAGAGCGGAATGGCGCAGGGCGACGCTTCGCTTGCCGGTGCTGCCTACGGCATCTATAAGGGCGATCAGCTTGTGGATACCTACTACACCGACGAGAACGGCCAGTTCACCACCGACTATTATGTCTGCGGCGACGACTGGACGATTCGTGAGATCAGCCCCTCCGAGGGCTATCTTCTGGACAGCACCGTTTATCCTGTCGGTGCAGAGGCGGCCAATTACACCGTTGAGCTGAACGCTGCGCCTGCTGTGGCTGTTGCCGAGCAGGTGCAGAAGGGCAATATCGCCATCATCAAGCACTCGGATAACGGCGATACGCAGATCGAAACTCCCGAAGAAGGTGCTGTGTTCGCTATCTATCTGAAAGCCGCAGGCAGCTATGAGGCGGCAAAGGATACAGAGCGGGACTACCTGACCTGCGATGAAAACGGCTTTGCCCAGAGCAAGGACCTGCCCTACGGCGTGTACACTGTGCATCAGGTTTCCGGCTGGGATGGTCGTGAGCTGATGAGCGACTTTGATGTGTTCATTGCCAAGGACGGTGAGACCTACCGCTACCTTATCAACAATGCCAACTTCGAGTCCTTTATTAAGGTCATCAAGGTGGACGCGGAGACCGGCAATACCATTCCTTATGCGGGTGCGGGCTTCCAGATCTTTCGCCCGGATGGCTCCAAGGTGGAAATGACCTTTACCTATCCGGAGGTTACCACCATCGACACCTTCTACACCAACGATGCCGGCATGCTCATCACGCCGGAGAAGCTGGAGTTCGGCAAGGGCTACTCCCTCAAGGAGGTTTCCGCCCCTTACGGCTATGTGCTCAGTCATGAGGCGGTCAAGTTCGATGTGACCGAAGATAATTCCACCGAGGAAAGCGGTGTGACGGTCGTTGCGGTGAAGCTGGGCAACTACGCCCAGAAAGGCATCATTAAGATTTCCAAAACCGGCGAAGTGTTTGCCTCCGTCACAGCGGCGGACGGAGTCTATCAGCCTGTGTACGCAGTGCAGGGACTTGCGGGAGCAACCTATGAGATCAAGGCAGCGGCGGACATCTACACACCGGACGGGACGCTGCGCTGCAGCGCCGGCGAGGTGGTGGATACGGTGACCACCGGCGCAGATGGCATGGCGGAGAGCAAGCCGCTGTATCTGGGAAAATACGAGATCACCGAAATAAAAGCTCCCGACGGCATGGTCGTAAACAAGGACGCCCATACCGCAGAGCTTGTCTACGCCGGGCAGGAGATTGAGATCACCGAAACCGCTGCCAGCTTCTGCAATGACAGACAGAAGGCGCGGATTTCTCTTTCCAAGATACTGGAGCAGAATAAGCAGTTCGGCATCGGCATGAATAACGAGCTTTCCGCCGTGACCTTCGGCTTCTATGCCGCCGAGGAGCTTACCGCAGCAGACGGCTCTGTCATTCCGGCAGACGGACTGACTGAGATTCTGTCCCTTGACGAAAACGGGAAAGCCGTGCTCAAGAGCGATGTTCCCTTCGGTAGCTACTATGTCAAGGAAATCAGCACCGACAGCCACTACATTCTCTCCGATGAGAAGTACCCTGTGACCTTTGCCTATGCCGGTCAGGAAATCCCCGTTGTGGAGCTTGCTGTCAATGACGGAAAGAGCATTACCAACGAGATGATCTACGGGGAGATCCACGGCATGAAGAAGGACGAGGACGGCAAGGCACTGGCCGGAGCTACCATCGGTCTGTTCCTTACTGACGGCACCGAGCCGATCCTGACCACCGTTTCCGCAGAGAACGGCAGCTTTGCCTTCACGGGTATCCCCTATGGCGAGTATGTGGTTCGTGAAATCGCCGCGCCGGAAGGCTATGTGATGGATGAGACGCCCTATGCCGTGAAGGTAGATCAGAACGGCGCTGTGGTCGAGATTGAGATCACCAACAAACTCATTCGCGGCAGCGTTCAGCTGACCAAGGTGGATAAAGACTACCCAGATCACCATCTGAGCGGCGCAGCTTTTGAGGTGTACCGTGACGGAAAGCTCGTGAGTCAGATGGAGGAGCTGTCCGACGGCGTCTACAAGCTGGATCATCTACCCTACGGCGATTACACGCTGAAGGAAACTGAGGCCCCCAAGGGCTTCTTCCTTGATGAGAAAGCCTACAGTTTCTCCATTAAGGAAGATGGTAAAACCGTCGTCGTGGAAACCGAGGCCAGAAAGGGCTTTGTCAACCAGGCACAGACCGGAGGCATCCGTATTGAAAAGACTTCGGATGACGGCGTGCTGAAGGGCTTTACCTTCCGCGTGGA
Source organism: uncultured Oscillospiraceae bacterium (assembly GCA_934630495.1). Taxonomy (GTDB): domain Bacteria; phylum Bacillota; class Clostridia; order Oscillospirales; family Oscillospiraceae; genus JAZOXB01. Next base: position 8,641 of record CAKTVW010000052.1, read on the forward strand.
GGGCTCGGATATTACCGGCAATGCCTTCAGCAAGGACTTCGTGACCGATGAAAAGGGTCAGATTCACATTGAGGGGCTGCGCATCGGCGATTATGTGATCTCCGAGGTATCCAACAAAGCCAACGAAAAGTATGAGCTTCCCGCAAATGTCACCGTAACCGTTCACGAAGGAAAGACGGTCGTTGCCAAGTTCCATAACAAACTCAAGCCTGTTACGGATATCCCCAAGACCGGAGATACCACCAATATGCCTCTTTGGGCGGCACTTGCGGGTATCTCTGCAATCGGCGCAGGTGCGGCGGCTTTCTTTACCTTCCGCAAAAAGAAGGAGGTAGGCAAGCATGAGCGCTAAGGTTATCATCGGCATCGCCCTTGTGGTGTTTATCATCGCAGGGCTGATCGTTCTTCGCCTGAAGAACAGAAAGTAAAATGGCAAGGGGCGGCATCTTTTTACGGATGCCGCCCCGCTTATAAAAGGAGACGCTATGGAAGAGACAAGAAAAATCGGAGATTACTCCGTAAAGTATTCCATGTATATCGGGCACAAGGATATTGCTCTGGGCGAGAACCCCAACGCCGACAAGAATGAACGGTATATGTGCTGCTTTGTAGAGACCAACGCCATATTCGAGCGCTATTCCGGGGTGCTGGTCAGCGACGATTTTGCAGAGATTGCAAAGGTGTTCGGACAGCGCGTAGCGGATGCCGCCGAGGAAATCATTCAGGAAAACGAAAGAGCCTGTCAGGAAGTCGGCATGAATGAGGAACTCATGGCAGAAAGCTGCGCGCCGGTTTCCTACGAAGATTCCATTGAGAACAAGGTGGTTGTCATCAAGGGCAGCATTCTCCGGCCTGAGTTCCGCCATGCCAATCACCAGCTTATGCTGTGTACCGGAGGCTTTGGTGCGCAGGCAAACGCACGGGGCCGTACCTGCTACTGCATTTCTCTGTACGACGGGAGAAAGACATCCTTTTACCGCACGGACTTTCTCGGTGTCATGGAGGAAAAGAAGATTCCCGAATGGGCGCAGAAGGGCTTGGAGAAAGCGAAAGCGATACACGCGCAGGAAAAGAAACCAGCTAAAGAAAGGAGTGAAGCGAGATGATTGAATATGAGAAAAGAGCAATGATCGAGGCGGAGGACAAATATACCTTCCGTCAGAGCACGCAGATTTCCATGCAAACCGGACTGATCGGTCACCTCCGGGCAGACATGGATACGGACGGCAACGGCTTTTTCAGCAGTTGGTTTGATTTCCGGGAGGAGCTGAAAACCGATGAGTTCAAGGCAGAGTTTGATGATGTAATCAACTCTCTGCGTGAGGAAGGCGACATTCTTCATAACCGCAGGGCGCTTGCCAAGTACTGCTATTGCACACCCCAAAGCCGTATGCAGGAGGAACCGGGCTACTATGGCGTTCGTGTGGATACCGAAAAATATGCCTATCTTCTGCGCCTGAACCCGGACAGAGGCGAATACAACCTGTACTGCTATTGCTATCGCCGGGATTGGCTCGATCAGCACCTGAAGGACGCAGAGAAAGGAATCCGTTTTATTGACAGCCATTACAAGGAGCTGTTTCGCATTCCGGATGGCGGCAAGGTGAAAATCCACTATTCGTGGAATGAAGACCAGATTCGCACCTGCCGGTATATCGACGATTACCATGTGGAGATCGGGAGCAACCTCTATCACATTTGCGAGTTTGCCGAGCGCATGGAATACGGCGGCCATACCTGCGAGCCGGTTCGGGACAACCTGCCCGAGCAGTGCTACAGCGTCCTTTCCGGCAGCGACGAAATCATTATCATCAAGCGCGGTGAAAAGGGCTACTTCAAAACGGACATTCCTGTCGCTGACAAGGCGGAAGCCCAGAGCATCGTGAATGAGTACAATACAAAGCTCGGCGTCAGCAAGGCGCAGGAAGAAGCCATGAAGGCTGGCTCTATGTTCGGCTTTCAGGTGCCCGCCGCTGACCCGAGAAATTACGACGCAGACGGAAAGCCTGTGATGCCGAAGGACAGAGGTGATGCACGATGAGTAAGGACGATTATCGCATCTGGTCTAATGCTGACCTTGACTATGAGGAGTGGAAAGACTGGATGGAGGAAGAATATCCGACGCTTTCCGATGACGAGCGCGTCGCCATGATGTATGAGGAAAATGGGCATTATCTTGAGGACGAACGCCTGAATTTGGACATCCAGCTTTCGCAGCCGATACTGGTTGTTGCCGATCTGGGGCTTTGGAATGGCAGGCGCACGGGATACAAAGAAATTCCCAGCGGCAATATCCGTGACTGCCTTTACTCTGATTACGACTACACCACATGGTATGTGGACCGAAACGGAGATTTCCGGTGCGATGACACCCACCATGACGGCACAAACCATTATCTCTATCGGGTATATAAGGACAATGTTTCCCAGGCGCAGAAAGACCGGCTCAAAGAAAAAATCTACAACGGCACAGCCACCAGGGCAGACATTGTCCGTGTCACCCGCAGGCTTGGCGATGAGATCGGAAAAGTGTACGGCTGGAGCTTTCCAACCAGGCAGAGAGAGCGAGGTGAGGCACGATGAACCAAGCACTGCCGAGCGAAAGTTATATTGCCAGGCTGGACTATTTGGCTTTCAACGGAAAAGTTTGCAGCAGCGTTGAGTACAGCGACGAGCAGCGCTTCCTGGAAGACCTGAAGGAGTCGCTCTATCACGGAGAGCCGCTGTGCGTCGTTCTCTACCGAGACCG
>CAKTVW010000053.1 GCA_934630495.1 uncultured Oscillospiraceae bacterium
TCGGAGGCGGTGATGACTGCAGAGCAGACGCCGCAGGTGACCTTATGGGTTCCGTCGCCGTTGTCCGTGTACTGATAGTCGCTGTGGCCGAGAGCTTCAAGCGTGATCTGCGATTCGGCGATCTCCGTCGTGCAGGCTGCGTCGGAGAAGTACTTGCCGCAGGAACACTTCCAATAGGCAACATTTCCTTCCTCTGTGCAGGTCGGAGCCTTGGCATCCACGCTCAGGACGGCGGAATGGACATGGCCGTCCGCGCTGACCGTGACGGGAAGCACGGCGGTATAGGTGCGGTAGTTGCTGTAGCCGTCGGCTGCGTAGGTGTGAAGCGTAACGCTGATGGTCGTTGCGCCCTCCGCACCTGCGAGAACATCGCCGTTTTCATCGACGAGCACGATGTTTTCATCGCCGCTCTTCCATTCAACGGAAGCGACCGTACCGCCAAAGTCAAAGCGATAGCCAAGCGTCGTCTCTGCGTCCGCCTTCAGCCCCAGAGAGTGAATGACCTCATCATTCTCGGTGAGCTCCACCACGTCAGCAGTGAAAATATAGAGCTTTGTGCTGTTCGACTTGCTATCGGCAAGCTCAAAGCGCTGCGCGGAAGCATTGTAGGACAGATACTTTTCGCTCTGCTCGACAAAGATGGTGAAATCGCTGTTTGTATATGCCTTTGCAAGCGTGAACAGGCCGTTGTTGCCGGTCGCGGCAAAATTCAGGCTTGCGCTGTTGAGGTGCAGATAGTTTCCTTCGCCGTTGCGGAAGCCGAGGCCCGTCGCCGTGGCGGTGTAATTCGAAGTCTCGTAATCGGGGACCATCTTCGCAACTGCCAGCTCGGAGCTGACCGAAGCGGCCGTGCCGCTGACGCTGATCTCGACGCCGCTGAGGTAGGAACCGGCAGCATCCGTGCCGAGTGCATAATACTTGCCGTCGGCTTCGGCGACAATGATAAACTGACCGACATTGGCAAGCGCGGTATCATAGCTTTCAAAATCGCTTGCGGTGAGCTGCGTGTAGGACTTTACGACCGGAGCCGTCAGACGCGGCAGGACCGTTGCATTGCCCCATTCGTCACAGCGGGAGCACTTGTAATACATCAGGCCTTCGCTGTCAACCGTCGGAGCGAGATAGTGATCGGCGTCGTCATGGGACGGCTCAACGGAGAAGTCGTGGCCCTTGGCGGGCGTGATGTTGCTCATTTCACTGTAATCACAGCGAGAGCAGGTAATCTCCGTATAGCCCTCGGCGGTGCAGGTCGCCTCAACGGTGTTGTAGGCGTAATCATGGCCGAGTGCCTTGATCGTCTCGTTCTTCGTCTCGGCGCAGAGCGAACAGGTGTACTGAAGCAGACCGTCGGTCGTGCAGGTCGCGGCGGTCTTGACCGTGCCCGTGCCCCAGTCGTGATGACATGTGCCGAACTTTTCGTAGAGGAACACCTTGGTATAGATGCTCGTGCCGTAGAAGCGGAACTGCTTGGACTGCGTATTGAACTTGAGACTGTAGCTGCCGGTGTTGGCGATCACGGCGGATGCATCGCTGTTGAGCGTTACCGTATAGTCGGCGGCTGTGGAGCCGGTCGCAAAGCCGTTTCTCGCATCCTTGAAGCTGAACCAGTCGGCAGCGGCGTTCATAATGTTGCAGCCGTTGCTGCTCGGGACGAGATTGACGGCACAGCTGTCCGGATCGGCGACGCAGATCGTGCTCATGTCGTCACTGTAGTAGGTGCCGACCAGATAATTGCCGGAGGCGTCGTTCTTACCGTCAAAGACGTAAGCGCCGTCGGCCGCCTGATAGACGATCAGGTATTCGCCTTCCCAATTCTCGGGGGCTTCCTTGACAAGCACATACAGGGAGGCACCGCAGACGGTGCAGACACCGTTTTCAAAGCTGTGCTCGGTCGCAGGGATCTCCTCGGTATAGCTGTCGGCGCAGCGAGAGCATGTATAGGTCATTTCGCCTGCTGCGGAACAGGTCGCTTCCTTGGTGACCTCGGAAACGTAGTCGTGTCCGAGCGCCTCGATCGTCTCGATCGTCTCGGCACCGCAAAGGGTGCAGACGAGCTTCTGCGTGCCTTCCTCGGTGCAGGAGGCGGCGGTCTCAACGGTCGGATCGCCGTTTACATGGGCGGAAACCGTGCTGTAATCGCAACTTTCGTTGGCGCAGCGAACGGTATGCGTTCCGTCGCCGTTATCCGTGTAGGTCAGGTCGGTATGCTCGCAGGTTTTCTGCGGTTCCGTGGTGAAATGATAGATCGGGTTGCTTGCAAAGAGGCGGATCGCGTAAATGTTGCTGGGCATGGTCTCCGAGCCGTAGTAGGTCTCGCCGTAGCAGGAGAAGAAGCCGCTGTAGTTGCCGCTGTTGAACAGGACGGTATTGGCCGTGTAGGTGCCGCAGGCCGTCATTTTAACAAGGTTCGCCGTGCCCTCATAGAAGGACAGCGTCCAGCGGGCGGCATCATCCGCGACGGTGGTCAGCGCGATGTCGTTGCTGCTTGCGGTGTTCGTGCAGGAGGCAAGGTAGTAGTCGTTATTCTCTGCATCGGTCAGATTGCTGAGGAAGCGGAAGGTGCCGTCCTCGAGCTTTTGCAGCGTAAATACCTGTACGGAAGAAGCATCCGAGAGCGTGATCTGATCGTTGGAGACAGTGACGTTGGCGCCGCGAAGCTTCAGGCCGTTGTCGGTGAACTGTGCCATGGCCATGGTCTTGCTCTGCCACTTGCCGTCGTTGGCGATGACGACCTCATAGCCGTCGGAAAGGATGCTGAGGTCGGTGACCAGACGGTAGGTGTTTTCGCCGCCGAAGGAATCGTCGCCGACATAGGAATACAATGCGTTAAAGGTGACGTTTTCGCTGACCTCATAGGCAGCACCGGCCTCGTAGGCGGTGACCGCATCGGTCGTATCCTTGACCGTGCCGACCGTCCAGCCGGCGAAGACATAGTTCTGCGCGGTGGCCGTCAGTGTGCCGTTCGGGGTCGGGAGGGTGATGCTCTCTCCGTCCTTTGCGGTCATATCCGCAATGGCGTCGATGCCCTCGGGCACGACGAAGGAGATCGTCCGGATGTAAACGTACTTTTCTTCCTTGCAGTTCTCGCAGACAAGCTTTTCATACGCGTCGGTCGTTTCGGCGGTCGTCCAGCTATGGCCGGTCGCCTTGCTCTCGACGGTATAGGTATGGCTTGCGTCGCGGCTGCAAACGTAGGTGGTGTGGCCGTCCTCGGTGCAGGTCGCCTTGACGTCCTCGGTCACCTGATAGTCATGGCCGAGTGCGGCGATCTTTTCGGTCTTTCCGGTCTCACAGCGAGAGCAGACATAGTAGCTGCTGCCGTCGGTCTCGCAGGTGGCGGGAGTAGACTTTTCTGCGTTAAGGACAAAGTCGTGACCCAGCGCCGCAGGCTCGGAGGTTGTCCAGCTTTCGCCGCAGGTCGGGCAGGTCCATACGGTCGTTCCGGCCGCAGTGCAGGTCGCTTCGGCCGTGACCTCAGAGACTGCATTCGCATGATCGCAGGCATTGGTGAAGAGATAAATGTCGAAGGTGTAGCTCGTGCCGGAGTTGGTTGCGTTGGAAAGTGCGTAGTTCTTAATGGAGGAGGCGTTGTACATGCCGATGCCTCTGGTGCCGTTGTAGAACCAGAAGGTACCGTCTGCTTGACCGTCCTTCGTCAGCCACTCATAGGCGGTCGACTTGACGCTGAGCGTCGTGGAGCTGGAGCCGACGATGTAGCTGCCGTCATGCGCGACGGTATAGCCGCTGTCGGTGGCCGCGATGTTCCAGAGGTACGCTTCGCCGGAGTTGAGAGAGATCACGTCGTTTTCTACTGCGACCTCTGTGGGGGTCAGGCCGCTGCCGATGGCGTAATACGTTCCGTTATAGCAGAACGCCATAATATAATCGGCCCCGGAGGTGATCTCCGTTGCGCGGGCATAGCGGACCTTTTCTCCCAGCGCGGGGATGGACTCGGTGTAAGCGCTGTCGCAGCGAGAGCAGGTGTAGGTCTTTACGCCCGGCTCGGTGGCAGTCGGCTCGGTCGTAACGACGCCGCTGTCGTAATCGTGGCCCAGCGCGGCGATCGTCTCGGTGCGCGTGTCGCCGCAGACGGTGCAGACCGAGGTCTTAGAGCCGTCTTCCGTACAGGTCGCGGCGATGACAGTATCCTTGTAGCTGTGGCCGAGTGCGGCAATGGTCTCGACCTTGGTCTCACCGCACTTGGTGCAGGTGAAGGTCTTTTCGCCGCTCTGCGTGCAGGTCGCCGCAGTGGTCACGACGCCGTCGTTCCAGCTATGGACACAGACGGAGGAGCCGTTCAGCGTGGTGTAATAGGTCGTTCCGGAGGAGCCGGACTTGCGGTAGAGCTGGATGGCCTGCTGGCCGCTCTTGTAGTAGCGGAAGCGATTTTGATCGGCCGTGTTATTGAACTTCAGCGTCGCGCCGCCGGAGCTTTTGATCGTGGCGGTGCCGCTGCTGATCGTGATGGTATGCGTCAGCGCGGTGTCGCTTGTGTTCAGGCCGTTGCTGTTGGTCGTTCTGCCGATGTACTTTCCGTTCTTGGCGAGAATGCTGCCGTCGGTGCCGATCGTGAAGCTGTAGGCATCGCCCTGTGCCGCGGAGATGGTGTTATCGGAGATCGTGACGCTCTGCGTGTTTTTCGCAGCATCGAGTGTTTCCAGACTGCTGTCGAAGATCAGGCTGCCGGTCTCATAGACGATGAGGTATTCACCGGCAATATCGTCCGGCGTAGAGGTCAGCTTCACATAGTCGCCGCCGCCTGTGCCGACCTGACGGTAGGAATAGAGGGCGATCAGCGTTGCCGTGCCGTCGTTATAGGTGCTTTCCGCTTCGTAGTAGGTCGGTGCGGTCGCGGAATCCTCTTCCATTGCCGCAGTCGTCCAGCCGACGAATGTATATTCGCTGCTTGGCGTTCCGGCAGAGGGAAGCGTAATGCCCGTTTTGCTGTTGCCGACGATCGAATCGACCGCGTCAACGCCATCGGGAACACTAAAGGAGACCGTGAACGCGCTGCCGGTCGACGGGATCGATTCCGTCTTCTTATAGGAGCAGGCGGTGCAGGTATAGGTCTTGACGCCGTCGGTCGTTTCGGTCGCGGGCGTCGTGATCACGCCGTCGTCAAAGGTGTGTCCCGCCTTGTCGTTGCAGGACTGTCCGCAAACGGCGCAGATATGCCAGTGACCGGAGGCATCGGATTTGTAGGATGCCGCAGGCGTATGGGCGATCTTGTCGATCGTTTCGGTTTTCGTCTCGCTGCAAACGGTGCAGGTGTAGGTCTTGACACCGGTCGCCGTGCAGGTCGCCGCAGTAGTCACGACGCCGTCGTTCCAGCTATGGCCCGCTGCGGGGATCTCGGTGCAGCCGGAAAGGATCAGGCCGCAGTCCGCGCATTTCACACCGGCGGTCGTGCCCGTCTTGGTGCAGGTCGCGTCGACCTGCGCGACGGAGACGGTATTGCTGTGTGTGCAGGCTTCGCCGATAACGGTGGTGTAGTAGAGCGTACCGCCGTCGCCGGCCTTGTAGAGATAGAAGGTCTTGTCCGTGCCGTAGCCGCTGCCGGAGTAGGGCCGCCAGCCGCCGGAGGTGTTATAGCTGAGAGTCCCGACGGAGCTGTTGCTGATCGTCCACTTGCCGTCGGAGAGGGAGAAGCTCCAGACCGTGCCGGAGGTCGTAGAAAGCTCGACCTTCTTTGCGCCGCTGGAATAGAGTGCACCCTTGCCGTTCGGCGCGGCGATCACGCCGTCGGTGATCGTCCAGACATCGGCATCGGACGGAGAGGCGATGCTGTCGCCGGAGTAGGTGCTGCCCTCGGTGATCCAGTTGTTAGAAACGGTGCTCTTCATCGCCAGCCCAGTGGAGGCGCTGACGATCACATAGCTGCCGTTCTCGACCGAGGAACCGGTAAACATCGTATATGTATCGGAGCTGCCGTCTCCGCCGACGGAGTACTTATAGAGCGCGTACAGCGTGGCGCTGCCGGTAACGGTGTAGCTGCCCGTATAGTAGGCAGGCTTCGTCGTGACGTTATCCGTCACAGCGGCGGCCCAGCCGAGGAAGGTGTAAGTCTTGCTGCTGTCGGAGGGCGTTCCGGTCGGCGCGGACAGGGTGAGCACCGTGCCGCTGGTCGCCGTTACGGAGGTCGGAGCGGTCACGCCGCTCGGAACGGAGAAGCTGATCGTGTAGGTCGCGATCTTGGTAAAGATGATCCGGACCGTGCAGTCGGAGGAGGCCTTCACGGTGAAGACATTTCCGTTCTGCGTGACGGTCGCCGTGCCGCTGACGACGGTATAGCCGGTAGCGGCATAGCCGGTCTTCGGAGTGGCGGTAATGGTGCTGCCGGAAACGGAGACCGTGCCGTAGGAGGTGTTATTGGAGGTCGCGGTGATCGTATAGGAGGCCGTGCTGCCGCCGGAGGGCGTGGGATAATTCGCGGGGACATCCGCGCCGAGAAGCTTGAAGGCCAGCTCGGGGTAGTCGACAAAGACGTTGCGCACGCCCGTGATGGACTGGACGGCGTCATTGCGGCCCATTTCCCATGTGTCAACGGGGTCTTCCTCCAGCCACTTGAGCAGGATGTCGCGGCTTTCCATAACGCCGGAGGCTCCGTAGAAGCTGTCAGTGTTGCCCCAGCGCATCAGATGCTGCAGCATCAGGCGGGCGACGTCGCCGTGCAGGCTCTGCCCGTTGCCGTTCGGATCATAGTAGCTCTCGCCGTAGGCGGTGTTGCCGCGGCTGCTGTTTTCGGAGGTCGCCGTCGGGCGGAGCATCATGATGTCGTTCTCATCGGCACCGTTAAGTCCCTTGCTGTTCGGCCAGGTATGCTCACGGTTCCAGCTTCCGCCCTCGCCCCAGCCGGGGCCGATGGCCACTGCGGAATAGTAAGAGGAGATTTTATCCTGATTTTCTTCGCAGTCGGTATAGCGGTAGAGTTCCTTTGTGCCATTATACGAGGTGGTTCTGGTCTGCTTCGCCGCCAGCATACTGTGGATCGCACTGCCCAGCGCGCTGCTGTAAATGTCGCTTGCGCTGGTCGAGGTGCTGCCGGACTTTGCAGACAGCGTGTCGTAGGAATAGCTGCCTGTGTAGTATTCCTGCGCATAGGTCGTCAGGAAGGTTGCCGTGGTGTCGCGCTTGCCCCAGTTGTAGACGTAGCTTCCGCTCTTTCGATAGGAAACCTCGGCCGCACTGGAAGGCTCGGCGGCGCTTGCATGGAAGGTCAGCCCGGAGAACAGACTGAGCACCATCGCAAGCATCAAAAGCAGGGATAGGGATCGCTTTGCTTTTGTTTTCATGGGTGGGTTCAACTCCTATTCTATTTCTTCCCTTTAGTGGGGATGATTAGAATAATTATATCACAGCTTTTCCCAGAAAACAATGATGAATTTGTGAAATTCACCCGATTTTTTCCCGCTTTTCGGAAGAAAACGACGTCATTCTTTTGTTCGTCAAAGTGCTTAATTTTCCGCTAACGTCTTGTGCGCAATGACGAACTTTAAATTGCTTTTTCAATGCTTTTGCGTCTAACGAACCTCCTGTTGTTCTTTTCCGTGACATACGATTTTTCGCTCTGTCCATGCTCGGCGGTCCTTGGCGAAAAAAGCCGAGGCGGTGCACGTTTTTTCTCGTTGAATAATCCGATTTTCTGTGTTATTCTAATAATAATCGGTGCAATTTTCCTGCCGCACCGATGCGTCGGAACGATTTTTTCAACGACGTGTCCGCTTTTCCGATACATTTATAATAGGAGGCAAACTATGAAGCACCCGATCCGCAGATCGCTCGCCGCACTGCTGGCGCTTGCCATAGTACTGTCCCTGTGCGCATCCGTATTCGCTGCGAATGCACCGACAGTTACTATTGCAACAAATTCCAAAAACCGCCACGTTGTATGTACCGCTCTTTCCGAGGATGCAAAGGCGTACTATACCGGCGGCTACAGCTACGATACGCTGAAAACGCTCACGGGCGTCGACAGCACGGATTCCTATACCGCGTCGCAGAACAATCGGCTGTATACCAAGCTCTACGACCTCATGAGCAGCACGCGCAACAGCACGAAGGTCGTTTACGCCGGCTACACGGCTGATTCCATGGCGACCTATTGGCATTATACGGATGCGGTCGGCGGTACATACGGATACAACTATTTTTATACCGACATTTCCAGCAATTCCTACGGCACCTCCGAGATGCAGCGTGAGCACATTTGGCCGCAGAGCAAGGCTTCTTATTACCAGCTCAACGGCGGCGCCGACCTGCATCATCTGCGGCCCTCCATCGGCGGCGTCAACGGCTCGAAGAGCAACCGCGCCTTCGCAAATCTTGTCGGCACGGATACCGCCTACACCAGCTATCAGGTGAACAATCAGGACGTGATCTGGGTCGGCACGAAGGATTTTGACAATGTTCTTGAGGTACGCGATAACGTTAAGGGCGACGTCGCGCGCATCCTGCTGTACGTTTACGTCCGTTGGCAGCAGCCGAATCTCTACTCCGACGTAGAATCCTCCAAGCTGCCCGCGCTGGACTCCGACGATAAGTCCGACAACGGCATCCGGATTATCGAAGACCGCGCAACGCTGCTGCAATGGTGCAAAGAGGATCCCGTCGACACGTGGGAAATGGAGCGCAACGATCTGGTGCAGGACGTACAGGGCAACCGCAATGTCTTTATCGATTATCCGGAGCTGGCATGGTACATGTTCGGCCTGACGCCTCCCTCCGATATGCAGACGCCCTCGGGCGACGCAGCGGGCGGCGGCACGACCGCGACCGTTACCGCCGTTTCGGGGAACACCGCCTACGGAACTGTCTCCGTCTCGGGCAGCACCATTACCGCCGTACCGAAGGCCGGTTATTATGCCTCCGGCTATACGGTCATTTCCGGCACCGCCTCCGTCACGCAGAACGGCAATGTCTTTACCGTCAGCGCAACGACGGACTGCGTGATCCGCATCGACTTTGCCGCGCGGAAGACCGCCGGGATCACTTTCCATACTCCCGACGGCGTGGAGCAGAACGGCATCAGCGGCTATGTCGGTGATTCCGTTACACTTCCGACTCCCTCCGGTACGCCGTCGGCGGACAAGTACTCCTATACCTTTGTCGGCTGGACGGACGGCGTAGTGAACAATTCCTCTGTCGCGCCCGCGCTCTATCCGGCGGGCAGCGCGTATGTCCTGCCGTCCGGCGGCGCGGCGCTCTATGCCGTCTATTCCTATGAGATCACTGCCTCCGGCAGCTACGTCAAGGTCACGGGCGACCACGACGATTGGAGCGGCGAATACCTGATCGTCTATGAAAAAGGCAGCCGCGTTATGGACGGCAGCCTGACCTCCTTCCAAGAGGCGAACAATTTTCAAAGCGTCTCCATTTCCGACGGCACGATCTCCTTGGCCGACGGCGACGCTTACCGCTTCATCGTCGAAAAGAGCGGCGAGGCCTATACGATCCGAAGCGCCAGCGGCTACTACATCGGCAAGACCGCCAACTCCGCCGGCATCGACGCAAGCGACACCCGCACCTATACGAACACACTTTCGCTCGACGACAGCGGGAACGCCGTTATCCTCTCCGGCGGCGGCGCGTATCTGCGCTATAACAAGGCAAGCAACGCGAACTATTTCCGCTATTTCGCCTCCGGTAATTATAACAATCAGGAGCCGGTCGCACTCTATGTCAAGGAGACCTCCGGCACACGCTACACCACGGTGCTCGAGAGCGCCTCGACCTGTGCGCATGAAAATACCACGACCGAGCGCACCGAGCCGACCTGCACGACCGCCGGGATCGTTATCGTCACCTGCGACAGCTGCGGTCAGGTCATCCGTTCCACCACGCTCCCCGCGACCGGTCACTCCTATCAAACCGAGACCGTTGCCCCGACCGTAACGGAGCAGGGTTACGATCTTCACACCTGTACGGTCTGCGGCTACTCCTATAAGGACAATTACGTCGACCCGCTCGGCGAGAGCGTCACGGTCCGTTTTGCAGTCCCGAGCGGCGTCGACGCGATCGAAGCAATGACCGCCGGAGCATCCGGCATCACGTTGCCGACCCCGAACGGCTCCCCGAGCGACACCGCGCACACCTATACCTTTGTCGGCTGGGTCACGGAAGAGGTCGCAGCGACCACGCAGAAGCCGGCCGTCTATTCCGCCGGTGACAATTATAAGCCGACAAGCGACTGCACGCTTTACGCGCTGTATTCCTATGCCGTCGGCGCGGTAAGCTCAGAGAAAGTGTTCGAGCTTGTTTCCGAAGCGCCCGACGATTGGAGCGGCGAATATGTGATCGTCAATACGGCGAAGGATCATGCGATGAACTCCACACTCAGTAACGGACGATTCGGCGCAACAGCCGTTACCGTGACCGAAAACGACACGATCCTCAATCCGGATGAAAGCATCGTCTTTGCCTTTAGCAAGGAAAGCAGCGGCAGCTACAGCATCCACGGCTCGACCGGCTATCTGAAGATCGGCAAAAACAGCACCTCCGGCGCCGAGCTTACCGATGCCGTCGACGACACCTTCACCATTGCGGAAAAGTCCGGCGCGTGGCAGGTCATTTCCGTAACAACAAACAGCCGCTGCTTCGCCTATTATTCCAACAGCAGCGATTTCCGTACCTATGCAGCGTCCACATACAAAACGGGCTATCTCTTCAAAAAAGCCTCCGCATCGCAGACGATCTATTACCTCACGCTTACCGCCGCCTGCGGCCATGCCGAAACGACCCTGAAAAATGCTTCCGCCGCGACCTGCGTTTCTGAAGGCTATACCGGCGATAAGGTCTGCGCGTTCTGCGGTGCGGTCGTGGAAGCCGGAACGGCAATCCCCGCACTCGGCCACAGCTATCAGGGCGCTGTTACAACGCCTGCCGCTTGTACGACAGCGGGTGTAAAAACCTTTACCTGTATGCGCTGTAATGACTCTTATGTTGAGTCCATCCCTGCACTCGGTCATACCGAGGTGATCGACCCGGCAGTCGCTGCTACCTGCACGACCCCCGGTAAGACCGCAGGTAAGCATTGCTCCGTCTGTAACGAGATTTTGACCGCACAGAGCGAGCTTCCTGCCCTGGGCCATGACTTCACCGTTGCTCCCGCAACCACCGACGCCGACCATTACCTTGCCCCGACCTGCACCGATTCCGGTCTTGTTTATAACAAGTGCTCTCGCTGCG
>CAKTVW010000054.1 GCA_934630495.1 uncultured Oscillospiraceae bacterium
ATGCAGTTGGCACTGGAATTTTACGGCCCGATGTTCTTGCTTTACAGTGTTTACGACGGTGCAGACGAAAAAGAAAGTATTGCCCCGATGCTGAGCACACATATTGACCGCTTTATTGCCAAGATCGAATCCGGCTACAGAAAGTCAGGAACATCCATATGAAAGAAGCAATAGAAGAAAAAAAGTGGGTCTTGTGCCCGATATGCGGAGCAAAGACGCGCTTGCAGCTCTTGCCCGAAACGGAACTGAAATCATTTCCGCTGTTTTGCCCGAAATGCAGGCGCGAAAGCATTATCAACGCCAAGCATTTTATCATTGAAGCCAAACAGCCAGACGCTAAGACGCAGTGCTGATCGCAAACGATCATACGCTGCGTCTTATTTTTTGAAAGGAGAATTTTACAATGATGTGTCCGAAATGCGGAAAAGAAATGAGAAAAGGTTATTTATTCGGCAGCAAGGACGGCGCCTTCAGCTTTGCAAATAAAGTACCGGGCGCTTTGGAAAACGGCAAAAATGCAGAGGGCTTTGTAAAGCTCACCGGATTGAAGGTCGGCGACAGAACGAGTATCCCTGCCTGCTGCTGCGAGGCGTGCGGAATGATCCTGATCTCATACGGAGAGGCGGTGCAAGCATGAAACTCTATTTCGGAAACGGAGTCACTACGGCGACATCGCTTATGATCCTTGCGCTGCTCGGGTTTATCGGCTGCTCGATTTTTGGTCGTGTGAATATTCAGTATTGGGGACGGAGGAGTGTCATCCTGCTGGTTTTCGGCCTTGTGGTCTGCTGTTTTGCGGCGGCGCGGGACAGCTTGGATAAGACCATTCAGCACACCATCGACGGCAGCTGCGCACCGGGGCTGTTCCCGCTCGTCAGTGTGCCCACTGTCGTGGGCTGTGTCGGCGCGCTGCTGATTATCATTGCCGCCATTGCTACGCCGATCGCAAAAACGCAAAAGATGCGCGAGGTTTGGTTCTATGTGATGTCAGGCGGCGCAGTGCTGAAAATCGTGACGATGGAGATTGCGCGGATCATTCTTTGAAGTGAAAAGGAAGTGTACTTATGCCGCAGATGAACAAGGGCGGAAAATTTATTTTCGGAGAATCAGAGATTTATTCCGACGGACGGGTGCAGCTTCCACCGCAGGCCGTGGACGAATCGTACATCCGGAGAAACCCGTTTATGCTGCGATCGGCGACAGCGGCAACGTGATCTATGTTGATCTGAGCGAGAAAATTGTGGCCGCAGTATCTGCCTTTTTCAAACCGACAGTACATGACCGCATTGACTTTATCGAGAATATTCTGCTGCCGACGGTAAACAGCGGCCTTCTACCGTGGAAGGATGCCGCAGCTTTTGCTTACCCCTTGACATTTTGCAAAATACGATTATAATATAACTAACGAACGTTAGTTAGGAGGAGCGAATATGAAACAGGAGGATACCAAGCAGAAAATTTTGGATCAGGCTTTGGAGCTGTTTTCTACAAAAGGGTACGATTCCGTCAGCGTGGGTGAGATCGCAAAAGCGGTAGGCATCAAGGCACCGTCGCTTTACAACCACTTTCCGAGTAAGCAGGCGATCTTTGATGCGATCGTGGCGTCTACGGCAGCGCAATACGAAGCAGACACCGGAAAGATCGATATTCATGTGCAAAATGTGTCACAGGACATTCCGGCCTTCACGGAGATCAGCGAGGATGCCCTTTTTAAAAAGGTACAGCAAATTTTCGAGTATTCGCTGCACAATGAAACCATCAGCCGATTTCGCCGCATGATGACCATTGAACAATTTCGTTCATCGGAGCTGGCGGTGCTGTATTCGTGGCGCTACGTCGATCGTTTGCTTGCCTATCACGCCGGTATTTTCCGCGCGTTAATTGCCGCCGGTGAGATTAGGGCAGAAGACCCGAATGAGTTGGCAATGATGTACGTCGCGCCGGTCGTGACGTTGATCGGCATCTGCGACCGCCAGCCGGAACGGGAAAATGAATGCTTGGAAAAGCTCAGACAGCATGTCCGTCTCTTCTTTCACATGGTTCATGACGGGGACATGCAATTAGGAGGAAAATCATGAGAAAATCTTTGATACAAAAGCTTGGACTGCTCGGCATCGTCAGCTTTCTTTCCTACACGGCGGCGGTTGTGTTTGCGCCGCTGGCCTATCCCGGCTATAACCGGTTGGCGCAGGCCGTCAGCGACCTGAGCGCCGCCAACGCGCCGTCGCTGGCGCTCTGGAATCAGCTCAGTGCGCTTTACAATGTGTGCGAGGTCGTTTGCGCAACCGTCGTCTGCATCGGGATTCAGGGGCAGAAAACCAAGCTGCTTCGTTCCGGGATTTATCTGTTCGCCATCATGGAGTGGATTTCAGCGGTCGGCTATCGGATGTTCCCGCTGAGTGACAGCGGCTATGCGGGAGCATTTCAGGATGTGATGCACATGGTCGTCACCGCTTTGGTGGTGCTGCTGTCCATCATATCGCTGACCGTCATCATCGTCGCCGGGGTAAAAAACAAGGATTGCCGTTCTTACGGTGTATGCGCAGGCGTTGCCCTTGGCATGATGCTTGTGGGTGCGCTGGGCATGAAAATCGTCCCTGCCGAATATTTCGGCGTGGTCGAGCGTTTCAGTGTGTTTGCGGCTACGGGCTTCAATGCGGCGCTGGGCATTCACCTGTTTTGCGCGAAACCGAAGAACAAAGAATTATAAAGGAGAATTTAATATGTTGAATAAAAACAT
The DNA here is from genome assembly GCA_934630495.1 of uncultured Oscillospiraceae bacterium. Taxonomy (GTDB): domain Bacteria; phylum Bacillota; class Clostridia; order Oscillospirales; family Oscillospiraceae; genus JAZOXB01. Next base: position 2,741 of record CAKTVW010000054.1, read on the forward strand.
TACCATCCGTCTTGAAACCAAGAGCGATCACAGGAATGTGGAAAACCTGACCCGCGAGTCATTTTGGAATGTCTACCGCCCCGGCTGCATGGAGCACTATGTGCTGCACTGCTATCGGGATGACCCGGCTTTCGTGCCGGAACTGGACTTCGTGATGGAGCGAAGCGGCGAGCTGATCGGGCAGGTCATCTATGTGCGGTCGGAAATCGACTGCGACGATGGACGGAAGGTGCCGATCATGACCTTCGGCCCCATCGGCATCGCACCCGCATACAAGAGGCAGGGCTACGGAAAGAAGCTGCTCGACTATTCCATGGAAAAAGCTAAGGAGATGGGTGCAGGAGCACTTGCTATCACTGGAAACATCCTGTTTTACGGCAAGTCTGGCTTTGTCCCGGCAAAAGCAAAGGGCGTTCGCTATGCCGACGACCCGGAGGCGGATTATTTTCTCATCAAAGAGCTGACGCCCGGTTTTTTGGACGGCATTTCCGGCAGCTACAAAGACCCGGAGGGCTATTTTGTCTGCGAAAAAAATCCTGAAGGCTTTGAACGGTTTGAGGCGACCTTCCCGAAGAAGGAAAAACTGAAGCTGCCGGGACAGTTATTCTGAGTAGGAGGAATCTGAGTATGATCGAGTCAAGATGTGGGCTTCGGTGCAGCGATTGCAGTTTTCATGAAGCAATGGGCTGCAAGGGGTGCGTGAATATGGACAAACCCTTCTGGGCGGATAACTGCCCCGTGAAATCCTGCTGTGAAAAGAAAGGCTTGCAGCATTGCGGCGAATGCGATGACTTCGTTTGTCCTTTATTACATACTTTTGCTTACGACATGGAGCAAAGCGATAACGGCGCAAGAATCGAGCAATGCAAAAAGTGGTGTAAGAATAATGGCATCCAGTAAAGAGTATCTTCATTTCATTCTGGAACAGCTATCCGATCTGGACGATATTTCTTACCGTCCTATGATGGGAGAATTTATCCTCTATTATCACGGTAAAATCGTCGGCGGGATCTATGATGATCGGTTGCTTGTAAAGAAAACAAGATCCGCTCTGGAGCTTATGCCCGCGGCAATTTGTGAGCTTCCGTATGAGGGAGCGAAAGAAATGCTGCTGGTGGATGAAGTTGACAGCAAAGAGTTTCTCACAAAACTGTTTAAGGCAATGTACGATGAATTGCCGTCACCAAAACGAAAGAACAACGGAATGCAATAATGGTGCATTCCGGAAAGAAGGAATACAAAATGAAGAATCAAATCTACCCCCGTCCGCACGACAGGCAGACGGTGTACCTGAAAAACGTCATCACAAAACCGGATATCGAGGTCGGGGACTATACAATCTACAACGATTTCGTCCACGATCCCTGCGATTTTGAGAAGAACAACGTGCTGTATCAGTATCCGGTAAACGGCGACCGCCTGATAATCGGGAAATTCTGCGCGATAGCGTGCGGTGCTAAATTTATGTTCACGAGCGGGAATCATTCGATGAAGTCGCTGTCAAACTACACCTTCCCTATTTTCTTTGACGAATGGGGGCTTGACCCGAAAAATATCCGCGACGCATGGGACAACAAGGGCGACACCGTCATCGGAAACGACGTGTGGATCGGGTACGAGGCGGTCATCATGTCGGGCGTGAAGATCGGCGACGGCGCGATAATCGGAACGCGGGCTGTGGTGACAAAGGACGTGCCGCCTTACACCATCGTCGGCGGTGTTCCGGCGAAGCCGATACGCAGACGGTTCGACGACGCGACTGTTGAGAGGCTTGAAGTCTTGCGCTGGTGGGATTGGGACTATGAAAAAATCAAACGCAGCATTCCCGCGATTCAGTCGGGGAATATCGCGGAATTGGAGCGTGCGGAATGAAACCGAACGTTATCGACCCAAAAACGACCACCCGCGCGGCGGCGTTCGACCTTTGGATGAACGCGCCGAACCCTATGGTGACTTTTTTCAAAACGCTGGATGTTACGCCGCTTGTGGGATTCAGCCGTAAGCGCGGGCTGAAATTCAATATGCTTCTCTGCTGGTGTATCGGCAGGGCGGCCAGCGAGATCAAGGAGTTTTATACTCTCCCTGTTGGGCGCGAGCTGCTGCAATATGACAGCATTGCGGTGAACACTATTGTAAAAAACAAAACCGGCGAGGTCAGTTCCTGCGATGTGCCGTTCTCAAGTAGCCTTGTGCAGTTCAATGCCGACTACCTGCAGCTGACGCACGCAGTTGCGGAAAGCTGTGAAAATCACGACCTGACCGATAGCATGGTCATCGGCACCTCCGCCATTGTGGATACCGAGATCGACGGCGCGGTCGGCATGAACAGCGGCATTTTCAACAATCCGTTTATCATCTGGAGCAAATATCATAAATGGCTTTTCAGGACGACGCTGAAGCTGTCGTTCCAATTCCACCATACCCAGATGGACGGCGCACACGCAGGGCGGTTTTTACAGAGGTTGCAGGAGAATATCTTTGAAATCAGGAAATGCAGATGAGTGAACGACCAAAGCTGAACAAAGAACTGGATGCAGCCACTTTCCGCAGCTTTTATTATCTGAAACAGGAGCTTGCCGATTTTTGCAAAGAAAATGGATTGCCGACATCGGGCAGTAAAGCAGAACTCACCGATCGAATTGCATACTTTCTTGATACAGGAAATGTACTGAAACCCTCTGCCAAGAGAAAAACGGCGGTAAACATCGGCACGCTCACCGAGGACACGGTTATAGAGCCGAATATCGTCTGCTCCGAAAAGCACCGTGCGTTTTTCAGCGAGAAAATCGGAAAAAGTTTTTCTTTCAATGTTCTGTTTCAGAAATGGCTGAAAGCAAACACCGGAAAGACTTACGGCGATGCGATTCGGGCATATTATCGAATCTTAGAGGAAAAGAAACAAACCAAAACGGAGATCGGCGGGCAGTTTGAGTACAACACATACATCCGTGATTTCTTTGCAGACAATCCCGGAAAGAGCCTGCACGATGCAATCGTATGCTGGAATTACAAAAAGAGTTTGCCTGGGCATCATCGGTACGAGAAATCCGACCTTCGTGCGCTGGACTGACAAATAGAGAATGATACAGTCGATTTTGATTATTGATGATGACCAAACGATCGGGAATCTGGAGCAAGAGGTCTTGGAGCGGGAGGGCTATGCGGTACTGCATGCCTACTCCGGCACGGAGGCGCAGATGCTGCTCAAAAATGTCCGTCCGAATCTGATTCTGCTCGACCTGATGCTGCCGGGGATGAGCGGCGAGGCGCTTTTGCCGCAGATCAAGGGCATTCCCGTTATTGTTGTCAGTGCAAAGGCGGCCGTGCAGGATAAGGTCGATCTGCTGCTTGGCGGCGCAGCGGATTATCTCACAAAGCCCTTTGACACGAAGGAGCTGCTGGCGCGCGTTGCGGTGCGGCTGAGAGAGGCCGCGCGCTCCCCGTTTGCACCTGTTTTATCCTGCGGCGAGCTGACACTGGATACTGCTTCCCATGAAGTTCGTCAGGGCGGTGCCTCTGTCACGCTGACAAGGACGGAATACGCCATCTTGAAGCTGTTGATGCAAAATCCCGGGCAGGTGCTGGCGAAATCCGTGCTGCTCGACCGCATCAGCGAAGATACGCCCGACTGCACCGAAAACTCGCTGAAAACGCATATCAGCAATCTGCGCGGAAAGCTGCGCGACACATCCGGAAAAGACTATATCGAAGCGGTCTGGGGCATTGGGTTTCGCCTGAACGCCGAATCTTAACGATTTCCGGACGATTTTCTTAACCGCTGTCTTGACCTTTTTGCTGTACCATGTAGGTATCAAGCAAAAGGAGGTACTTATTTTATGGAATATGTGCTTGAAACGAATGCGGTGACAAAGCGTTACCGTGGCTTTACCGCGCTGAACGGTCTGACGATGCGCATTCCGAAAGGTGCGATCTACGGCTTTGTCGGCAGAAACGGCGCAGGCAAAACCACACTCATCCGCCTGATCTGCGGCTTGCAGGAACCGACAGACGGTAGCTATACCCTCTACGGTGCGAAGAATACGGATACCGAAATCTATCGCTGCCGCCGCAGGATGGGCGCCGTGGTGGAAAGCCCGGCAATCTACCCCGATATGACGGCGCGGGAGAACATCCGCCAGCAGTATCGGGTGCTCGGACTTCCGTCTGATGACGGCATCGACGAGCTGTTGCATCTTGTCGGACTCGGAGACACAGGCAAAAAGAAAGCAAAGAATTTTTCGCTTGGTATGCGCCAACGGCTCGGTATTGCCATTGCCCTTTCGGGGAACCCGGATTTCTTGGTGCTGGACGAGCCGACAAACGGCCTTGACCCGCAGGGCATCATCGAAATGCGTGAACTGATTTTGAAACTCAACCGGGAACACGGGATCACGGTACTCATTTCCAGCCACATTCTTGATGAGCTTTCCCGCCTTGCCACGCACTATGGGTTTATCGACGGCGGACACATGGTAAAAGAGATGAGCGCACAGGAGCTGGAGACACGCTGCCGCAAATGCGTCCGCATTGAAGTCAGCGACACGAAGGCGCTTGCCCGTGTACTGGATGGTATGAAAGCCGAATACCGCATTATAGACGACACACACGCGGATATTTACGCTGAAATTCCGGTTACAGAACTTGTATCGGAACTGGCGAAAGAAAACTGCATCGTAAAAAATCTTACGGAGCAGGACGAGAGCCTTGAGAGCTTTTATATGAACCTTGTAGGAGGTGAGCACCATGCGTAAACTTCTCAGAGCGAATTTTTCCCGTCTGCGGCACGACAGAACATTCCGGCTGCTTTCAGCCCTGACGGTGTTTTTCGGCGTTTTCATGACGGTGGTCAACGCCGTCAATGTTCACCGGGAGGGTGCCGTTTGGGTAATGGATTTCCGGCTTCTCACCTGTGCCATTCTTTGCCCGATTCTGAATTCGGTTTTGGCCGCACTGTTTGTCGGCAGCGACTATTCCGGTGGGACATTGCGCAATAAACTGATCGCCGGACATCGGCGCGGCAATATCTACCTCGCCAATCTCATCACCGGCTGCTGCGCCGGAATCATTTTAAGCATTGCCTTTGTTGTTCCGCAAGGTGCCCTCGGGCTTCTGCTGGGAGAGCAGATCCAATCCGCTCCGGTAAAGCTCGGGATGTACGGAGCGCTGAGTCTTGCGCTGCTGGCCGCCCTTACGGCACTCTTTACGCTGATCGCCATGCTGTGCCAAAACAAATCGCACACGGTTGCCGGATGTATTCTGCTGGTATTTGTGCTGCTTTTCATCGGCGTTTACATCACCTCTGCACTGAATGAGCCGGAGTATCTGGCGGGCTATTCCTATACAGAGGACGGCGTGACCGTGGAGGAACCGGAGACGAAAAATCCCAATTACATCAGCGGAACCAAGCGGCAGGTGTACGAATTTATGCAGGACTTTACACCGGGAGGACAGATGCTTCAGATCAGCGATATGGACGCCGAAAAGCCGACGATGCTGGCGCTTTATGACGGGATCATTCTCCTTGTGTCAACGGGATGCGGCTTAGTGTTTTTCCGACGCTGGGATTTGAAGTAAGAGGTGGTTATGGAGTTTTGGGTCGTGCTGATCATCATTGCGCTTGCATTTTGCGTTGTCGGACTGCTGCTGTACCTGCTCTCCCTGCGTGCATCCCTGAAAGAAGTCGCACGGGAGCTGAATGACAAGCTGAAAACGGACACGAACACGCTCATTTCCATTTCATCCGGCGACCGTGCCATGCGTACCCTTGCTTCGGAAATCAACTGTCAGCTTCAGGCGCTCCGCAAAGAGCGCCTAAAGCTGCAACATGGTGATATGGAATTAAAAAATGCGGTCACCAACATTTCCCACGATCTGCGCACCCCACTGACTGCGATCTGCGGCTACCTCGATTTGCTTATGCAACAACCGCAGTCTGAAGCGTCAGAGCGCTATCTTTCCGTGATCCGCGAACGCACCGATGCCATGCGTGGACTAACTGAGGAACTGCTTCGGTATTCGGTCATTGCCGGAACAACGGAGGAACTGCATTTTGAGCCGGTTTGTTTGAATGACATTCTGGAGCAAAGCCTTGCAGGATTTTACGGAACGCTTTCCGAACGCGGGATCGTGCCCGATATTGAACTATCGGAGCAGCAGATAGAGCGAACACTTGACCGACACGCCCTGCGGCGGATTTTTGATAATATTCTTTCCAATGCTGTCAAATATTCTGACGGGGACTTGTCCGTTCGACTGTCGCCCGACGGCACGGTATGGTTTGAAAACCATGCTAAGGATTTAGATGCCATGCAAACTGCGCACCTGTTTGAGCGCTTTTACACAGTAAACACCGCAAGAAGCGGAACGGGACTTGGGCTTTCCATTGCCAAGCTGCTCACCGAAAAGATGGGTGGAAATGTTGCGGCAGATTACGATGGCGGCAAACTAAGCATTTTTGTTCGGTTTCCGGATCGCTGACAGAGAAAAAGAAAAGGGGAAATACAATGTCAAAGAGAGCACGGCAATACATCGGTATTCTGGCGGCCGTGATCGCCTATTATCTCGTTCACGAAGGAGCACACCTGTTGTACGCCCTGTTTACAGGGGTGTTCCGGCAGGTAAGATTTATGGGACTTGGCGTGCAGGTCGATGTTTTCCGTGAACGCATGACCGATACGCAGCTCGGCATCTTCTGCCTTGTCGGCGCACTGGCAACTTTCTGCATAGCCTATCTGCTGACTGCGCTTGCCAAGAAAATCGGCACTGCAAAGAGCCAGCTGTTCCGCGCGGTTCTGTATTACACCACGATTGCGCTTCTTTTGATTGATCCGCTTTACCTAAGCATCCTATGCAGTCTGTTCGGCGGCGGAGATATGAACGGGATCGCACTTCTGCTGCCTGAATGGGCGGCGAGAGTCGGATTCGGCGTGCTTTTGGTTGCAAATGGGCTTGTGTTCTGGAAACGGATCTTGCCGGTTTACAGCCGATCCTTTTCAGATACGGAGGTGCAGGCATGAACGAGCTGCGGGCGCGAGTGATCGCGCAGGAAAAAGGACTATATAAACTCCAAAGTGGCACCGAGGTGAAATCGGCTGCCGTCTCCGGGAAATACCGGTATGAAACGCAAACCGTCTCCGATTATCCCGCCGTCGGTGATTATGTCATTGCCGAGTGGCCGGAGGACGACAGCCATGCCGTGATTACAGGACTGTTTCCGCGAAAGAGCTGCTTTATCCGAAAAGCGGCGGGCACAGGGAAACAGGAACAGGTCGTCGCCGCCAATATTGATACCGCCTTTCTCTGTATGTCGCTGAACAACAACTTTAATATCCGGCGGCTGGAGCGGTACCTGTCTGTTGCTTACGACAGCGGTGCAGCGCCTGTGGTGGTTCTGACGAAATCGGATCTTTGTTCCGATGTGGAAAGCAAAATCACTGAGGTGCAAAGTGCCGCGCC
>CAKTVW010000055.1 GCA_934630495.1 uncultured Oscillospiraceae bacterium
TAATTCAAAAAGCAGAATATCTCGAATTTTATAATGCAAAAAATGCTTACTTTTCAAGGATTTTGACTTACTGCGCAGCCGTTAGCGACGAAGGAGCTTTACGGATGCGGCGTACCCCTTGCGGGTGCTGCGCAACTCACGCCCTACCGTACCTATGTACGCCGACGGGCGTGAGTTGCTTGCCTTCCGAACTTTTTAGCAGTCTGTCAGCGTGCCGAAAAGGGTTTTTCGACACGCTGAAAAAGCTTGAAAAGCTTTTTATAGCGCCAAGGGCGCGTCAGATTCTGCATGAGACGGCGCAGCGTGCTTTCGCACGATGCGAGTGTGCGTAGCACACGGGATTCTTGATTAAGGCAGCACCGCATAATTCAGCGAGAGCATTCGGCGAGAGATTTTTTGTCGGGCCAAGGTTTGAAAAGCGCAGGAATACTCTGTGTATTTCAAACTTTTCAAACCGCTGGATCGGCGAAAAATATCCGGCGAAGGCGGAAGGTGCAATTATGCGGTGTTGCCTTAAATCTTTTAATCAAGAATCAGTATTAAATCGCCGTCATTGTCCATCAGGCGCGGTCAAAAAGCGCTTCGTTTCCGCCGTCCTTCCTGCAATTGTACTTCGCGGCGGCGGGCCTGTCAAGCGCGGCCCGCTCGTTTTTCCGACTCTTCGACAGACGCGTGTTGCTTGTCTTTCGGGCTTTTTTCAGTCTGCCGGCACACCGAGCCGCCGATAACCGCGTCGGCGACGGCTATTTTTTGTCGGCGCGGACCTTTGCAGGAGCTTCTCTTTGCAGAAAGCGGTTCGCCGAAGCACCGGACCGCGCCGAATCATGCGAAAACGCAAAGAAAAACCGCTCGAAATCGTACGATTTCAAGCGGTTTTCTTGGAGCTGCTATCCAGATTCGAACTGGAGACCTCATCCTTACCAAGGATGCGCTCTACCTGCTGAGCTATAGCAGCATTTCAGACAGCTTTGATATAATAACAGGAATGCGGCAAAAAGTCAACAACTTTTTTTACATTTTGCGGGTTTTTCGAGAAAAACAGAGGCTGTTGGAGGGCCTGCACGGGCCGATGAAGGGCATCGGCCCCTACGGCGCGGAACGAAAGGCACTGCGAAATTCGCGGCGGGGTGGGGGCACCCCGCCCTACGAAGAAAATCGAGAGTGCCTGCGACAGGACGTTGAGTATCTGCTTTTTTCGGGAATACCTACAAGCGGCGGGGTGGGGGCACCCCGCCCTACGGATTCTATCGAGGGTGCCCACTCGCAGGGCCGACTGTGCTTTGGGTGCTTTGGGTGCCTCGGGTGCTTTTACTTCGCGTCGTTCGAGAGGGGCAGGCAGACGCGGACGCTCGTGCCCTCGCCGAGCGTGCTTTCCAGCTCGATCCGGCCGTGGTGGTACTGTACGGCATGTTTGACGATGGAAAGGCCCAGACCGGTCCCGCCGGAGGCCTTCGAGTGGCTCTTGTCCACGCGGTAGAAGCGCTCGAACACGCGGCTCTGATGCTCCGGCGCGATGCCGATGCCGGTGTCCCGCACGGTCACGACCGCCTCGTTCGCCTCGCGCTCGACCGTCACGGTCACGCTGCCGCCGTCAAGATTGTACTTGATCGCGTTATCGCAGAGGTTGTAGATGACCTCGTAGAGCAGTCTGCGGACGCCGTGTACCGTCGCGCCGCTGCCGTCGAGCGTGATGCCGACGTCCTTTGCGGCCGCCGCGTCGCGCAGATTGGCACAGACCTCCTCCGCGACCGCCGTCAGATCGACCTCCTCGCACGGAAGCTCGCCGCCCTCGTCGAGCTGGGACAGCCGAATGATATCCTCGATCAGCGCGATCAGGCGCGACGCCTCCTTGCGGATATGTCCGACGAAGCGGGGCATATCCTCCGGCTTCACCATGCCCGCCGCAATCAGGTCGGCGCTGCCGATGATCCCCTGCAGGGGCGTTTTCAACTCATGCGAAACATTGGCGGTGAACTCGCGGCGATTGCGCTCGGCAAATTCCTGCTCAGTAATGTCAAACGACAGAATGACGGCCCCGAGGCACGTCCCGCCCGACTCGATACGGCTGATATCGAGCTGATATTCCCGTCCGGAGCGCTCGATGCGCACCTCGCTGTGCGCGTCGGTCAGCGCCTTCTGAATGGCAAGGCTCAGATCGCGGCTGCGGTCGATCGTCAGGAAATCCCGGCCGACCGCGCCGCCGTCCACGGAATAGAGCGTCTGCGCGGCGGGGTTGATGCTCAGCACCGTCCCGTTCGTGTCCAGCAGGACAAGTCCCTCGCTCATCGCGCCCGTGATCTGCGCAAATTCGTCGGTTTTCTGCCGAAGCGTTTTAAGCTGTGCCGTGATCTCGCGGTGCTGGCGGTTGATGCGCTCGAGCAGCGGCGCAAGCTCCGGGTAGGTATCGTTTTCCAGCGGCTGCTCCAGATTCAGCTCGTTAAGCGGCTCGACGATGCGCTTGGCAAGCCGATGCGACAGGACCGCCGAAAGAATCAGCGCCGTGAACAGCACGATCAGGATCGGCTGGAGCATTCCCAGCGCAAGCGACGCCACGCTTGCATAGCTTGCGGAAATGCGGAGCACCGTCCCGTCCGTCAGGCGCTTGGCGCAGTAGATCGTCTTTTCCGTCAGCGTAGCGGAATAGCGGACGCTTCTGCCCGTGCCGCTCTGCAGGGCATCCTTGACCTCGGCGCGGCCGCCGTGGTTTTCCATGCCCTCCGCACCGGTCTGCGTATCGAAGATCACCTCGCCGTCGGCCGCGATCCATGTAAGGCGGTAACGATCGGTATCGATCTTTTCCAGATAGTGCGTGCCGTCCCCCTCGACGGCAATGGATGCAATATCCAGCTCGTCGGTGAGCTGGCCGTCCTGCACGCCGCGAAAATAGTCGTATAAAATTCCCATAATAAGCAGCACGCTCGCCAGCAGCACGACGCCCGCGACGGCCAGAATGGAACGAAATATCTTCCTGCTCATGCCTTTGCCTCCAAACGGTATCCGACATTGCGGACGGTCTCGATCATGTCGCCGCAGCGCCCGAGCTTCTGCCGGAGCGTACGGATGTGCATATCGACCGTGCGCGTTTCGCCGCAGTAATCCATGCCCCAGACCTCGTTAAAGAGCTGGTCGCGGGTGAAGGCGATGCCGGGATGCGACAGGAACAGCCGCAGCAGCTCGAACTCCTTAAAGGTCAGCGTCACGCGCTCGCCGTCGACGGTCACGGTGCGCCGGTCGAGATTGACGGTCAGACCGCCCGCCTGTAAAAGATGCTCGACCGCCCGCGGCTGGCAGCGGCGCAGCACCGCCTTGACGCAGGAGACGAACTCCATCACGCCGAACGGCTTCGTCAGGTAGTAGTCCGCGCCGAGGTCAAGCCCCTGAATTTTATCGTATTCCGCGCCCTTGGCCGTGGCCATGACGACGGGAATGTCGCAAAGCTCCGGCGAAGCCTTCAGACGGCGCAGCAGCTCGATGCCGTCGACGCCCGGAAGCATCACGTCCAGCACGATCAGCTCCGGGCGCTCCTTTTCCAGCGCCGCCCAGAAGGCCGCGCCGTCCTCGAAGCCCGCCGCCTCAAAGCCCGTAGAGCGCAGCGCGTAGACCTCAATGTCGCGGATGCTGGCATCATCCTCCACACACCAGATCATCGGTCTTCCCTCCCTTATTTTTGCAGCATCAGACGTGGATGCCCGTGATCGAGAAGATCACCCATTGCGCAATGTTGACGGCGTGATCCCCGATGCGCTCGAAATACTTTGCGATAATCAGCAGATCGACGGCAGCCTCTCCGTCGTCCGGGTCATGCGAAAGCTTCTGAATGAGCGTCCGGCGGATCTCGTCAAAGTAGTGATCGACGATATCGTCGTCACGAACGACCTTTTTCGCCAATATTATATCATGTTTTACGAAAGCATCAACACTTTCTGTGACCATTTTGATCGCCGCCTGCGCCATTTCGCGCAAAAGCCCGTCGTTTTCGATGGGCCTTCCGACAGAACAGACGATCTCGGCGATATCCTCGGCCTGATCGCCGATGCGCTCCATGTCCGTTATCATTTTCAGCGCGGCGGACACCTGCCGCAGGTCGCGCGCCACGGGCTGCTGCTGTAACAACAGCTTCAGACACATGGATTCGATCGTCCGCTCCTTGCGATCGATCTCGGAATCCAGCGGCGCGACCTTCTGCGCAAGCTCGCGGTCAGCCGCGATCAGCGCCTTTGTCGCAAGCGCGATGACCTCCTCGCAGAGCGCTCCCATCTCGATCAGCTCTTTATTCAGAAGCGAAAGCTGCTCGTCAAACCGACTTCTCATTATCCGAACCTCCCCGTGATGTAGTCCTCCGTCCGCTTATCCGTCGGATCGGAGAAGATCTTTTCCGTCTCGCCGTACTCTACCAGCTCGCCCAGCAGGAAAAACGCCGTCCGATCGGAGATACGCACCGCCTGCTGCATATTATGCGTAACAATGACGATCGTATAGCGCTCCTTGAGCTGTGTCGTCAGCTCCTCGATGCGGGAGGTGGAGATGGGGTCCAGCGCGCTGGTCGGCTCGTCCATGAGGAGCACCTCCGGCTCGACGGCAAGCGCCCGCGCAATGCACAGACGCTGCTGCTGTCCGCCGGAAAGCCCCAGCGCGTTCTTTTTCAGGCGGTCCTTTACCTCGTCCCAGATCGCCGCGCCGCGCAGAGAGCGTTCGACAATGTCGTCGAGCTTGGCCTTGTTGCGGACGCCGTGGGTGCGCGGGCCGTAGGCGATGTTATCATAGATGCTCATGGGGAAGGGGTTCGGCTTCTGGAACACCATGCCGACCTCCCGCCGCAGCTCGCTGACATCCTGCCCCGCCGCGTAGATGTCGTGCTCCTTATAGAGTACCTCGCCCTCGATGCGTACGCCGGGGATCAGGTCGTTCATGCGGTTGAGCGTCTTCAGGAACGTCGATTTGCCGCAGCCGCTTGGCCCGATGAGCGCGGTGACGCTCTTTTCCGGGATGTCGATCGAGATATTTTTCAGCGCCTGATGGCTTCCGTACCAAAGGTTCAGGTCCTTTGCGGTAATGATGTTCTGCATGGTCAGCCCTTCTTTCTGTTAAGGCAGCACCGCATAATTCAGCGAGAGCATTCGGCGAGAGATTTTTTGTCGGGCCAAGGTTTGAAAAGCGCAGGAATACTCTGTGTATTTCAAACTTTTCAAACCGCTGGATCGGCGAAAAATATCCGGCGAAGGCGGAAGGTGCAATTATGCGGTGTTGCCTTAAAATATCTGCCCACGAGCGTTGCCGTCAGATTGACCAGCAGCGTCAGGAGCATCAGGATCGCGGCGATGGCAAACGCGACCTCGAACTCGCCGTCCTCCTTGGCATAGACATAGAGCGCAACGGTCAGCGTCGCGCCGGAGCTGCGCAGGCCGTCGATCACGCCGTTGAGCGTGTGGGCGAAGCCCGCCGTAAACAACAGCGCCGCCGACTCGCCCAGAATGCGTCCGACCGAGAGGATGCAGCCCGTCACCACGCCGTCGACGCAGCCCGGCAGCACCACCGTGCGGATCACGCGCCACTTGCCCGCGCCCAGACCGAACGCGCCCTCGCGGTAGCTCTGCGGCACGGTCTTCAGGCTCTCCTGCGTGGTGCGCATGACCGTCGGCAGGTTCATGATGACCAGCGTCAGCGCGCCCGCCAGCAGGGAAGTCTTGAGCTTCAGGAATTGGCAGAAGAACAGCATTCCCACCAGTCCGTAGATGATCGACGGGATGCCCGACAGCGTCTCGGCCGCGTACTCGATCAGGCCGACGATCCGCTTGTTTTTCGCGTACTCCGTCAGATAGATCGCCGCGCCGACGCCCAGCGGAAGCACGATCAGCAGCGTGGCAAGCAAAATGTACAGCGTGTTGAGGATATCGGGCAGAATGCCGATGCGGTCGGAGAGGATGCTCGGCGCGGTGGACAGCAGCTCCCATGTGACGTTCGGCAGTCCCTTTATCAGCACATAGGCGATCAGGAACAGCGTCAGCGCCGCGGTCAGTCCCGCCGCAAGCCCCATCAGCACGCGCATCGTAAGCCCGTAGGCCTTTCTTTTCCGTGACAGCATGTCAGCCCTCCTCTCTGCCGCGCTTGAGGAAGAAATTCAGCGTGGCGTTGATCAGCATAATAAAGAGGAACAGCACCAGGGCGATGGAAAACAGCGCCTGCCGCTGCAAGCCGCCCGAGTAGGCCATCTCGCTTGCCACCGCCGTGGTAAGGAAGCGGACGCTCTGAAACAGGCTCGGCATGTTCGACGACACGTTGCCCGAAACCATCATGACCGCCATCGCTTCGCCGATCGCCCGTCCGACGCCCAAAACCACCGCCGCCGCGACGCCGCTCTTGGCAGCCGGGACCGAAACGCGGAAGTAAGTCTCGATCGACGTGGCGCCCAGCGCCAGCGACGCATCCTCATATTCCTTCGGCACGGCCTCGAGCGCCGTCACGGATACCTTGATGATCGAAGGCAGGATCATAATGGCCAGAATGATGATCGCCGCAAGGAGGCTCGCGCCGTCCGGGATATGAAACAGCTTGCGGATCCCCGGGACCAGCACCAGCATACCCACAAGGCCGTACACCACCGACGGGATCCCGGCCAGCAGGCTGACGGCCGCCTGCATGACGGCCTTGACCCGCTTCGGCGCAAGCTTGGCCAGATACACGCTCGTCAGGAAACCGATCGGCACGCCGAGGACGATCGCCCCGGCCGTACCGTATATACTTGTCAGGATAAAGGGCAGAATGCCGTAGGACGGCTCCGCCGCCGTAGACGCCCACGTTTTTCCGAACAGGAATTTTATCGGTCCGATCTCCCGGATCGCCGGGATGCCCGAAACGATCAGGTATCCGGAGATCAGCAGGACGAACCCCACCGTGATAAGCCCCAGCAGCAGGAAGATGCCGTGAATAACCGTTTCAAACAGTCGCTTCTTGTTTTTCATGGTATGTCCTCATGGAAGAAAACTCCTTGCGGGGTTTTCGCAGACTGTCAAAAAAGTCCGGAATCGTCAAAATCAGTTAACTATTTAACGGATTTTGCTTTAAGCGTTTTGATTCGCAAAATTGGAATATTCCGAACTTTATAATGTGAGATTCTGCTTGCTCCGCAAGAATTTTGACTTACTGCGCAACTCACGCCCTACCGTACCTATGTACGCCGACGGGCGTGAGTTGCTTGTCTTCCGAACTTTTTAACAGTCTGCCAGCGTGCCGAAAAGGGTTTTTCGACACGCTGAGAAAACCCCTTGCGGGGTTTTCGGTTCAGGCCGTTATTATCCGTTCGCGGCAACGGCGCCGGCCTTGGCGATGATGTCCGCAGCCTCGGGGGAGGTGACGTAGTCGAAGAACTTCTGCGCCGCGTCGCTCAGGGTCGTTCCTTCCTTTGTCACAAGGACGAAGGGGCGCTGTACGCGGTAGCTTCCGTCCTTGACCGTCTGCTCCGTCGGCGCAACGCCGTCGACCGTGACGGCCTTAACGGTATCCTTGAGCGCCGCCAGCGACGCGTAGCCGATCGCGTCCGGGTTCGAGGCGACCGTGGTAATGACGTCGCCCGTCGAGGTCAGCTCCTGACGGTATTGGCAGGCGTCCTTGGTGTCCGTGATCGATTCAAAGCCGTCGCGCGTGCCGCTGCCCGCCTCGCGGCCGATCAGGACGACCTGCGCATCCTTGCCGCCGATGTCCTTCCAGTTGGTGATCTCGCCGGTGTAGAGCTTTGCGATCGTCTCCAGATCAAGATTGTCGATCGGATTTTCAGGGTTGACGATGATCGCGATTCCGTCATAGGCAAGCACCGTTTCCTTCAGGCCGGACTGCTTCTCCTCGTCCTTCAGCGCGCGGCTGGAAAGACCGATGTCGCAGCGTCCCTCCGATACGGCCTGAATGCCGGAGCCGGAGCCGGTGGGGTTGTAAGTAAAGCTGATGTCGCGATTCTGCGCCGTGAACGCCTCGCCCAGAGCGCCGATCACCTTCTGCATGGAGGTCGAGCCGTCGGTCGCCACGCTGCCCGTTTCCGAAGCGCATCCGGCAAACAGCACTGCCGCGAATGCCGCGACCAGCAATAATGCAATTATTTTTTTCATAATAGATTTCTCCTTTCAATATCATGTCTGTTTCTTGAAAACGCAGGCCCTCCGCGAAGCGGCGGCTATGCGCGGAACCCGTCCGCAATTCAGTCGTTCGCCCCGCCCTTGACCTTACGCTCACAGAATAAACCGCGCTTGTAAAATCAAAAACCCTGCCCGTGTAAAATCTGTGTCAAATTCGCAGAGCGCTCCGCCCGCCGCCATTGCCGATGCCGTACCTGTCCGCGCCCGTTTCGCAGGAAAAAACGCTTCCCGCCCCAAGTCGGTGCATATTAACCGACCCGAAGCGGGAAGCGTCCGTATATTCTTTCGGTCAGGCCGACCGAACATGTTTTCTGCCGCCGTGCAATGACGCTCCTCACAGCGCCTCGAAGCGATACCTCGGCTTGCCGAGGTCGGCGTGTCGAAAAACTCTTTTCGACACGCCGGCAGGCTGCAAAAAAGTTCGGAAGGCAAGCAACTCACGCCCGTCGGCGTACATGGGGTACGATAGGGCGTGAGTTGCGCAGCAAGTCAAAATCCTTGCGGAGCAAGCAGATTTTTTGCACTGTAAAGTTTAAATACTCGGTTCTTTGAATCAAAACACTGATCGTGAAAATCTATTTAAAAGATAACCGGTTTTGACGATTACGGACTTTTTGGACAGCCTGGCCTCGGTTTACCGAGGCTCTTTTTGCCGTACTCGACGGCTTCCACGGGACAGCAGCAGACACAGGCCATGCAGTGCGTACAGTCCCCACCCCATACGGGTCTGCCGTTTTGCAGCGTAATGTTGTTGAGGGGACAGCGGCGGACGCATTCGCCGCAGCCGACACAGGCGGCGCCGACGGTGAAGGCCTTCGCCTTTACAAAGCAGGCATAGAAAACGGGGTTCACCGGGCCGCTCATAAAGCGGTCGCAGAGATTGCGGCGCGGCGGCGCGAACGCTTCGCCCGCCCTGACGGCGGCAGCGGCGCGGTCGATGTCCGGCTCGGCCCGGCGCACGATCTGCCGCGCCTCGTCCGCCTGCGGTACGCCGAACATGGCGATATAGTTTTCCGGCATAAGGATCTGCGCCGTGCCCATGCATTCGATGCCCTTTTCCCGACAAAGTGCCCGGTTATACTTGTCGGCATTGCCGATCTCGCCGCCGCAGGTCATAACGAACCACGCCTGCTTTGCGCCGATCAGCACGGTTTTCATCAGCCACTCCTGCACGATGCGCGGAATGCGCCATGCATAGGTGGGCGTGACGATCATGAGGTCGTCTGTTGCTTATGGCGATTAACGAATATTATGATATTTTTTGAGATATCTGTTTTAATTTTTCATTGAACTTTTAACAGCAAGCATACCGTCTCGACAGATGCCCCGCATTCATCAAATTGCGTGAGCATCTTTTGCTCAATGGGAAACTTGTACGCAATCGCCTTTACAAAGCGTTTCTGCGTCTTTTGTTCCTCACGCGGGAACAATTCAACCTCGGAAATCAGGTATTTCACAAGGTCGCGCCGCTCTGCCGCATTCATTCTATCATAGATTGCGTCAAAAGA
>CAKTVW010000056.1 GCA_934630495.1 uncultured Oscillospiraceae bacterium
GGCAAGATCTGTTCGCGCCACACCTTCCCTTCGTCGCTTGCAAGAAACTCCTCAGCACTTCCCGGGCACTCGCTCCACCACGGCAACGCACCGAAGCCGGGAAGTCGATAAGAATAATAGAAATACCCGTTCTTGTCGTCATCCTCATCGATCTGCGTCATATTGACGCTCCAGCCTCCCCACTCGACGCGGTCCATCATGTCTTTTTGCATATATTCATCACGCGGGTAACGCTCCTCGATCGAACGGCAGACCTCTTGGAACTCCTGCCACTCCTCCTCGGTCATTGCTTTCTCGTCCCATTCGCGATTGTCATAGGCATTCATATAATAGCCCCTGCTGCTGTCCGGCTGCAAATACACATGATAGCCGAACTTCCCGGTTTCCGGGTCTTCATACGGCTCATACGTATACTGGATCGCGTAATCATAAAAACCACCGAAAAAGATGTATGTCTTCCCGGTTTCAAATGGGATCGACCCATCCTCGTTATATCCGCTCGAAAAATAAATGTAAATCTTGTCGCCCCGCTGCGGCTTTTCGTAGGCGTCAGCCAGCGAAACGACCTCCTCAACCGTGCATTCCAACTCGAAGGTCTGCAGCGGGCATTGCTCTCCCTCATGAAGGTAAAACAGATTTTCCTGAATAGATTCACAGGTGGCCGTCAGTACTGCCTGCACGTAAGACGGCCAATCGAACGCTACCTTATAATCCACTCGTTCTATCGCGCCCGAGGTCAGCGCCCGACTGCCCTTGACCTCCGCGCCCATCAGGCACCGATTGTCGACCGACTCGACACAGCCGCTGCTCATCGCCGCGTCAAACAGAATTTCTCCGATTATTGAGCTATTATTCTGCGACGGAACAGCGATCGTCACATACTCCTCGGAAATCCGGTCGCTTTGCACTCCGATCGTACTCCAAGCGGAAACGCCGATCAGCGAGACCGCCATGGCCAGCGCCAGAGCCAGCGCCAGCAGACACCAAACGACCGGCCGCCGCCTGAGCTGTAGAATAAATCCCTGCATAGCTTTCTCCTCTCCGGTACAGCGTTCTCCGCGCCGTAAAATCAGCACGGGCAAAAGCGCCGTTTTATACGGGGCAGCCGCCGACGGCGGCTGCCCTCAGTGTGTTGAGGCTCTCCGTGTCACTGCGCGGCGGGCAAGGCCCGGCCCGGCAGCCTAACGGACAACTCTCCGGTTCCTAACGAAAATTCTCAGATAAGTGTATGAGGCGCGGACGGTCAGACCGGAAGCCAGCGGCAGACCACGCCGTGCGGAGCGCCGGGGCAAGCCCTCGTCGTAGAGATCGTCGTATGATGGCAATCATCGCAATGATAATTCCACGTCTGTGTCGTACCGTTACAGCTTGCTGATTCCAGCATATCTGTATGTGGGGCAGTATACTTTGTGTTAGGATACACTTGTGTAGCGCTAGTACCACAAAGTCTGCATTTGCCCGTCCTTCTATACTCTTTGCAATGCTGAGTTGGGGAAAGATAACTATAACCCTTTGTCCATTCGTTATTGTACCACTGATAAACATGATTGCACGCGGCGGTCGGTGCGACCTCGCCCTCGTCCGGTACGGCTGCAACGGCAGAAAGTGCTAACGCAAGGATGAAAACCGCAACGAGAAGCAAGCTTACTGTTTTCTGAGTCAAGTTTTTCATTTCATGTACCTCCTGTAATTGTGTCGTATTCTGCGGATATCTCGGTCGAGAACGCGATCAGCCCATCGGAATGCACCTCCCAAGTAAAAGATAAGCGGCAACGCTTTTTTGAAAACACTAACTATGTCCCATCCGTATTTTTACAATACCATGTTTCTTTTAACTTATCAATTGGCAAATGCGCCTAAATAATCACAAGTTTTTTGGTGATAATGCTGTATTGCGTTATATCGACATTTTTATTGTATTAAATTGTCAAAAATTGGAAATTCGTATCCGCGCGGGAGGCTCCCGTTTTTCAGCTTCGGGCAGAGGGCGCAATTCTCCTTTCCGTCAAAATGTACATTCCGATACGAATTTCTGCGCAAATATAGGATGATAAATCAATAATACGTCTTTGTCGTATTTTTACGATACCACATTTCTTTTAACTTTTCAATCGGCAAATGTACAAAACTGACCCTTGTATTTTTGGTGAAAATGCCGTATTATGAATTAAAAGGAACCGTCTTCCCGCCGTTGACGCCGAAATCTGGCGGAAGCTCGGCGTGTTCAAAGCGGCAAAAAGTCAGGAAAACATGAACGCTTTTATGACTGCGGCGGTGTCAATTTCGTAGGAGAAAGGAGTGTCCGCATGGCGAACGACCCGACAATGAAAGCGCTGAATATCGGCATTTTCGCACAGGTGGACGCGGGCAAAACCACGCTCTCCGAAGCGCTGCTGTACGCCGCCGGACAGCTCCGCAAGCTCGGGCGCGTGGACAAGGGCAGCGCATTCCTCGACCATTTTTCCATGGAGCGCGAACGCGGCATCACCATTTTTTCCAAGCAGGCCCGTTTTCGGACGGAGCACCTTGCCGTCACGCTGCTCGATACGCCGGGACACGCCGATTTTGCGCCCGAGGCGGAGCGGGTCATGCCCGTTCTGGATTACGCGCTGCTGCTCATCAGCGGAACGGACGGCGTACAGGCGCACACGGAAACGCTTTGGAAGCTGCTGCGGCGTTATCATATCCCAACCTTTCTGTTTTTTAACAAAATGGACCTCCCCGGCGCCGACCGTGCGCACCTGTTAGCGGATGCAAAAGCACATTTGAGCGAGTTTTGCGCGGAATTGAGCGACTATGAGGCTATCGCGCTCTGCGACGAAACAGCGCTGGAACACTTCCTTGCGCACGGCGACGTGCCCGACGCGGCCGTTGCGCGGCTGGTGCGGGAGGAGCGGCTTTTCCCGTGCTGCTTCGGCGCGGCGCTGCATTCTCAGGGCGTGGACGAGCTTCTCGACGCCTTGACGCGCTTTACCGTCAGCCCGGAGTACCCTGCCGAATTTGCCGCCCGCGTCTACAAAATATCCCGCGACGCCCAGGGCGCGCGCCTGACCTATCTGAAGGTAACGGGCGGCACGCTCCGCGTTCGCGATACGCTGGCCTACACCGCGCGCGACGGCAGAGCATTACAGGAAAAGGCCGCGCAGCTTCGGCTCTATTCCGGGCCGAACTACACACAGGTGGAGGAAGCCGCCGCCGGGACCGTCTGCGCCGTGATCGGCCCCTCTGCCCTGCAGGCGGGCGACGTGCTGGGCGCAGAGGCGAATGTGCCGCAGTCGATCCTCAGCCCGGTAATGACCTACCGCATTCGCCTGCCGTCCGGCGTTTCCGCGCAGAGCGCTCTGCCGCTGCTCCGGCAGTTGGAGGAGGAAGAGCCGCAGCTTCGCATGGTCTGGGACGAACGACTGCGGGAAATCCATGTACAGATCATGGGGCAGGTGCAGCTCGAGGTCCTGCAAAAGCTGATCGCCGAGCGCTTTGAGCTGCCCGTTACCATTGACGGCGGTCATGTTTCCTACCGAGAGACGATCTCCGAGGTCGTAGAGGGCGTCGGTCATTTTGAGCCGCTGCGCCATTACGCTGAGGTACATCTGCTGCTGGAGCCTCTGCCGCGCGGGAGCGGTCTGGAATTTGCCACGCTTTGCAGCGAGGACGCCTTGGACCGAAACTGGCAGCGCCTGATATTGACCCATCTGGAGGAAAAGCAGCATCTCGGCGTCCTGACCGGTTCGCCGATCACGGACATGAAGCTGACGCTCGTCGCAGGCCGCGCGCATATCAAGCACACCGAGGGCGGCGATTTTCGGCAGGCGGCCTACCGCGCGGTGCGTCAGGGCCTGATGCAGGCGAAAAGCGTCCTGCTCGAACCCTTCTACCGCTTTCGCCTCACCGTCCCGGCCGAACAGATCGGCCGCGCGATCAACGATATCCGCGCCATGAGCGGCGAATTTGAGCCGCCCGTCGGCGAGGGCGACAGCATAACGCTGATCGGAACGGCTCCGGTCAGCGAAATGCAGAATTATATGTCGCAGGTCAACGCCTACACCCACGGAAGGGGGCGTCTGTCCTGCACCTCTGCGGGCTATTTCCCCTGCCACAACGCAGAAAAGGTCATTGAGGCGCTCGGCTACGATCCCGAGGCCGACATTGAAAACACGCCCGATTCCGTCTTCTGTTCCCACGGCGCGGGCATTACGGTCAAGTGGAACGAGGTTTTCCGTAACATGCATCTTGACCGCGTGCTTCGCCCGGCAAAGGCGGATATCCCGTCCGTTTCCCGTCCGCGCCCGTCCGACTCCGACGAGGCCGCGCTGCAGCGGATCATGGAGCGGGAGTTCGGGCCGGACAAGACGATCCTCTACCGTCCGAGGCCCGTCGAAAGCTCCCCGGAGATCGCCCTCGCACAGCCCAAAAAGCCCTATCTGATCGTTGACGGCTACAACATGATCTTCGCATGGGACGGTCTGCGGGAGCAGGCGCAGTCCGACCTTTCCGGCGCACGCGAACGGCTTCTGAGCATTCTGAGCAACTACTGCGGCTACCGCCCGTGTGAGCTTGTCGTCGTTTTCGACAGCTATCGCGTAAAGGGCGGCGTCGGCTCGCGCGCGGCCTATCACAATCTGCGCGTTGTTTACACCCGGGAAAATCAAAGCGCCGACCTGTATATTGAAGCGCTGGTCGCGGAGATCGGCAAAAATTACGCCGTCCGCGTCGCGACCTCCGACGCAATGATCCAGCTTGCCTCTGTCCGCAGCGGCGTACTGCGCGTTTCCGCAAACGAATTACTTCGGGAGATCGAACAGGTCAACGACCGGATCGCCGCCGTGGTTCGCCAACTGCACGAGGAATCGCGCCGCGCCGCGATCCAAAACAATCCATTAAAAAAACTGGAGGGTCCCCAATGAAACACATCACACTCGGAAAAACCGGCATTACCGTTCCGCAAAACGCCTTCGGCGCTCTGCCGATCCAGCGCGTCGACAACGAAACAGCCGTCAAGCTTCTGCGCCGCGCCCGTGAGGGCGGCATGTGCTTCTTTGACACGGCGCGCGGCTACACCGACAGCGAAGAAAAGCTCGGCCTTGCCTTCGGCGGAAGCTGGGACGGCATTTATCTTGCCACCAAAACCACGGCCCTGACGCCGGAGGGCTTCTGGCGCGACCTTGAGACCTCCCTGCGTCTGCTGAAACGCGATCATATCGATATCTATCAGCTCCACAACGCCTCGCGCTGCTACCGCCCGGGCGACGGCACGGGAATGTACGAGTGTATGCTGGAAGCGCGCGAGCGCGGCCTGATCCGACACATCGGCATCACCGCCCACCGCATCGGCGTCGCGGAGGAGATCATAGCGTCCGGTCTGTACGAGACGCTGCAATTCCCGTTCAGCTATCTTTCCTCCGAGCGCGAACGCGCCTTGGCCGAAAAATGCCGCGCGGCCGACATGGGCCTGATCGCCATGAAGGGCCTTGCCGGCGGATTGATTAACAACTCCAAGGCCGCGTTTGCCTACATTTCGCAGTTTGACAATGTTCTGCCGATCTGGGGCATTCAGCGCGAACGCGAGCTGGAGGAATGGTTGTCTTTCTTTGAGCATCCGGTCCAGATGGACGAGGCGATCGCCGCCTACATCGAACGGGAACGCAAGGAGCTGACCGGCGATTTCTGCCGAGGCTGCGGCTACTGTATGCCGTGCCCGCAGGGGATCGAGATCCGGCAGTGCGCCCGAATGAGCCTGATGCTCCGCCGCGCCCCCTCGAAGGAATGGCTGACGGCGTCGATGCAGGCCGAGATGAAGAAAATCGAAACCTGTCTCCACTGCAACCAATGCAGCGCAAAGTGTCCCTACAGTCTTGACACGCCGACGCTCCTGCAAAAGAATTACGAGGACTATCAGAGGGTCCTCTCCGGCGAAACGCGCGTCGACTGACCGCGCTCGCCGGAGCGTCGCCGCGTATCCGCAATGTGAGGTTTGATTCCATGATATACACCGAAAAAACCAAAAAAGCCCTGCGGCTCTCCTTCGAGGCCCACAAGGACCGGCTTGACAAAAGCGGCATGCCGTATGTATACCACCCCTTCCATCTTGCCGAACAAATGGATTCAGAGGAAACGGTCATTGTCGCGCTCCTTCATGACGTTGTCGAAGACACGGACTATTCCATTCAGGACATCGCCGCCATGGGCTTTTCAAAGGCTGTCATAGACGCGCTGACATTGATGACTCACGACAAGGCCGTCCCCTATCCGGAATATGTTGCAAAAATAAAAACCAACCCGATCGCCACGGCTGTAAAGCTTGCGGACCTTCGGCACAACAGCGATCTCAGCAGGCTGGAGACGGTCGACGACGCGGCACTGCGCCGCGTGCAAAAATACAAGGCGGCTATCGCTTTGCTGGAAAAATAAAAAGCGGGCGTCCGCTTCCCGCAGAAGCATAAAAATAACGGAGGTGTTCCGATATGTACGGTGCGATCATCGGAGATATCGTCGGTTCAAAATACGAATTTCACAATATTAAAACGAAGGATTTCCCATTTATATCGGAGGGCTGTGAATATACGGACGACACCATTATGACCGTCGCCGTTGCCAAGGCCCTTCTCCGCAGCCGTGAGGAAAAGACACCCTTTAAGCCGATCCTTGTACGCGAGATGCAGTCGCTCGCGAAGAAGTACCCCTATGGTGGTTACGGCGTAATGTTCACGTCGTGGCTCCGTGCGGCCGACCCGCGTCCGTATAACAGCTTCGGAAACGGCTCGGCCATGAGGGTATCGCCCTGCGGCCTGATCGCCGTGACGCTGGAAGAAGCGCTGGCGCTTGCCCGTGCCTCCGCAGAGGTCACGCACGATCATCCGGAGGGCATCAAGGGCGCGGAGGCAACCGCCGCAGCCGTATTCCTTGCCAAGGCCGGACGGTCCAAGGAGGAGATCAGGGAATATATTTCCGCTCATTACTACGATCTGTCGGAAACGCTGGACAGCATTCGCCCGACCTATCAGTTTAACGAAACTTGTCAGGAAACCGTTCCACAGGCGATCATCGCATTTCTTGAGTCAACCGACTATGAGGATGCCATCAGAAACGCTATATCGATCGGCGGCGACAGCGATACCGTGGCGGCCATTACCGGCGCGATCGCATGGTCTTATTATCGATTTAACGCGCCCTACGGAATGCAAACGGACAAAAAAGCAGGCCGCATCTGGCCTGAGTCATGCGAGAAAACCGTGACCGAATATCAGATCGACGCGTTGCTGCCCGAAGAATTTGTCAAAACGATCGAGGAGTTTGATATTGTAAGAGCGCATCGTGCGGGTGCCTATGCGCGTATCGGCTTCTGTTCCGGGATTCCTCTCGAGTGATAAAACGTCGCATAAACCGTTCCGACAAACTGCAAAGCAGCCGCGTTTTCTGAACGGCGCAGGAACAGCGTCAAGAAAATCAACCGGCACACCGCCAAAGCATCCGTCAGCCATAGGATGCTGAGACTGTGTCTATGCATTTGCGGCAGTCCCGCGCCGATTCGCGCAGTGGAAAGCAAAATATCCCACTTAAACAACAAAACCCGCAGGCCTGAAAAAACAGGTCTGCGGGTTTTCGTCAAAAAGTAATTGGAGCGGAATACAGAACAGCGCTTATGAGCAGCAGAAAATCAATTATTTCAAATGCTGAGACGAAGCGTGCAGTGTTTGCAGCAGTGCCTTACAGCCGCAAACAATATCCCGTTCGGCGGAATGGAAGTCGCGCGTATACCACGGATCGGCAACATCACGAGGGTGATCGGTATAGTCGAGAAGCAGCGATACCTTTCCGGCGGGGTCCCCGTCAAAAAGGCGAAGCATACTGCGACGGTTTCCCTGATCCATGCCGATAAAATAATCGTACTTATCGTAATCATCCGCCGAGAGCTGCTTCGCAGTCTTTCCGTGACAGGAAAGTCCGCGTTCGTTCAGGACTGCGCGAACCGGGGGATAGACGGGATTTCCCAGCTCGTCACTGCATGTAGCTGCTGAGTCGATAAAATACGCATCGCTCAGGCCTGCTTTCTCAACAAGATCCTTCATAATAAACTCCGCCATCGGACTTCGACAGATATTGCCGAGGCAGACAAACATAATTCTGGTCATAGTATCCTCCGCGTATTTAGAGAAAGCACCGTCAAAAACAGAAACAGAAAACGGGAAACGCGAGAAGCACAAATTCCCGACGAGCCAAACAATAGAAAAAGCTCCGTTCGTAAGAACGGAGCTTATGTTGGCGTTACCTATCTTCCCGGCCAGTCACCCGGCAAGTATTGTCGGCGCAGATGAGCTTAAC
>CAKTVW010000057.1 GCA_934630495.1 uncultured Oscillospiraceae bacterium
TTTGAAAATAGTTACAAAAAAACCGGGCCCCGCATTTCCGCGAGACCCAGCCTTTCTTAACTTAGTGACATTGGGCTTATCGCCAAACTTTATACAAGCATATAAGATAAGATTCCTAGAGATAGACGCAGTATTTGCCTTTGTGTCCGACGCTACGTCAGCAATATGGTATTTTCCGCCGTTTTCGGTCTGCATGGCTGTTACAGTCCCGGGGTTGCCGGGGTATGCAGCAGTGTGAGCAGGGCGCGCACGGTCGATGCCATTTCTTCCGTCGGAACAGACGGTTCGCCCTGCCCTTGGCAATAAGGCAGGTGAACAAAGAGCGCTCTTGTGCTATTACGATACAAGGCCGTATAATAGACCGCATTGCAGACATAGCTTCCCGCGCTCAAGCTGAGCTTGACGTCATGCGCGGCAGAGAGCCGTTCGACGAGCGTTTCGATCTCGACCCCGGTGAAGATCGCGTCCGGCGCATCGGGAACGACCGCTCCGCAGCGCAGCAGAACGCCGTCATTGTCCGGCACCGAAGCGCGCGTATAATTCAGCGCGACCTTTTCCAATCGAACGGTCGTCTCGCCTCCCGCCTGTCCGAGGCTGACAACAAAGTCCGGCCGCTCCTTGTCGATCAGCGTGGAAAGTGCCTCCGGCGCACGCCGATAGGATACCGGGAGCACAGCGGTTTTCAGCCACGGAAGCTCCAACCTCCGCAGAACCTCGAGGGCAGAATTGATCCCCGTAGAATCAAACGGCTCAAAGGCCGTCACAAGCAGTTTCTGATACGTCATACGCGTCTCCTTCCCTTTTTTCCGCAAATGTACGGCCTTATTATAGCAGCCAACGCACAAAAGTCAATAAAATGCAAATTCCCGACCGTTCGAGGGGACGAACGATCGGGAATCCGCAACAGAAATGAGAGAGAAAAATAAAAGAGAGATAAATGAAAAGATGGACTGCAAGGACGAACAGTGCGGTTCTGTTTCGTTCTTACACTTGCAGTATATCGGCTGAGTTTGAATAAAATATGAACGAAGTCAAAACAAATTTGAAATTCCGCAGTATCATTTTATCGCAAGCGGCGAAAATCAACGTTCATAGTCAAATTCAAAATCGTAGATGCTGACGGTGTCGCCATCCTCAATGCCCATTTCCTCCAGCCGTTCAAACAGGCCGCTTTTCCTGAGCTGACGGTCGAAGTACATTCGAGATTCGTAATCGGCGAAATTGATGTCGCCGATGAGCTGCTGGAGCCACTTTCCGGAAACGATCCAGAGGTCGTCGATATGCTCGATGGAGAGGTCGGAGGCCTCCCCGGCCTCGGCAAGCGGCTTAACGTACTCCGGCTCATAGACGATCACCGGCGGCAGCTCCCGAAGCTTCGCGGCGATCGTGCGCATAAGCGGCTTCGTTCCCTGCGTCGTCGCGGCGGAAATTTCATAGAACGGATAGCCGCGTTCGGTCACATAGCGGCGCAGGCGTTCAAGATTATCACTGCCCTCGGGGATCAGATCGCACTTATTCGCCGCAACGATCATCGGGCGGGACGCAAGGTCTTCGGAATACTCGCGAAGCTCCGCATTGATCTTCTCGAAATCCTCGATCGGGTCGCGGTCTTCACAGCCCGATGCGTCGACGATGTGTACCAACAGACGGCAGCGATCGATATGCCGCAGGAAATCGTGGCCCAGACCGGCGCCCTCGGCAGCGCCCTCGATGATGCCGGGGATATCCGCCATGACGAAGGAAACACCCTCATCAACATAGATCACGCCGAGATTCGGGTAAAGCGTCGTAAAATGATAGTTCGCGATTTTCGGACGGGCGTTGGACGTGACGGACAGCAGTGTGGACTTGCCGACATTCGGGAAGCCGACCAATCCGACATCCGCCAGCAGCTTCAGCTCCAAAATGACCTCGTGCTCCTCGCCGGGCAAACCGGATTTTGCAAAGCGCGGAACCTGCCGCGTAGGCGTTGCGAAATGCTTGTTGCCCCAGCCGCCGCGGCCGCCCCTGCAAAGAACAAAATCGGCATCGTCCGACATGTCCTTGATAACCTCATTAGTCGCCGCATCGCGCACGACCGTTCCGCGCGGGACTTGGATCACGAGGTCCTCGCCGCGCTTTCCGCTGCATCGGGCACCCTGACCGTCCTGTCCGGGCGCGGCGGTATACTTTCGCTTATAGCGGAAATCCATCAGCGTGGAGAGATTGTCGTTCACACGCAGAACGATATTGCCGCCCTTTCCGCCGTCGCCGCCGTCCGGGCCGCCCGCCGCAACGTATTTCTCACGGTGGAAGGCCACCGCGCCGTTGCCGCCGCTTCCCGCCTTGACATAAATTTTGACTTTATCTACAAACATCGTTATCTCCTTTCAGATGCAGCTCATAGAAGGCTGCGTCGAAGGTTTTGCTGCCGTCTAGCTTGTCATATATTCCGTAGCGGACGAATCGGAAGCCGCATTTGCGGATAACGTTGGCCGATGCGGTGTTCTCGACTGCGTGTTCCACTGCGAAATCGCAGATACCAAGTTCGCGGTGCGCCCATTGCAGCATAGCCTTAGCCGCCTCGGTGGCGTAGCCCTTGCCCCACATATCGCGGCGCAGATTATAGCCGAGATGGTGCAGCCCGTCGCCGCACGGCCCGACACCGCCGGTGCCAATGAGCAGGCCGTCCTCCTTGCGATAAAAACCAAATTCCAAGTCCTCCGGCCGGAGCGCGGCAATCCACGCCTCCGTTTCCGAAACATCACCTTGCAGCGGATAGGCCATAAACCGATTGACCTCCGGATCGCTCGACCAGACGAAAACAGCGGGCGCGTCCTGCATCGTGATCGGATGCAGAATCAGTCGCTCGGTTTCGATATATTGCCGCATGGCTTCCTCCTTTCGCCGGCGATACCTGATAAAAAATCCCGAACATAAGGGCTTATGTTCGGGATTCCGTATTATTGCTCAACCGCGTAAACGGAGCACTGCTTGCGATCCTTACCCTTGCGCTCGAAGCGGACATGGCCGTCGATCTTTGCGAACAGAGTATCATCGCTGCCGATACCGACATTGTTACCCGGATGAATGTGCGTGCCTCTCTGACGAACGAGGATGTTGCCCGCAAGGACGAACTGGCCGTCCGCGCGCTTCGCACCTAATCTCTTGGACTCGGAATCACGACCGTTCTTAGTAGAACCGCCGCCCTTCTTATGAGCGAAGAACTGAAAACCGATTTTCAGCATTTGTTACACCTCCATAACTTCGATATAATCAGGATACTCATCCCGAAGGGAGCACATCGTCAGCATAAAGCCGGTCAGCACTGCCTGCACTGCGTCCTCATCGTCGCAGACTGCCGGGATGGTGAGGGTGATACGGGGCATGTCCTCATCGACCTTCGTGTTGGCATGATTGCCCAGAACGTCGTTAATGGTACATTCCGCGAACCGAACCGCCGAAGTGACCGCCGCGCACACAATGTCGCTGCCCGCCTCGGCATATCCGCTGTGCCCCGATACGGCAAAACCGTTGATCCTGCCGTTTTGATTGAAAATTTCGACCTTTGTCATAAATTACACGGAGATCTTTTCAATCTGCACCTTGGTATAAGGCTGTCTGTGGCCGCGGAGGGACTTGGAGTCCTTCTTCGGGCGATACTTGAAGACGACGACCTTCTTGGACTTGCCGTTCTTCAGCACCTTTGCTTCGACGGAAGCGCCTGCCACAACGGGAGCGCCGAACTTAGAGTTCTCGCCGTCCACGACTGCCAGCACCTGATCGAAGGTTACGGTCGTGTCAGCCTCAGCACCGAGCTTCTCGACGTAAATGACGTCGCCCTCCTTGACGCTGTACTGCTTGCCACCGGTAACGATAACTGCCTGCATGTTTCGATTGCACCTACCTTTATTTGTAGTCTCGCTCTGAAGGCGCGGAATAAACCGACTTTGACGCCTTTTCAATGCGGCTGAAATAATATACCATACCAAGCCGTAAATGTCAAACCTTTTTTGCGAAAAAATATGCATTTTTTACGTTTCCGGCGAAATATCGCGAAAAAAACGCCCCGCCCGAATCGCAAGCAGCCTCGGCTTGCCGAAGTCGGCCGGTGCGGTATCTGTAAAAATATTTGAGAATTTCTTGCATTATGTAAAACGATGTGCTATACTGGTTACAAAATGAATACAAAATGTCTCAGGAGGCTGACATGAAACGGGTTATTCTCTCATTGACTGCGCTCGGCACCTGCGCAGCGATCATGTTCTCTCTATTCGGCGGCGTTTTTGCGGCGCCCTCGGACGAAATTCAGAAGGAGATCGACCGTCTGGAGGAGCAGGCAGACGAGCTGGCCGACAAGCAAAAGGAAATTGAAAATCAGCTTGCGGCAAAAAATGCCGAAACCGCCGGCTACGCCGAGGAAAAAATGCGCATCGACAACGAGCTTGAGCTGGCGCGGCTCGAGGCCGAGAACCTCAGTGAGCAGCTCCACCAGTATAATCTGCTGATCGCGGAAAAGCAGGCGGAGCTGGACGAGCTGACGGCCAAGCAGGACGATCTTCTTGCGCACTACAAGGCGCGGATGCGCGCCATTCAGGAGCGCGGAGAGATCTCGCAGTGGGCCGTGATCTTTCAGGCGGAAAGCTTCGCGGATATGCTCAACCGCCGCGCCATGGTCGAGGAGATTGCAAAATCCGACCAGCGCATGATGGCGGAGGTCCGCGAAATGGCCGACGCGGTATTGGCGGCGAAATCCGAGTTGAGCGACAAAAAGCTTGTGCTGGAGCAGAAAAAGGTCGAATTGGCCGATGCCGAAACGGCCTTGGAACAGAAGCGTGAGGAATCGGACCAAATTCTTACCGAGATGGCCAAGGACAAGGAAAAGCTGAAGGAGGCCGCTTTGGCGGCCGAAAAAGAAGTAGCCGACCTTGACGCGCAGATCGCACAGAAGGAAAAGGAGCTGACGGAGGCGAAGAAGAAGGAAGGCCCCGGCACACCGACCGAAGCCGGTTTCATCTTCCCCGTCTCGCTCAGCGGTTATCAATGCGTCACAAGCCCCTACGGCTATCGGACGCACCCGATCACCGGAAACTATACGCTGCATAACGGCATCGACCTTGCCGCCGTCACGGGTACGCCGATCTATGCCGCAAAGACCGGCACGGTCTCTATTGCCTCAAACGGCTACGGCTGGGGCAATTATGTGGTCATCAACCACGGCGACGGCTATTCCACGCTCTACGGTCACATGACCAATTACATTGTTGCGGCCGGACAGACCGTTACACAGGGTCAGGTCATCGGCTATGTCGGCTCGACCGGCAATTCCACCGGCCCGCATCTCCATTTTACCGTCTACTATAACGGCGCATCGATCAATCCGGTCGGCTATATCGCCATTCCCTAAGGCCGCGAGGTCGGTTTAGAGCCGACGGGTATTGTTTGAAATTTCGCAGAGCGCTTCGGCCGCTTCCGTCGTAAAGTCCGGAAGCTTGGCGAAATCTCCGAGCGATACCATCCCGACGACCTTGCCGTTTTCTTCCACAGGAAGCCTGCGGATCTGCTCACGGGCCATCAGCCCGGCAGCGGTCTGCAGGCTTTCTTCGCAGTCGACGGAGATGATGCGGCGCGTCATGATCTCGGAGACCTTGGTAGCCTTCGGGTCCTCCTCCGCCGCGACACAGCGCAGGACAATATCCCTGTCCGTTACCAGGCCGCGCAGTCTGCCCTCCTTGCTGCAAACAGGCAGTGCACCGATATTATGCCGCGAAAGCAGCCGCGCCGCAACGGACGCGCTCTCGTCGGGTGAAATGCAGATCATGCGGCGGCTCATTACGTCTTTGACTTTCATGGAATTACCTCCCGGTATCAAATTTTTTTGAAAACCAAAATGCGCCGTTTACACATTTTGATTTTTTGATTTTGCGCTTCCCGCGCAAGGCTCGTCTCATGCGGGAGCACGGCGGGCAAGGCCGCTGTAAAAGCGTTTCAGGCCCTTTGGCAGGCTCAGGTATAAGAACGATGGTACAAGGAGAGTATTGACACGATCACCGCCGCTCCATACAAAAAACCGAAAAACTGCTCCCTATTTTGTTCCGAATTATACTAGAATCTGTTAAAAAGCTTGAAAAGCTTTTTATAGCGCCAAGGGCGCGTCAGATTCTGCATGAGACGGCGCAGCGTGCTTTCGCACGATGCGAGTGTGCGTAGCACACGGGATTCTTGATTAAATCTTTTAATCAAGAATCAGTATTAGAACAAGGCGGTAAAAGAAACTCCCGGGCTGCTAAAAGCAGCCCGGGAGTCTCAGACTGTCAAAGAACCCCTGCTTTCAAGTGACGAAAGCGGGGGTTTTCTTGCAATTTAGGAAACAACAAACGAATATAAACCGGGAAAAGGAGTTTTTCCAACTCCAATTTGCCAGCTTTTTCAGATTCATGGCAGCAAATTTAAGCCTGACCCATCGCGTAATGGCGGCCAAGCCTCGGTGGTGTGTATAACGCATCGCGTGTTTCTCTTTTGCATCCGCAAAAACCCGTTCAATGGTTTCTTTGCGCTGTGCATAAATTTCTTTTGCACGATCCGTTTTTCGTATCTGTTCGACTAGATCCAGATGTTCCTGCCGGATGTGCGTTGTGTATACCTTCTGCCCCTTTTCATTTGCGCCGCATTTCGCCTTGCAGGGGCAATCTCTGCACTGCGCCGGTGTGCTTCGGTAGGTTCGTTTCCCCTCCCGGTCGGTGGTCGTATGTCTTAGTATCCCGCCCCGAGGGCAGATGTAGGTATCATTTGCAGGGTCGTAGGTGTATTCCCATGGCTTGTAACGATCCTTCTTGCCGGTGTATCTTGTGTATGGAAGTATCGGGATTTTGCTGCCCTCTATGGTTTTCTTTGCGATCCACGGTGTTTTGTAGCCTGCGTCCATGGCTACGAACTGAACGTCGAAGCGGTTTGTTACCTCGTCATACACCTTGTCCCATGCCACGCTGTCGTGGACATTTCCGGCGGTCACTTCCACTCCCAGAACAAACCCTCTCTTGTCACAGGCCGTATGTGCTTCATAGGCAAACTGCCGCTCATGCTCGCCTTTTACAAACATTCCGCAGTCCGGGTCTGTAGTGGAAACCGTCTTTTCTACCGTTTCTCCGCCGCCGCCTTGGGGATGATTTTCGTCATCGTCATCTTCGATGGGCTTCTTGCCCAGCTTTTCTCTTTCCTCGTTGACCTCTCTGCGTAGCTGCCCGGAATAGACCTTTGCTGCCTTCGCGACCTGCGCCTTCTGGAACTTCTTCTTGTTGGCACTGGCCTTGATATGGGTGCCGTCAATGAAAATCGTGCTCGGGTCGACCATTCGGTTATTCAGCGCTTTGTTGAGGATGTGCTCGAAAATTTCAGTAGTCAGTTCATCCGGAAAACGCTTGCAGAAAGCATAGCTCACCGTCGCGAAGTGCGGGATCTCCTCCAGCAGCCCATAGCCCAAAAACCAGCGATA
>CAKTVW010000058.1 GCA_934630495.1 uncultured Oscillospiraceae bacterium
AACCTTGGCCCGACAAAAAATCTCTCGCCGAATGCTCTCGCTGAATTATGCGGTGCTGCCTTAAATCTTTTAATCAAGAATCAGTATCAGAAGCGCGGGGCGCCGCCGCGCCGTGCGCCTGCCGCAGGACTGTCCTCGTCGGTGGACCCCGTTTCGTCCGTGCCGCGAGCGGTGTCGCGCTCGGAGGCGCTTGCCGTATCGCTTGTGTGCTCGGTCGTCATTTCGCTGCTCGTTCCGCTCGTGCTCTGCGTTTCGCGCGGCGTGATGCCCGCCGTTGCGCCCGTCGTCGTACCTTCGATCATGCCGTTTCCGCTGGTAGAGGCGTTTCCACCGTCCGTACAGCCGCTTAGAAGGGTCATGATGATCGTAAGCGCCGCTGCCAGAGTAATAATTTTCTTCATGCTTCTCTCCGTTCCGCCGCATAAGCGGCTGTATATTGCGCGAAAGCCCCGACGCGGAAACGGACACGGCCGACACGGAACCGTCAAACGCCGCAGACCGCCGCTTCAAAGCCTCGCTCTTTGCCTGCATAGTATCTCCCGCTTCATGGAAAATAATCGCGCGGAAAAAAGAATTTGCCGAAAAACTTGATTTACGCGGCAACGGCCTGTATAATGAGGGCACAGAAGGGGTCGGCGCTCTGCGCGGCTCTGAAAGAAACGAGAGGTAAACCGATCATGAAAAAGCTTACTGTTAAAAAGGGCGCACAGTGCATGGCGTGTCTGGAATGCGTCCGCGCCTGCTCCAACGCTTTTTATAAGGAATTTCATCCGGACAAGTCCTGCGTCCGGATCGTGGAACGCGCGGGAAAGGTCCGCCCGATGACCTGCGTGCAGTGCGGAAAATGCGAAGCGGCCTGTGAGCACGGCGCCATCACGCAGAATCCCAAAACCGGCGTCTACATGCTCAATAAAAAGCTCTGCGTCGGCTGCGGCAAGTGCAAGGCGGCCTGTCCGTTCGGCGTGATCGTCTACGAGCCGGATATGGCCAACGCCTCAAAGTGCATTGCCTGCGGCATTTGCGTCAGGGCGTGCCCGATGGAAGTCCTCGAGATCACGGAAAGCTGATCGATATATCACAGAAAACGGAGATGTTCAAAAAATGATGAAACACAAGAAGCTGTACCGTCTGGTGCTTACGGCGCTCTTTGCCGCGCTGACCTGCATCGCGACGATGCTGATTCAGATCCAGATGCCCGCCACGAACGGCTACGTCAATATCGGCGACTGCTTCGTCCTGCTGGGCGCATGGGTCCTCGGCCCGTGGTTCGGCGCCGCTGCCGGTGGCATCGGCTCCGCGCTGGCGGACCTGCTGGCGGGCTACCCGCACTATATCCCCGGCACGCTGGTCATTAAGGCGCTGATGGCCGTGATCGCCGCGCTGCTCTATCAGCGCCTCGGTAAGAAGCATTCCTATCTCGGCCGTCTGGTCGGCGGCGTCGCCGCAGAGCTTTGGATGGTCCTGGGCTACTTTGTCTATGCGTGGATCGCACTCGGAAAGGGCCTTGCCGCCGCGACGAGCATTCCCGGCAACCTTTTGCAGGGCGTGATCGGCATCGTCGCCGCCCTTGCGCTTGTCGCCGCCTTGCAGGAGAGCAAGGCATTGGGAAGAATGAGCACCAATGGATGAGCTGAAAATGAACGAGCTGCGGGCGCAGGCAGAGCAGGCCGCGCGGCTGCTCTGCGAAAAAGCCAAGCTGAAAAAGGGCGATCTGGTCGTCGTCGGCTGCTCCACAAGCGAGATCTGCGGCAGCCGCATCGGCTCGGATTCCCGTCCCGAGGTCGCGGAGGCTGTCTTTTCCGCGATCTACGATGTGCTTAGCGCGCAGGGGATCTATCTCGCCGCGCAGTGCTGCGAGCACCTGAACCGCGCGCTGATCGTCGAGCGCGAGGCGCTGCCCTGCGCCGAGCGTGTCAATGTCATTCCGCAGCCCAAGGCGGGCGGCTCCTTTGCCACCGCCGCCTATCGTGCCTTCCGTGAGCCGATCGCCGTGGAGCATATCCGCGCGGACGCGGGACTGGACATCGGCGGGACGCTGATCGGGATGCACCTGAAGGAGGTCGCCGTACCGCTCCGGCTCGGCATCGACCGCATCGGCGAGGCGATCGTGCTTGCGGCGCGCGTACGTCCGAAATTTGTCGGAGGAAGCCGCGCGGTGTACGACGAAAGTCTGCTGTAAATGAAGGATATCCCGGTTTTTTCCTGCACGGAGGGGATCGCCACGCTGATCCTGCGCGAGGTCCCAACACGCGGCGAGGGCTTTGTGCTGGTGCGGGCGGTTTTCACCGAGCTTTCCGCGCTCCTGCGCGAAGGGGCGGCGTTCTGCCGCGCCGTCGGCGCAAGACGGGTCTATGCGTCGGGCGAAGCGGACTTTTCCGCCTACCCGCTCTATACCTGCCTCGTCGAGCGCAGCGTTGCGCGAAGCGCGCTCCCGCCTGCTGCGGCGCGGGCCGTCCCGGTCGCGGAAGCGGAAAATGCGTGCTGGACGGCGCTGTATAACCGCCGTTTTGCGGCCGTTCCCGCCGCCCGAAGCCTTTCGGACGCAGGCGGCGCTTACTGGGTCCTTGACGGCGAAGCGCGCATCGGCCTCGGCCGCCTCTCCGGAGACTGCCTTGAGGCGGTGGCGGCGCTTGTCCCGCATCGCGGCGCGGACTGCGTAAGTGCGCTGGCCGAGTGCGCACAGGGCGAGCGTCTGCGCCTGCTCTGCGCCCGCGAAAATCTGCCCGCCATGCGCCTGTACGACCGCTTGGGCTTCTCCGAGGGAGAAGTCCGAGAATGCTGGTACGCCGTGGAATAGCAGCGCTATTTTTTCGTTACGCGTCTTTATCGCGCAAAATATTTCCGCGCGAAAGGGAAAAATCGAGCCGTTACTCTTGCTTTCTCAGCGGTTTATGCTATAATATGGGCGAAAAATTAAGGAAGCTCTGATAAACTCGACAAGAGCGGTCGTCGAGAGCTTCCTTAAGGAAGGCGGCGCAAAACCCTTCGCTTTCCCAATATACAAAGGAGTGTTTGATTATGCCTCTGGTAACCAGTACCGAAATGTTCAAGAAGGCCTACGCCGGCGGTTACGCCATCGGCGCCTTCAACGTCAACAACATGGAGATCGTGCAGGGCATCACCGAAGCCTGCGCGGAAACGAAGGCTCCCGTGATCCTTCAGGTCTCCAAGGGCGCACGCGCCTATGCCAACCACACCTACCTCGTCAAGCTGGTGGAAGCGGCTGTTATTGAAAATCCCGAGATCCCCATCGTTCTGCATCTGGATCACGGCCCCGATTTTGAAACCTGCAAGAGCTGCATCGACGGCGGCTTTACCTCCGTTATGATCGACGGCTCCTCCCATTCCTTCGAGGATAACATCGCCCTGACCCGCAAGGTCGTCGAGTACGCGCACGACCACGGCGTCGTCGTCGAGGGCGAGCTTGGCACGCTGGCCGGCATCGAGGACGAGGTCAGCCACGCTGTCGGCTCCTACACCCGCCCGGAAGAGGTCGAGGAATTTGTTTCCAAGACCGGCGTCGACTCTCTGGCGATCGCGATCGGCACCAGCCACGGCGCTTACAAGTTCAAGCCCGAGCAGTGCACCCGCAATGCCGACGGCATCCTTGTTCCCCCGGCGCTCCGCTTTGACATCCTGGAAGAGGTCTCCCACCGCCTGCCCGGTTTCCCGATCGTGCTGCACGGCTCCTCCTCCGTCCCGCAGGAATTTGTAAAGATGATCAACGAGAACGGCGGCAATATGCCCAACGCCATCGGCGTTCCCGAGGCCGAGCTGCGTCACGCCGCTCAGCTTTCCGTCTGCAAGATCAACATCGACTCCGACCTGCGTCTTGCAATGACCGGCACAATCCGTCAGTATTTCAATGAGCATCCGGATCATTTCGATCCGCGTCAGTACCTCAAGCCCGCCCGCGAGAACATCAAGCAGATGGTCAAGCATAAGATCATCGACGTCCTCGGCTGCGACGGCAAGGCTTAATTCTGTAATAATAATCGGCGTCGGGCGGTTTCGCCCGACGCCGATATTTTTTTGCGCCGATGCTGCGAAGATCTATGAGCCTGCGCTCACTGCGGAAACGGGCCGTTTTGCAGCGGCTCCTGCGGATGCGGCAGCGGCGCGGGACAGGCGTGCGCCATGCCGCGGTCCCACGCGCTCTGCCCGTGGATCACGGGCAGCTTGGGATCCTTGATATCGCCGTGGTGCGTCGGCGCTTTCTGCGGTCTTTCCATAAAAAATCCCCTCCGGACTTAGCCTGTCCGAAGGGGAGCTTTTTATGCAGTGCGTTATGTCGTTTTTTGCGGCGGGTCAATACCGCAGGAAGCGCCGCAGACGCGTTTCCGCGCGGTGCAGCGTGCGGCAGACCGTCGAGCGGCTGACACCGCGCTGTGCGGCGATCTGTGCCTGCGTCATACCGCCGAAGTAGACGGCCTCCAGCACACTGCGCTGAAGCTCCGTCAGCTCGCAGTCGATCACGCGCCGCATCCGGCGAAGCTGTGCTTCGCGGGGCAGCCGCAGGTCGCTGTAGCTAGAGAATGTATTTTTCGTCACGGTAATAGCTCCTCTCATAGTAGTGTGCGGTCAGCTCGGCCAGCTCGCGGCACTGGGTCAGGATCGGGGCCAGCGCGGCGATCTCGTGGCGCAGAGCGGCGCGTTCCTGCGGCGACTGCGCGGCCTGCAGCGCAAGGCGCAGCTCCTGCAGGCGTCGGCGCAGCAGCGCGGCCGCCGCGAGATAGCCCTCGGACAGCTCTGCCAGCCTCATACGACTACCTCCAGCGCCCAGCGGAAGCAGTTTCGCGCATAGGCATCCAGACAGTCCGGGCAGATGCACTGCCCGTCGAGGCGATAGCAAAGGCTCCCGCTCTCCAGCTCCGCGCCGCAGTAATCGCACCAGCACACGGCTTCGAATTTCGACAACCGGATTCACCTCCTTCGGCAGGCGCGCGGCCGCCGACATGCAGGAGATGCGGGCCGCCCCAAGCTCCGGACGGTTTTTCCCGTTCTGTACAGAGCCTGTCCCGCTGCTGTCGGTTTTTGTCGTTCGCGTCGCTGCCCATGCTTGGTTCAGCTTATCCAAGCGAGGCATTTCACATCCGATTACCGTTATGAAAGGAGAATAAGAAAGAAATTGGCTAAAAATGATTTCCAAATTTTTCCATTTCTACACGACAAGTGTACTACACGATCTGTGTAATGTCAAGCATTTTTTCCGAATCGGCAAAAAAAACGAAAAACCGCACCACGGGTGTGGTACGGTAATAGCGGCGGGTCGGACAAGGCCCGAAATTCAACCATGTAAATTATCGCTTCATTCGGATATTCGTCGGATAAACGGCATGATGCGGACGGAGAGGCAGGGATGAAAAATGCTCGGAATGCGGATCGCGGTCCTTCGCAGGAGCGCGGGGCTGTCGCAGCGGCGGCTGGCCTCGGCGCTGAAGATCAGTCCGAGTGCGGTC
This sequence comes from uncultured Oscillospiraceae bacterium, assembly GCA_934630495.1. Taxonomy (GTDB): domain Bacteria; phylum Bacillota; class Clostridia; order Oscillospirales; family Oscillospiraceae; genus JAZOXB01. The sequence goes on from CAKTVW010000058.1 coordinate 5,460, forward strand.
GGAATGTACGAACAGGGCAGGCGCGTGCCGCCCATGCCGCTGCTGGTCAGAATGGCGCGGCTCTTCGGCGTGAGCACCGATTTCCTGCTCACGGGCGAAAGCCTGCCCTGTGACGCGGGCAAGCTCCGCACGCTTCTGACGCACGGGAGCGAGGCGCTGTCCGTGTCCCGCGAGGACGGCGCGCTGCTTCTGTCGACAATTCTGAGCGGGGAGTTGACGGCGGAGCAAAAATCGGCTATCATGGAGAAAAAGAGAGGTGGCCGCATGGACGAAAAATTTATGACCGAGGCGCTGGCGCTGGCGCGCGAGGCGGCAGAAGCAGGCGAGGTGCCGGTCGGCTGCGTGGTCGTCGACGGCGATCGGATCGTAGGGCGCGGACGCAATCGCCGCGAAACCGCAAAAAACGCGCTCAGCCATGCCGAGCTGGAGGCCATCGACGAGGCCTGTCGGACGCTGGGCGGCTGGCGGCTGTGGCGGTGCACGCTCTATGTTACGCTTGAGCCGTGCCCGATGTGCGCCGGGGCGATCATCAACGCCCGCATTCCGCGCGTAGTCTACGGCGCGGCCGACGCGAAGGCCGGTTCGTGCGGCACGCTGACGAACCTGTTCGCACTCCCCTACAACCATCGGCCGACGGTAACGGGCGGCGTGCTGGAAGCAGAATCGCGGGAGCTTTTGCAGGGCTTCTTCAAGCGCCTGCGCGAAACGCCCGTCGTTAAGACGTGGAAGAAGGACCCCACCGGCTGACCGTGCTTTGCGCGATGGAAATGCCCGTTTTTCTCGGGGTGACGGACAGCATTTCTTGACATTCCGGCCGGTCGGTGTAGAATAGGGACATTATACTAGAATCTGTTAAAAAGCTTGAAAAGCTTTTTATAGCGCCAAGGGCGCGTCAGATTCTGCATGAGACGGCGCAGCGTGCTTTCGCACGATGCGAGTGTGCGTAGCACACGGGATTCTTGATTAAATCTTTTAATCAAGAATCAGTATTAGAAAAAGCGGCGCGGAAAGCATGTCCGACGCCGATAGGAGGCCGGGGAATGAAGATAACATGCCGCGCCTGCGCGCTGCTGCTTGCGCTGACGCTGCTCCTTGCGTCGATTGGCGGCGTCTTTG
>CAKTVW010000059.1 GCA_934630495.1 uncultured Oscillospiraceae bacterium
AAACTTTTCAAACCGCTGGATCGGCGAAAAATATCCGGCGAAGGCGGAAGGTGCAATTATGCGGTGTTGCCTTAGAATGCCGATGCTCCGACCGATTTGGAGCACGCTGTGCGGTCGGAACGGCCGACCGACACTTTATTTTATCATCCCGCCGTCAAAAATGCAAGCGTTTTCAGCGTCTGAACAGTGCATATTCGACCCACTGTGCCACGTTGACCGCATGATCTCCGATCCGTTCCAGATATTTTGCGACCATCAGAAGCTCCAAATATTGCGAAGCTTCCGTCGGGTCGTGTACGATCCACGCGGCAAGCTCCGTCTTTACCTCATCAAACAACGCATCCACGCGGTCGTCCTCGCGCTGCGTGCGGCGGGCAAGCTCGGCGTCCTGCCGCACAAAGGCCTCCACGCTGTCCGTTACCATTTTGGATGCCGCCGAGGCCATTTCCCGCAGATGCGTCACACTGCGCGGCAAATTGGGTGGGAGCGCACGGGCAATATCGGCAATATCCGCCGCCTGATCTCCGATGCGCTCCAGATCGGAGATCATTTTCAGCGCTGCCGAGACCGTCCGAAGATCGCCCGCAACCGGCTGCTGCCGCAGCAGGATCTGCAGGCAGAGCGACTGAATGGCGTCCTCGGCGCGGTCAATGCGCTGCTCCAGCTCGGCGGTCTGCGCGGCCGCCGCCTTTTCCCCTGCCAGCGTCCGCATTGAAGCGCCGATCGCCTCCTCGCACAGCTTGCCCATATCGGTAAGCTGCTCGTGCAGCAGAGCAAGCTGCCCCATGAACCGCTCGCGCATCAGCCGTACCTCCCGGTGATATAGTTTTCGGTCTGCTTTTTCCTCGGCATGGAAAACAGCAGCTCCGTTTTATCGTACTCGATCAGCTCTCCCGCAAGAAAAAACGCCGTGCGGTCGGAAATTCTCGCCGCCTGCTGCATATTATGCGTCACAATAACGATCGTGTAACGCGTTTTCAGGAGCATTGTCAGCTCCTCGATGCGGGAGGTGGAAACGGGATCGAGTGCACTGGTCGGCTCGTCCATGAGCAGCACCTCCGGCTCGACGGCAAGCGCCCGCGCGATGCACAGCCGCTGCTGCTGCCCGCCGGACAGTCCGGCGGCGGGCTGTCTGAGCCGATCCTTTACCTCGTCCCAGAGCGCCGCGCCCTTCAGCGCCCCCTCGACCGTTTCGTCCAGCACGGCGCGTCGGCGTACGCCGTGCGTTCTCGGGCCGAAGGCGACATTGTCGTAAATGCTCATGGGAAAGGGTGCGGGGCGCTGGAATACCATGCCCACGCGCTTGCGCAGGAGATTGACGTCCATGCCGCCGAAGATATCCTGTCCGTCAAGCCGTACCGCACCCTGAACGCGGCAGTTTTCGACCAGATCGTTCATGCGGTTGAGCGTCTTGAGCAGCGTCGATTTCCCGCACCCGGACGGCCCGATCAGCGCCGTCACACGCCGCGTGGGGATGTGCAGACAGACATGCTTGAGCGCCCGATAGCCGCCGTATTGCACGTTCAGATCGTCGATCACAAATTTATCCATTCTCCGTCCCCCACGAATATCTGCCCGCAAGGCGCTTTGCCGCGGCGGAGGACAACGCGTTGATGCCCGCGACCATCAGCAGCAGGACCGCTGCCGCCGCATAGGCGTCGTCCATATAAAGTCCCTCGTTGAGCAGGCAGTAAAGATGCACCGCAAGCGTCCGCCCGGAGCCGAAGAGGTCGTCGGCCACGCCTGTCACCGTCCCCGCAGTGTAGATCAGCGCCGCCGTCTCGCCGAATATCCGCCCGACGGAAAGGATCACGCCCGACAGAACTCCCGGCGCGGCGGCGGGCAGCACGACCCGAAAGACCGTCCGGCTCTTTCCCGCGCCCATGGCGTAGCTGCTCTCACGCAGAGCATCGGGAACGCCGCGCAGTGCCTCCTCCGTCGCGCGAAGGAGCGTCGGCAGCACCATGATCGCCAGCGTCAGCGCCCCGGAGAGCAGCGAATTGCCCAGCCCACAGGCCAGCACAAACGCAAGATAGCCGAAAAGACCGTAGATGATCGACGGGATCCCGGCAAGCGTCTGCGCCGTCGTGCGCACCAGTCGGACGACCGGGCTTCCCCGACGGGCATATTCCGTCAGCCAGACCGCGCCGCCGATCCCGAGCGGGAGCGCCAGCAGCAGCGTTGCCGCCACGACCGTCAGCGTGTTGATCGCGGCGGGCAGCAGCGTCCGATTTTCCGACGAATAATTCCACGAAAAGAGGCTCCACCGCAGATGCGGCAGTCCCCGCACCAGAATACTGCCGACCAGCAGCCCCAGCACCCCGCATACCGCTGCCGCCGCCAGATATACGGCTGTTTTCTGAAAAAATGCTTTCACAGCCGCCTCCGTTTCAGCGCCGAAAGACAAAGCTCGATCAAAAGAATAAAGCTCAGCAGGACCAGACCGCAGGCGATCAGCGCGCGGCGGTGCAGCCCGACGGCGTAGCCCATCTCCAGCACGATATTCGCCGTCAGCGTCCGCAGGCCGCCCGTCAGGGACTTTGGAACGACCGCCTGATTGCCCGCCACCATGACCACCGCCATCGTCTCCCCGACCGCGCGTCCCATGCCGAGGATCACTGCGGACAAAACGCCCGTCGCGGCCGCTGGGAGCACCGAGGAGAAGACGCTTCGCTCCCGCGTCGCGCCGAGGGCAAGCGCCCCGTCATAGCAGGCGCGCGGAACGGCACGAAGCGCCTCTTCGGAAAGGCTTACGACGGTCGGAAGAATCATCAGCCCCAGCATCACCGAGGCCGTCAGCAGTCCCTTGCCGCTCCCGCCGAACAGGCGGCGAAGGCTCGGCGCAAGCACCGTCAGACCAAACAGCCCGTAGACGATCGACGGGATCCCCGCAAGCAGCTCCACCGCACCCCGCAGGACCCGATGCAGGTGCCTCGGGCAGTAATAGGTAAGAAAGATCGCAAACAGCACGGCAGGCGGCGCTCCGATCATCAGTGCCCCCGCCGTGGTATACAGGCTTGCAAGCAGCATGGGCGCGATTCCGTAGCGTCCCTGAGACGGCGACCAGATGCGCCCGAACAGGAAACGCAGCAGCCCGATCTCCCGAAGCGTCGGGACGGCGCTGCCCAGCAGAAACAGCACGATCATCAGGACCGCCGCCACGCCGACCGCCGCCGCCAGCGCAAACAGCAGCCGTGCGGCATTTTCCCTCGCGCGTGTCATAATTGCATCTACCGTCCTTCCGTCAGCTCGCTCCAGCGTGTGATATCGCCAGCGTAAATTCTGCGAAGCTGCCCACGATCCAGCCCCTCGCACGGGTTGCTCGGATGCACGATCACGGCGACGGCATCGCGGCAGAGCGCAAGCGCCCGGACCCCGGCCGCCGCTTCCTCCTCGGACAGCGCGCGTGAGCTGATCGCAAGCTCGCAAAGTCCCTCCTGTGCAGAACGGATCCCCGTGCTCGAGTCCGAAATTTGCAGGCGGATCATTGCCGAGGGATTTCGCCTCTCATAGTCCTCGGCCAGCTTTTCCATGACCGGCGCCACCGAGGACGAGCCGCTGACCGTCACGGTCCCCTGCGGATGCGCCGATACAAACGCGCCGGTATCCGTACCGGAAACATAGCCCGCCCGCGCGACCGTCTCCTGCCCTTCCGCACTGAACAAATAGCGCAGAAAATCCTCCGTTACGGGTGTGGGCGCATGGGCAAACGCCACATAGAATACCCGCGACAGCGGATAGCTCCCGTCGCGCACGGCCTGCGCGGCGGGAAGCACTCCCTCGATCGCCAAGGCCCTGACGTCCTTCGGGACCGCGCTGAGGGAAAGATAGCCGACCGCGTTCGGGTCGAGCAGAACGGACTGCAAGACCACCGCCGTCGAGCTGCTGACCTCCGCAGTGGGCGTGACGGCGTTTTCCGCCAAGCCGCACAGGGCGTTGAACGCGCTTCTGGTGCCGGAGCCTTCCTCGCGGGAAATGACGGTGATCGCGTCACTCCGCGCCGCACAGGCGCTGAAAAGGCACACGATCGCCGCCAACCAGAGCGCTGCCATCCGACGCATCTTTGTGCCTCCTTCCGCCGTGTGATCGTTCCTGCTACTAGGATTTCAGAATGCCAAGGATTTATACGGAACCTTCTTGACGAATCGCCGCTTTTCATGTAGAATATATTGACCGTGGTGCGGCGCTGTGCCGCCGTTACGGACGACAGTTCGAAACCATCCTGTCGAAAAATAAAACTATGGAGAAATTTAACATGAAAGCTACCCGTTTTATCACCAAAGCGGCGGTCATCGCCGCGCTCTACTTTGTCCTGACGCTTTTGCAGAGCGTGCTGTTTCCGGAGTCCGCTTCCATGGCGATCCAGTTCCGCGCCTCCGAAGCGTTATGCGTTCTGGCTCTGTTCACGCCCAGCGCGGTCTACGGCCTGACGCTCGGCTGCCTGCTGAGCAATCTGCTGTTTGCCGGTACGCTGCCGCTCGACTTCTTTATCGGTACGCTTGCGACGCTCCTTGCCACATGGTCGATGTATCGGCTGCGCAACGTTCTGGTCTGGAAGCTGCCGCTGCCCGCCCTGATGATGCCGGTCGTATGCAACGCGCTGCTGGTCGGCGGCGAGCTGACGATCTACCTGTCGGAAATGTCCTTCTGGACGAACGCGCTGTTCGTCGGGTTGGGAGAGCTTGGCGTGATGGCGACGCTCGGCATCGGTCTGTGGTTCGCCTGCAAGCCGCTTTCCAAGCTTCTTCGGTGACCCCGTTAAGCTTCGGAAAAATCGGGCATACTTCCCGTAAGACCGCATTCAGCGGAAACCTGCCGCAATTTCTTGCACAACGGCGTCCGTCCGGAAAACGGTCGTTCTGCCGTGAAAGGAATTTTCAATGTCGCTGGGGAAATTCCGATATCACAACATCATAGCGACGGAATGGAGTTTTTATTATGTCCGCAAGCTTTAGAAAAGTGCTCGCATGTCTGCTCTGCCTGCTGACGGTATTGGCATTCGCCGCCTGCACGCGCAGCGACGACGCACAGCCGACCGCAGACGACCCTTCCTCCGCGACGGAAAGCACGCAGCCGTCTCAGTCCGACGACCCCACCGAGCCGGAAGATGAGCAGACCGACCACAGCGTCATCAACTATAAGGGTCTGAAAACCGCCGACTTTACCACGGAAGACATGACCGCTGCGGAAGGCCGCGCCGAGGATTTCAGCACCGAGCAGGACGGCGTGACGATCTATGTCTACAACAACGTTTCTCTCGAGGAGCTGTTCTTCACGCAGGTGCAGTACACCTTTAACGAGAAAAACAACCGCATCTCCTGTACCTACTCCGCCGACGAGCGTCTTGACGAGGTCGCCGGGGAAATTCGCACCGCCGTCACCTCGTGGTACGGTGAGCCTTCCATGGGCAGCGACGGTACGACCGCCGTGTGGCGCGACGGCTCGACCGAGAACTATGTTATGCTGACACAGCTCAACGATACCACCGTTCAGCTCGTATTCTATCTCTGCGAGGGCGCACAATGACAGAGCTGCAACGTGCAACGACCTTATTACAGCGCGGCTATACCTGCATTCTATGCGATCGCGACCGCATTCTGACCAGCAAAAAAAGCGGCATTGCGCCGCTTTTGGAGCGCTATGAAAGCGGAGAAAACGCCGCCGATATGTGCGCGGCGGACCGCATCGTCGGAAAAGCCGCCGCCATGCTTCTGACCCTGATGGGCGTCCGCGCGGTCTACGGCGAGGTCATGTCCTCTGCGGCGCTCACGCTTTTGCAGGAGCGCGGCATCGAAGCGGCCTACGGCACATTGGTCCCGTCGATCGTCAACCGAAGCGGAGACGGCCCGTGCCCGATGGAAGCGGCTGTTGCCTCCCTGACGGAGCCTGTACAGGCTCCCGCAGCGATCCGCAGAGCGCTCGATGCACTGCGAAACGGCCGCTGATCGGCATAACCACGCGAAATATATAGCAAAAAGCTCCATCCCGGCAGCAAACCGTCGGGATGGAGCTTTTATACTAATACTGATTCTTGATTAAAAGATTTAATCAAGAATCCCGTGTGCTACGCACACTCGCATCGTGCGAAAGCAC
>CAKTVW010000060.1 GCA_934630495.1 uncultured Oscillospiraceae bacterium
CATATCGTTCTTGCGTGTTTTTCTTGCATTCTTCCGGAGCAGGGATTACACTTGAGGTATACGGAGAGTTGTCCGAGTGGTCGAAGGTGCAGCACTCGAAATTTCGGCGGGATCTGTGAATTTCGTCCCCCCGATTTCCGTTGATACATCTCAACCCCCAAAATTTCAAAATCGAATATTTTTTGCTTTCTCTCCTGTTTTCTCCCCAACGAATTTTTGAGCAATTTTTTGGAAGAAAACACGGATGGAAATAGATACGGAGAGTTGTCCGAGTGGTCGAAGGTGCAGCACTCGAAATGCTGTAGACCGAAAGGTCTCTAGGGTTCGAATCCCTAACTCTCCGCCATCAAGAGGGTACGAAAAAGATGTACCCCGTAAAAAGCCCGATTTTATCGGGCTTTTTCGCTACCCAAAAGCCGTTTTTCAGAGTTTCAAAATCGTAGATGAAAAATCGGCTTTTTCCCTTTGAGGATAGATACGAACCCAAGTAACAACTGAACACAGAACAAGGACGGCAGATAGTCACAAGCACTACCTGCCGATTTTTGTTGTCCTCGGAGCCAATCGTTTTGAAAAGAAACGGTTGGCTCTTTTTTTATTTCACAGAAATGCCGTGAAGGGTATCCTCATGGATAAGTCCACCGGAGAGCCGTTCCTCCAGAACGGAGAGCAGATCACTTCCGAGGTGACCTTCGTTCCTGGAGTGCCCTCCGGCAGCGTGGAGGTGCTGTTCGTTTTCGATGCGAAGCTCATTAAAACGGACACAAATATTGTTGTGTTCGAGAGCCTCTACAGCGACGGCAAGGAGCTGACAGTTCATGCTGACATCGAAGATGAAGATCAGACTGTGACCGTTTATGTCCCAGAGATTAAAACCACGGCTTCTATCGACGGCAAGAAAGAGATCACAACTGCCGGTAAGGTAACGATTGAGGACGTGGTATCCTATACCAACCTCATCCGCGGCACTGAGTACACCATCCGCGGAACTTTGATGAACAAGGCAACCGGCGAAGTCTTTACCGTGAACGGCGAGGCGATCACCGCAGAGGTCAAGTTTACGCCCGAAAACAGGAACGGCGAGGTCAAGGTGACGTTTACCTTTGACGCCCACGATTTGACCGCCGGCACCAAGCTGGTTGTCTTTGAGAGCCTGTACCGTGAGGATGTGGAAATCACCACGCACAAGGATATTGAGGACAAGGATCAGACGGTGACGATCACGCCTCCGCCCGATGTGCCGCAAACCGGCGACAACAGCAAGCTCGGTGTCTGGATCGGGCTTGGCGGTATTGCCCTCGGCGGCGCGTTTGCCTGTATTGTGCTGTATTTTAAGAAAAAGAAAGAAGACGGCGAGAAGTAAGGAGAAGCCTAATGATGAAGAAGGTATATATCTGCGCACCGCTCGGCGGGAATGTCCAAGGTGATCTCGAAAAAGCGAAGAGATTCGCCAAATATGCGCTGAAATGCGGCACTGCTCCGGTCGTGCCGCATTTCTATGCGCTCTGCCTCAATGACGATACTCCAAGCGAGCGTGAGATCGGCCTTTCCGCAGGGATGAGCCTGCTATGGTTCTGCGATGAGCTGTGGATTTTTGGAGATGAAATCACCGCCGGGATGCAGCGTGAAATCGACTTCTGCAAGAATCTCAACATCAAAACCCGTACTGTGAAAGACAGCGAGATCAAAAAAGTATTAGGAGGATAATGCACATGAAAAAGAAATCTCTTCGGATCATTCTTTCCCTTACGCTGTGCGTGCTGCTCGTGACAATGTTCAGTGCGACTGCGTTTGCGGCCGGTGATGTTTCCGGTGCGATTGAGGGCACTTGGAATGCGGCTAAATCACAGGTACAGACCGTGGTCAACAATGTGATTTTCCCTGTGATCGACATGATCCTTGCCGTCCTGTTCTTCGTCAAGGTCGGCACCTCGTATTTCGAGTACAGAAAACACGGCCAGTTCGAGTTCGCTGCGCCCTGCATACTGTTCGCCTGCCTCATCTTTACTCTGACTGCGCCCCTGTATATCTGGTCGATCTTGTGAGTTGGAGCAGCGTTATAACCCCTCCGGAAAGGACGGTGAAAACCTATGTTTGACTGGCTTGGAGATATCTTCTCCGGCATCGGCAACGCCATCGGAGATACCATTGAGTATCTCGGTACGCAGGTTGCCAACACCATTTTTGATGCCATCCTCCAATGGCTCTATGAAAGCATCTACGGAGCTGTCGCTGACTTTTTTACCATGATGGGCAACATGGGTGCCGAAATCTTCGACTTGTCCTGGGTGCAGGCAACGATCAAACTTTTTACGCTTTTCGGCTGGTCGCTGTTTGTTGCAGGCACAGTTGTCGCCATATTCGATGTGGCGATAGAATACCAAAATGGCCGCGCCAATCTCAAAACTACAAGCATCAATATTCTGAAGGGCTTCTTTGCATGCAGCTTGGTTGGCGTGGTTCCGGTGGAACTGTACAAATTCTGCATCAGTCTGCAAAACACCTTTGCACATGATCTGTCTGCCATTTTCGCCGGTGGTCGAAGCATTGACCTTGCCGGAGAAAGCACCAGCGTGCTGGTCGGCAGCTTTTCTGTAGCAAACAATATCAGCTTCAACCTGTTCAACATTCTTGCGCTGATCGCTTTTTCCTACTGCGTGATTAAGATTTTTTTCCAGAACATCAAGCGCGGCGGCATCTTGCTTGTTCAGATGGCGGTTGGAAGTCTGTATATGTTCAGCGTTCCCCGTGGATATACCGATGGATTTAACCAATGGTGTAAGCAGGTAGCAGCAATCTGTCTGACGGCGTTTATGCAGACAACGCTGCTGTTCCTCGGCTTGCTCACCTTCCCGGATCACATGCTTCTTGGCCTCGGCATCATGCTCGCAGCCAACGAGGTGCCTCGCATCGCCCAGCAGTTCGGACTCGACAGCTCCGTCAAGGTGAACATGATGAGCGTTGTCCATGCAACCACCACCGCCGTCAATCTGACGCGCAGTGTTGCCAGGGCGACCGGAAAGTGATGCAAAGAGCAAATTTTCTATGAAGTTTTGCGTAGCCCCTTGATTTTATTTCGGTATGCCGATATAATATAGATAAAGGAGGCGAACACGATGATCATAGAAGACTTGCTTTCAAGGCGAGAAATGACAAAATATCGGCTTGCCGTAGAGTCCGGCGTTCCTCACGCTACACTCAACGATATTTGCAGCGGAAAGACAAAGCTGGAGAAGTGTTCCGCCGAAACCGTGTATAAACTGGCAAAAGCACTCGGCGTATCTATGGAGCTGCTGACCGAGGGCGGCATTCGCCAGGCAGAACGGGAACAAGCCTTTGAATACGGCCTGCCCGACTATCTCCAGCATGACCTGGATGCATATAAAGATGGTCTGAAATCACACAGCGGACTCATGGACTGCTTGTGGGGCGAACTCTATGGCAGCATCAACATGGCCGAAATCAGTGAGGGTATCATTACCCCCGAACACGCAGACTATCTGCGCAAAAAATATCTATATGGAGCGAGAGTATGATTGATTTTACGAATTGCAGGGTGATTCCCGGCAGGGCATATAACGGAGCAAACGGAAGCAAGATCGCCGTGGAATACAATGGCGAAGCATATATGCTGAAGTTCCCTCCCTCTGCCGAAGGAAAACCGACCGACCTGTCCTATACGAATAGCTGTATCAGTGAACACATTGCTAGCAGTATCTTCAATATGCTCGGTATAAGAGCACAGGAGACAATGCTTGGCACTTACACGGTCAAGGGAAAAGAAAAACTCGTCTGCGCCTGTAAGGACTTTACAGCAGGCGGCAAGCGGCTCCTCGACTTCTGCTCCATCAAGAACACGGTTCTTGACTCTGACAGCAACGGAAGCGGAACGGAGCTTTCTGACGTAATGGACACCATTGATAAGCAGCAGTATGTCTCCCCAACGGTGCTGCGTGAGCACTTCTGGAATATGTTCATTGCAGATGCGCTGCTTGGAAACTTTGACCGACACAACGGCAATTGGGGCTTCCTCTATGATGACGGCAAAGGGGAAGCGGAAATTGCTCCCGTCTTTGACTGTGGAAGCTGCTTGCTTCCGCAGGCTGATGACAAGGTGATGAAAAAGGTGCTCTCCAATGAAGCCGAGCTTCACGCAAGGGTCTTCCAATTCCCCACCTCTGCAATCAAGCAGAACGGGCGAAAGATCAATTACTACGACTTTTTGAGTCACACCGAAAATGAAGACGCCAATGAAGCCTTAAAGCGAATGGCACCAAAAATCAATATGGGAGAGATTGAGAGTTTCATCGATCAAGTTCCCGGCATTTCCGACCTGCAAAAGGAGTTCTACAAGGTATATGTGAACGCAAGGTATGAGCTGATCATTCGCCCCGCATTTGAACTTGTTACTGCAGAGGAACAGGAGGAAGCCGGACCGACATTGACAATGTAAAACTGAATATCCCCACTTCGGGCATCGCACAAACAGCGATGCCCTATTTTTGTCCAAAGGAGGGCGAGAATTTGAAAGGAAACAATGCACTGACTCGGGACGATATCGCCATCGACCATGACATGCAGATCGACAGCGATGAAGGCCGTGAGATCATTGCGTATGTTGAGACATGGTTTGATGTGGACAGGAAGTTCCACATCGATACCGCTTCGGACGATGACACATGGCTCAATATGTACGGTCGCTACAACCCTTTCAATGATTCTCTGCGGATCGAATGCGAGATCAGCCGACAGGACAGCTCCTCGTATTTTGATTACGAGCCGACAAAGGAAGAAGCACAGCTCATTAAAGACATGATCGCAGAGAAGCTCCGAGAGGATTACAATCAGACACCGCAGGAATTTTGCGAAGAATACTGCGGCGCAGAACCCACGATTGGAGGAATCAAATGACGCACTATATCTATCCGCAGAACCTCAAGGCTACAACTTTACAGAGGAATTTGCGTATCCCTCCTCTGATATGCATTCATTGCTGCTTTCAATAATGTTATTTCTAACTTCACCTGAACTAATCCACGGAATTTTCCCACTCCAGTACTTAGGTTCTTTCCTGAGCGGAGTACTTCCATTAGTCACTCGACCCACTGCGCCAATTGTACATCTAATCCATTCGTGCCCATTATCTAATACTACAATCTCTGATTTGGCTTGTTCTCTGCTTAATAAGTCTTTTTCTTTTACCGGCCAACTAGACGAATAGTTTTTGACATCTATTAAAACCGTGTTATCTATCGCGCCGTGCTCTTCCCGCCATTTCGCAGTCAGTTCACCGGTGAAGGCCTTGTGGAGAATAGCGGCTTTGCGGGTTTCAAAGCTATCCACCACGGCTTGTGCCTTTTCCTTGGCCTCATCCAGCTTGGCAAACAGACTTTCAATGCGGTCAACAATGCGCTGCTGCTCGGCGAGAGGAGGGACAGGGACAGGGTATCCCTGAACGAATTTTGGCTGTGCTCTCATTAGCGATCCGCCAACGCCCGATACATTTGAAAGCATATACCCGCGAAAATATGGTGACCGAAAACACCACATTAAATAATTGGAAATTAGTCCGCTATTTCTAATAACAATCCATTCAGACGAAGCAAGCAAAGAGTGGTCCGTATACTTTGAGACTTTCCAGACCCGATTTATCCGCGGATTGATTTTGCAGAGAAGAACATCGCCTTTTTTGACAGATTGTTTTGTTGATCCAATATCAGCGCCGAGTACAATCTCCGGGTAGTTGTCTGCGCTGCTCGGAACGCTGTATAACTCAAAAGTCTGATGTTGTCATCGATCGCTTTGATCTCATATATTTTGTCCAGCGTCAGCAGTTCCTTCAGCTTGACATCTTTGAAG
>CAKTVW010000061.1 GCA_934630495.1 uncultured Oscillospiraceae bacterium
GAGTGCATCCCTTGCGGAATGCACTCTTTCATTATGGGGTTGCATTTGATAACAATGTTCCTAACTTAGTGACATTGAGCTGCCGCAGCAGCTCCTTTATTTTCATTTGAGCGACTGCTCCAGCGCGGCGACGGCGGCGGCAATGGCGCCCTCGCCGCACGGCGCGGTCAGGCGGACGTTCGGAAGCGCACGGGTGCTTTCCTCGCCGTCGGACGGGACGAAGGAAATATCCGCTTCCAGCAGCAGCTCCCGATCATTCGGCGCGTCGCCCGCGCCGACCAGCGTATGGCATCCCAACCGCCGCGCAAGCTCCCGCGCGGCATGGCCCTTATTGCACTGCTTTGCGCCGACCTCCAAAAGACGCGGCATGGAGCGAACGATATAGCAGCTTTTGCCGCAATGCTGCCGCAGATAGTCCTCCATACGCTGCATCCGCTCGGACTCCTCGGGGGAGAGCACCTTGGAAAACATTTCCGTGACACCGCCGGTAATAAATACGATCTTTATCCACGGCAGCGGGGGAAGCGCCTCGGTACGCACGACGGCGATCCCCTGCGTGCGCAGAAAGGCTTCCCGCGTCGACGAGGCGCCGACGCTGTAATGCGTGGTGACCGATTGCAGATCGATGCCGAGCGTCGGCTCAAAGGCGCGTGCGGCCTCGATAAAATCCGGGCCGATCTCCTGCGGCAGCATGTCGGCAAACAGCAGCGATTCTGTCGCAAAATCATAGCAGGCCGCGCCGTTGAAGCACAGGCACGGAGCATTGAACGGCACCTCCTGCATCGGCTGACGGAGCAGGCTGACGCTGCGGCCGCTTGCCACGGTAAACCGCCCGCCCTCCGCTATAAAATGTCGGATCGCATTCAAATTGGCCGCAGGGATGTGCCCGTTTTCGTCCGTCAGTGTGTGGTCGTAGTCACTTGCAAGCAAAATTCCGGAAAAAATACCCATTTTGGTTCCTTTCTATCAGTCTCTATCCGCAGTCCGCACGCCCGAGTTGTACGGCTCGACCGCCGTGCTTCACGGGAAGCGGGCGTTTTGTTTTCAGCGCAGGGAACGGATCGCCTCGGGCAGCGCGTCGGCAAAGGCCAGCACGTCCGCTTCGGTCGTCTCGTTGGACAGCGATACGCGGATCGAACCGTCGATCAGCGCCGCGTCCGTCCCCATCGCCTCCAGAACATGGCTGCGGTGCCCCTTGCTGCACGCGCTACCCGCCGAGACGCAGAAGCCGCGGTCCTGCAAGGCATTTATCAGCCCTTGCGAGCGAAGCCCGGCCACAGCCAAATTGACGATGTGCGGCGCTTCCTGCGCGCCGAGGAGCGTTACGCCCTCTGTCTGCGCCAGACGCGTTTGCAGCAGCGCCTTCAGGCGGTTCTGCTCGGCAATGTCGCTCATGCGGCGCGGAAGCTGCGCGGCACAGGCTGCGGCCAGCCCTGCGATCATGGGCAGATTTTCCGTTCCGCTGCGCAGACCGCCCTCCTGTCCGCCGCCGTAGATCAGCGGAGGCAGTTTTTTCGACAGATAGATCGCGCCGACGCCCTTCGGACCGTGGATCTTATGCGCCGAGATCGAGATCATATCCGCGCCGAGGCTCCGCGCACTGAACGGTATCTTGAAAAAGCCCTGCACCGCGTCGGTATGGAACAGCGCGTCCGGGCAGACCCGATGCGTCAGCTTTGCCATTTTTTCGATCGGCATGACTGCGCCGGACTCATTATTGACCATCATCACGCTGACGAGGATCGTATCGGGCCGAAGCGCCTGACGGAGCTGCTCGACGGTGATCCGTCCAAGCGCGTCCGGCTGCAAAAACGTGACCTCAAAGCCGCGCTCCTGCAGCTTCTGCATGGGGTGCAGAACGGCATGGTGCTCCACCGCCGTTGTAACGATGTGCTTGTTTTTCTTCCCGAGGCGTTCGGCTGCGGAAAAGATCGCCCAGTTGTCCGATTCCGTGCCGCCGGAGGTAAAGCAGACCCGATCCGTCTCCGCGCCCATGGCCTCTGCGACCGCGACGCGGCACCGACGGAGAAGCCTTGCCGCCTCCACGCCGAGATGATACTGCGCGCTGGGATTGCCCCAGTCCTCCGTCAGCGTTTTTTGAACGGCTTCGACCGCCTCTCTGCAGGGGCGTGTCGTTGCCGCATTGTCGAGATAGATCACTGTGCATCCTCCTTTTGCGCCGGGGATGGTGCGCCTGCTGCGGCCGACGCGTCTTTATTGCCGCGCGGATGCGGCGTCACGCCCCATTCCGGAAGCGGCAGACGCTGGATCGCACCGAAAATGCGCTCCTTGATGTCGGGATAGGTCGCGGAGAGCGTTTGGATCAGCTCCTTGACCTCCTGACGCTTGGTATGCTTGTCTGAGGGGCAGACGTTATGTACCACGGGCAGCTTCTCCCGCTCGGCAAAGTTGCGGATCATGCCCTCGGTCAAATACAGCATCGGGCGGATCTGCGTAACACCGGTGCGGTCGAGATACGTCACGGGCTGGAAGCAGCTCAGCCGCCCCTCAAAGATCAGGCTCATCAGGAACGTCTCGGCGGCATCGTCATAGTGATGGCCGAGGGCCACCTTGGTAAAGCCCTGCTGCAAAAGCGCCTGATTCAAGGCCCCGCGGCGCATCTTTGCGCACATCGAGCACGGATTTTTCTCCTTGCGATAGTCAAAAATGATCGGCCCGATCTCGGTCTTGACAACGCGGTAGGGGACGTTCAGCCGCTCGCAAAGCGCCGCCACCGGCGAAAAATCCATCCCCGGCAGACCCATGTCGATCGTGATCGCCGTCAGCTCGTACGGCTCGGGATAATACTCCCGCAGCGCCGCCAGCAGCACCAGCAGCGTCAGAGAATCCTTGCCGCCGGAGATCCCGACCGCAATCTTGTCATTCGGTGCGATCATGCGATAATCGTCGACACAGCGGCGGACCAGTCCCATCATTTTTTGCATATAGTCACCCTTTTTCAGAAAAATGAGTTTTGAGGATACGAGAGAAAACAAGAGGAAAACAGAGAATATGAGAGTTCTTGCGACAGAAAATGAATTTTCCGAAAAAACTGCTTGACATCCGGTTTCCACCATGATATAAATACTCTCGCGCGATTATTGTACGCGCGAAACAGCAATTTGTCAAAATATTTATTTGATATACGGAGGAAAGTTCCATGTCCACTACCCTGGTCAGAAAAGAAGACGTGCAGCGCAAGTGGTACGTCCTCGACGCAGCGGATAAGCCCCTCGGCCGCACCGCTGTGATCGCCGCCAACATCCTGCGCGGCAAGGTCAAGCCCGATTTCACCCCCAACGTCGACTGCGGCGATTATGTTATCGTTATCAATGCCGACAAGGCCGTTCTCACCGGCAAGAAGCTCGATCAGAAGTTCTATCGCCGTCATTCCGGCTGGATCGGCGGCCTGAAGGAAACTAAGTATAAGGCCCTTATGGCTGAGCGCCCCGAGTTCGCCATGGAGCTGGCAGTCAAGGGTATGCTCCCCAAGAACACCCTCGGCCGTAACGCCATCAACCGTCTGAAGGTCTTTGCCGGAAGCGAGCATCCCCATGCCGCGCAGAAGCCCGAAGCCTGGACGCAGGACTAATCAGGAGGTAACAGACTATGTACGAGAGCAAAAGACAGTATCAGTACGGCACCGGCAGACGGAAGTCCTCCATCGCCCGCGTCCGTGTTTATGAAAACGGCACCGGCTCCATCATCATCAACGGCCGTGAGATCGACGACTACTTCGGCCTCGATACCCTGAAGCTGATCGTCCGTCAGCCGCTGGTCGCTACCGACCTGGTCGGCAAGGTCGACATCATCTGCACCGTCAAGGGCGGCGGCGTTACCGGTCAGGCCGGCGCCATCCGCCACGGCATCTCCCGCGCTCTGCTGGGCGTGAATGCCGAGTATCGCGCAACGCTCAAGGCTGCAGGCTTCCTGACTCGTGACCCGAGAATGAAGGAAAGAAAGAAGTACGGTCTCAAGGCCGCTCGTCGCGCACCTCAGTTCAGCAAGCGCTGATCGAGACTTCAAAATGCCAAAAAACCCCGGAACCATGCGGTTTTCCGGGGTTTTTCTTTTTGTCCTGTTCTGGCTCAACCTGACCCAACCAAATCGTTTTTACCGGGGACAACTCGGGGACAACTCCCCTTTTTTCGTCTTTATGGGACAACTTCGGGGACAACCACGGGAACAACTTTTAGGCATTTGGGGGTAACAATATCGGCGCTTATCCTGCCTATCTCTTTCATTTGAAACGCTTTGTCACAACGTGAAGTAAAGAAAACCGAATAAAACCATCTTGTAGCCCTTGTGGAATCACCTAAGATTTCACAAGGGCTTTTTTGTTTTGTCCGAAAAAATTTTTTTGAAGGGCACCCATAAAAACACCCCCTCTAATTCCTTACTTAGTGAAGGGGCTCTTCAAAAACTAACAGAGGTGCCGCTTCATGATCTTTGAAAATTAAATAAACAGGTCATCAAGTACCTTAATCAAACTGATGAGCCGAGCAGCATGTACGCTCCTGCGAGAATCCAGTGTTGTAAATATCGGGTTGCTCCTGATATGGCCATGACAGGTTTGAGGACAATGATACTTCCCTACGGGGCTGGCGGAGAACCCGGCAGAGGTGAGACTCCTATGAGATTGTGAAGCACACAGTCGCTTGATGACTTCCTATAGCGCAGAGGGCGTTGAGAACAAATACTGCGCTTTTACATGATCCAGAGCTTAGCTTAATGGGTCGTGAATTCCAAGAAAGGAGGAAAACACATGGAAAACTGTAAGGTGATCGCTATCACGAACCAGAAAGGCGGCGTCGGCAAAACGACTACTACGGTTAATCTCGGCGTGGGCCTTGCAAACACCGGTAATAAGGTTTTGCTGATTGACGCTGACCCGCAAGGGAGCCTCACGGTGAGCCTCGGTATAAAGAACCCTGACGAGTTGGATGTATCGCTATCTTCGCTCATGCAATCGGTCATAGAAGATGAACAGCCTCCCGGCAATGCGATTATCGCCCATAATGAAGGCGTTGATCTGCTTCCTTCTAATATTGAACTGTCCGGTATGGAAACGGGCCTGTTTAATGTTATGAGCCGTGAGTACGTTCTGAAATCCTGTATCGAAGGCATGAGAAAGAACTACGACTATATCCTTATCGACTGTATGCCTTCTCTGGGAATGATGACGGTCAATGCGCTTGCTGCGGCAGACAGTGTGATTATTCCGTCCCAGCCGAACTTCCTGTCAACCAAAGGTCTCAACTTGCTTCTGCGCTCGATTGCGAAAATCAAGCGGCAGATCAATCCGAGACTGAGGATCGACGGCATTTTGCTGACGATGGTAGATAACCGCACGAACAATGCCAAGTCGATTATCACATCGCTCCGTTCTTCAGTAGGAGAAAATATCCGCGTGTTCGAGTCTGAAATTCCTTTTTCGGTAAGAGCAGCGGAGTGCAGTCTTTCCGGAGAAAGCATCTTCTCCTACGACAAGAACGGAAAAGTGGCAGCAGCGTATGAGGCACTCACGAAGGAGGTGACAGAGATTGAAGAACGTGCAAAAAATCGACTTGGGCCTGACTGGATACGATGAGGTTCAAAAGCCGTTCCCCCAGGAGGATGAACTGAAGACCAAGACGGCGCGGCTCAATGAACTCAACGCTATGC
>CAKTVW010000062.1 GCA_934630495.1 uncultured Oscillospiraceae bacterium
TCGTGCCGGGGCAGTACTCCCCGACACGACCTAATTACTTGTGTTTTTGTCTCTACCCCAACTATTGACAGAGAGCCATAAAAAAAGAGCCAACCGTTTCTTTTCAAAACGATTGGCTACGAGGGCAACAAAAATCGGCAGATAGTGCTTGTGACTATCTGCCGTTCTTGTTCTGTATTCTGTTGTTACTTGAGTTCGTATCTATCTTCAAAGGGAAAAAGCCGATTTTACATCTACGATTTTGACGCTCTGAAAAACGGCTTTCAGGCAGCAAAAAAGCCCGATAAAATCGGGCTTTTTGCGGGGTACATCTTTTTCGTACCCTCTTGATGGTGGGGGAAGGTGGATTCGAACCACCGAAAGCACTGCTAACAGATTTACAGTCTGCCCCCTTTGGCCACTCGGGAATTCCCCCATATTCACTTCTCAACGCTTCGCTATAACACAGTGTGGAGCCGGTAGACGGACTCGAACCCCCGACCTGCTGATTACAAATCAGCTGCTCTACCAACTGAGCTATACCGGCATCGGAATCGAGCCACACCAACAGCCGTAAAGACACATCTGATCGATACCAAACCGTCCGCTGTCAGCGGTGATGACTCTGCGTAAGCTTTGCGTCAAGCACGCTGACAATTATATAAGGCCAATCGCAGTTTGTCAAGTCCTAAAAATAAAAAATTTGACTTTTTCCGAAAGATTTTTCGGAGCGGCCGGATCGCGCGGGTTCTTCGCGGCGCTCCTTGAAAACACGGCAAGGCTATGCTATACTGAACAAAACAGCAGCAGGAGGTCTTTTATGCTTCCCGAGAAATTTCAGGAACAGATGTGCCGTTTGCTCGGCGCCGAATACGAATGCTTTCTTCAGGCTTATGAACGTCCGCGAAACACCGGTCTCCGCTTCAACCCGCTCAAGAGCGAACCGCTGCCGCTCCCCTTTTGCGGCGATATGATCCCATGGGAGCCGTGCGGACGATATTTAACGGAAGCGTCCAGACCCGGTCTGCACCCCTATCACGACGCCGGCGTATACTATCTTCAGGAGCCGAGCGCAATGGCTCCCGCGCGTCTGCTTGATGCCCGTCCGGGCGAATGGGTATTAGACCTCTGCGCCGCCCCCGGCGGAAAATCGACCCAGCTCGCCGCCGCGATGAAGGGACGCGGTCTGCTGGTATGCAATGAGATCCATCCGAAACGTGCGCGTATTCTATCGTCGAATCTGGAACGCCTCGGTATTACAAATGCGCTGGTCCTCAACGAGCATCCCGCAAAGCTTGCCGAGCGCTTTGCCGGACAATTTGATCGCATTCTCGTCGACGCTCCCTGTTCCGGAGAGGGCATGTTCCGCAAGGAGGATGCCGCCGCGGCGGATTGGAGTCCGGAAACGGTCGCAATGTGCGCCGCCAGACAATACGAGGTCCTCTGCTCTGCGGCGGCAATGCTGAAGCCCGGCGGTAGGCTCGTCTATTCCACCTGTACCTTCTCGCCCGCAGAAAACGAAGGCGTGGTCTCCCGTTTTCTGCATTCCCACGACGATTTTTCCGTTCTCACCGTCGACGCGCCGTGGTTTGATCGCGGACGCCCCGAATGGATCGCAGAGCCCGCCGTGGGGCTGGAGCATACCTTCCGCCTGTGGCCGCACAAGCTGCGCGGAGAGGGGCACTACGCCGCCGTTTTGCAGCGCGGCTCCTCCGCAGAAACGGCTGGCCGTATCGCCTGTGAGCCGTCCGTGCCAATGCCTGCCGCCGCAGAGAGCTTCCTCCGCGAAAACGGACTTCCGCAGGACGGAACGCTGCTCCTTTTCGGCGAAAGCCTGTATCTTGCGCCGCATACGCTGCCGTCTCTGCGCGGGCTGCGCGTCCTGCGTGCGGGGACGGCGCTGGGCGAGGTGCGCAAAAATCGCTTCGTCCCCGCTCATGCGCTGGCAATGGCTTGTGGGAATTTTCCGCAGCGGCTCTCGTTCTCCGCCGACAGCGCGGAGATCGCCGCCTATTTGCACGGAGAAACGCTCCCTGCGGCCTTGCGCGGATGGGCACAGGTTTGCGTCGACGGGTTCCCGGTCGGCTGGGCCTACGGCGCAAACGGCATTCTGAAAAATCATTATCCGAAGGGCCTCCGCCGCTGCAATTGATTCAAATTGATGATTTTCTGTTCCCAATTTGTTAATTTCTCTTTACAATTGCTTCACGCTGTGCTATACTCGTAGTGGTTGAATTTGCCTTAGTGATTTTTGCAAGACTGCATATACTCCTTATACTCTTATTGTGAGAGGGTTCTTTGATATATGAAACAATATGTTATTCAGGGCGGCAGACCGCTGTCCGGAGCCGTAACGATCAGCGGCGCCAAAAACGCGGCTGTCGCTATTCTTCCGGCTACGCTTCTGGTCAACGGAGCCTGCCGCATAGAGAATGTTCCCGATATTTCCGACGTTCGCCTGCTGCTTGAGATCCTCAGCGACATGGGCGCGGACATTCGGCGTTTAAGTCCGAACACGCTGGAGATTGACTGCTCCCGTGTCCGCGACGTGGAGGCCTCCGACGCCCTCGTGCGCCGCATCCGCGCGTCGTATTATCTGATCGGTGCACAGCTCGGCCGCTTCGGCCATGCGCGCGTCGCGCTTCCCGGCGGCTGCAACTTCGGCGCACGCCCCATCGACC
Organism: uncultured Oscillospiraceae bacterium; assembly: GCA_934630495.1. GTDB lineage: Bacteria > Bacillota > Clostridia > Oscillospirales > Oscillospiraceae > JAZOXB01. The sequence continues at coordinate 2,661 of CAKTVW010000062.1, forward strand.
AGCATATCAAGGGCTTTGAGGCAATCGGCGCAACGGTGGAGCTGCAAAACGGCTATGTCTGCGCCGTCGCTCCCGAGACGGGGCTTTGCGGCGGACGCGTGAACCTTGACGTCGTCTCGGTCGGCGCAACGATGAATATTATGATCGGCGCCGTTCTCTCCGTCGGCACGACCGTCATTGAGAACGCAGCGAAGGAGCCGCATATCGTTGACCTTGCGAACTTTTTGAACGCAATGGGCGCGAAGGTCTCCGGCGCGGGCACGGACGTTATCAAGGTCCGCGGCGTGAGGTCGCTGCGCGGCGGAAGCTATTCCATTATCCCCGATCAGATCGAGGCCGGCACCTACATGGCGGCGGTCGCCGCTGTCGGCGGGGATGTGCTGATCCAGAACGTGATCCCGAAGCACATGGACACCATCTCGGCAAAGCTGCGTGAAATGGGTGTGCGCGTTACGGAATATGACGATGCGCTTCATGTACAGCGCACCGGAAAGTTGCGCCGCGCAAATGTCAAAACCCTTCCCTATCCCGGCTTCCCGACCGATATGCAGCCGCAGATCGCCGTCTGCATGTCGCTGGCGGCGGGTGTCAGCCTGATCACCGAGAGTATTTATGACACCCGCTTCCGCTATTGCGCGGAGCTGAACCGCATGGGCGCGGCCATTAAGGTCGAGGCAAAAACCGCCGTTATTACCGGCGTTGAAAAGCTGCACGGCTGCACGGTCCACGCCTGTGATCTCCGTGCGGGCGCGGCGATGGTGATCGCGGGGCTTGCCGCCGAAGGAACAACGGTGATCGAAGAGGTCGAGTTCATCGAACGCGGCTATGAAAACCTGATCGGGAAGCTTCAGGAGCTCGGCGCCGTTATCAAGCGCATCGAAGCGCCCGACGGACGCGCGGTGACCGCCGCAGTATAATTACAAAGCCGTTTCCGGCCTGTCGGACAGTATCGTCCGCTGCTTCGGGAGCGGCTTTGCGCCGATTCGGAGGGAAACAATGGAACTATTTGTTACCGTATTGGAAATCATCGGGACGGTCGCTTTTGCCGCGTCCGGTGCGCTGACCGCCATGAAAAAAAGAATGGACCTGCTCGGCGTGATCGTTCTGGGCGTCATAACGGCGATCGGCGGCGGGGTCCTCCGCGACGTGATCCTCGGCATCACGCCGCCGCTGGCCTTCCGCGATCCGCTGTCGGCCGTCGTTGCCACGGTGACCTCCTGTCTTCTGTTCATTCCGTGGGTCCGCCATCGACTGACCAAAAACCATCTCGTTTTCGATACGGTCCTGCTTTTCATGGATTCGCTCGGCCTCGGGGTATTTACCGTAATGGGCATCTGGAACGCACTTGACTTCTCTCCTAACAGGAGCACCTTCCTGCTGGTCTTCGTCGGGGTCCTTACCGGTGTCGGCGGCGGGATGCTGCGCGATGTTCTGGCCGGGAATACGCCGTACATATTGGTCAAGCACATTTACGCCTGTGCCTCTCTTGCGGGCGCTGTGAGCTGCGCGCTGTTATGGCGCGTGCTCCCCGGCTACGCGGCCATGCTGATTGCAATGGCGCTGGTCATGGTGATCCGTCTGCTCGCCGCGCACTACCGTTGGAATCTCCCGAAGGTAGACGACATGACATAAGGCGGCGGGCCGCTGTGCATATATGACGGACGAAGTTCTCCGGTTTTATTGTGCTCTGCCTCAGCCGTGCAAAGAATCTACACAGAACACCGGCGCTTTCCGTGCAGCAGTCGGACGATTCTGCGGTGAGCGGGATAGTTCTGCACCTCTGCGGCAAGCGGGATGATTCCGCGGCGATTAGACGCTTCTGCGGCAGTCCGATCGATTTATGAAAAAAATCGAAAAAAGTGCTTGCTTTTTTCCCGCGCATCTGCTATAATATATCTGCATTGAGGGACAGCACTCAATACCATGGGGGTATAGCTCAGCTGGGAGAGCGCTTGAATGGCATTCAAGAGGTCAGCGGTTCGATCCCGCTTATCTCCACC
>CAKTVW010000063.1 GCA_934630495.1 uncultured Oscillospiraceae bacterium
TTCAAAAGGCTCGATTCAAACGAACGGCTTTCATTCCCCGCATGACAAGCTTGACTTTTTAGCGGTCTGAGCCGCGCTTTGCACGGCGCACGGATGCTTCAAAAGGCCCGTTTCAAACGAACGGCCTGCATCAGACAGTATTAAACAAGTCTTAAATAAACAGTTTACATCAGGCAGCATTAACCTAATCTTAAATGAACGGCTTTCATCAGGCCGTATTAAACAAATCTTAAACTTCTCCCTGCTTGTTTCTTAAACCGTTTTCGGGCTATAATTCGACCGTTCCGAAGACAAAGGGCGCCGTCTGCGTATGCGGGCCGCTGGAAACAGGAGGATAAGATGGACTTTCTCGAAGCAATGAACGGCGTTCTGATGCTGATATTTCTGCTCTGCTACGCCTACCAGTTTTACTACGTCCCGGTCGCGCACCTGTGCCGCGACAAGCCGCACAAGCCCGTCAAGCAGCATCGCTATGCCGTGCTGATCTGCGCGCGCAACGAGGAGGCGGTAATCGCGGACCTGCTCGGCAGTCTGCGCGGGCAGACCTATCCGCAGGAAAAGCTGAAGGTATTCGTGATGGCCGACAACTGCACCGACGCGACGGCGCAGATCGCCCGGAACGCCGGCGCAACGGTCTACGAGCGCTTCGATACCGAACGGGTCGGCAAGGGCTACGCGCTCGAGGCGCTGCTGGCCGACATCGAGCGCGACGAGGCGGAGCCGTTCGACGGCTATTTTGTCTTTGACGCGGACAATCTCCTGCGGCGGGATTACATTGAGCGCATGAACGAGACGTTCTCCGACGGCTATGAGATCGTAACGAGCTACCGCAACTCCAAAAATTACGGCGACAACCGGATCTCCGCAGGCTACGGGCTGTGGTTCCTGCGCGAGTCGGAATATCTCAACCATGCGCGGATGAAGCTGGGCACGAGCTGCGCCGTTTCGGGGACGGGCTTTCTGTTCAGCCGAAGGGTCCTGCGTGAACAGGGCGGCTGGCCGTTCCGTCTGCTGATCGAGGACATTGAATTTTCCGCCTGCCGGATCGTAAACGGGGAACAGATCGCCTACTGTCCCGACGCGGAGCTGTTCGACGAGCAGCCGACGACCTTCCGCCAATCGTGGCGGCAGCGGATGCGCTGGTCGCGCGGCTATTTGCAGATCCTTCGACATTACGGGGCAAAGCTCGGCAAGGGTATTTTCAAAGGCAGCTTCGCGTGCTATGATATGCTTATGAACATTCTGCCCGCGTTTGTGCTGACGATCGTGAGCTGTGCCTCCAACGGAGCGCTGCTGATCCTGCGGCTGATCGAGGGCGGCGGGGTGCTCGGGGCGGTGCTGTCGGGGCTGCAAATGCTGGGCGGCATGTATCTGACGCTGTTTTTCCTCGGCGCGGTCACCACGGCGACGCAGTGGAAGCACATCCACACGAGCACGGCGAAAAAGCTGCTGTACACGCTGACCTTCCCGCTGTTCATGTTCACCTATCTTCCGATCGCCGTCGCCGCACTGTTTACCAAGGTCGAATGGAAGCCCATTCACCACAGCGTCACGGCGCGCGAGCTGTCGCTTGATCTAAGGAGCTGTGACCATGTATAACATTCTGGTTTGTGACGACGAAAAGGACATCGTGTCCGCGCTGCGCATCTATCTGTCCTCCGATGGCTACCGCGTTTTTGAAAGCTACACGGGCGCGGAGGCGCTGACGCTTCTGGCACGCGAGGAGATCCATCTCGTGCTGCTCGACGTGATGATGCCCAAAATGGACGGACTGACGGCGCTGGCGCGGCTGCGGCAGGTCAGCAATGTGCCCGTGATCCTCCTGACGGCCAAGTCAGAGGACACCGACAAAATTCTCGGGCTGAATGTCGGCGCGGACGACTATGTGACCAAGCCGTTTAATCCGGTGGAGCTGCTGGCGCGGGTGCGCTCTCAGCTTCGGCGCTATTTGCAGCTCGGCGGCGGGCAGGTACGGCCGTCGCAGGTGTGCATCGGCGGCATCGCGCTCGACGACAACGCCAAGGCCGTCACGCTGGACGGAGAGCCGGTCGCGCTGACGCCCAGGGAATACGAAATTCTGAAGCTGCTGATGCAGAGCGTCGGCACGGTATTCTCCCCGAAGGAGATCTATCGGCGCGTCTGGGGCGATGAGCCGTTCGGCGCGGAAAACGCCGTCGCGGTGCATATCCGCCATTTGCGGGAAAAGCTGGAGATTGATCCGGCCGAGCCGCGCTATTTAAAGGTCGTCTGGGGGCAGGGCTATAAGATTGAGCCGATCGACCGGAAGCCCGCGCCGCAGAGAAACGGGGTGTGAACAAAATGAAAAAACTGTGTTCCTCGCCGGCGGCAAAGATCGCCGCCGTTCTGTTGTTATGTCTTTTCCTGCTGATCGGCGCCGCTTCGACCGCGCTGACGGTCGTGCTGTTCTCCGAAAATGCCTATTTTGACAGCGGTATGGACCTGAAAACGCGGATGCTGTCCGATGCGGCATACCGCACCGGGCAGCTATGCGGTGACGACCTGCTTTACCGCAGCGGAGAGGACCGCACGGCGCGTCTGGCCTACTATTCCGCGCAGTACGCCCCGGAAAACAGCAACCTCTGCATCCGCATCACCGATGGGGACGGAAATACCGTCTTTGAGAACCGCGATTTCCGCGACGCGATGGCGGGCACGATAAACGAGTCGGAATGTCACGTTGCGATTATGCAGACGGAAAAGAGCTTCCGGCTGAATTTTTCCGATTACGGCGCGCTGTACGCCTATATCGAGCAAAACAACCTCACGGTCTACTCCATCGAAGCCGACGACGACAGCGGCAGCGTGACTGCCGTCTTTACCGTGCCCTATACGGAGTACGAGGTCTATACCATCAAAACTGCCGTCCTTTCTCCCGAGAAAATGAACGCAACGGACGAGCTGCGCAGTCTTGTCCGCGCGGCGGACCTGATACTCTCCCTGCGCAAATTTCTGATCCCCACAGCCGCGACGGCGCTGCTGCTGAGCGCCGTGCTGTTCGTCTTCCTGCTGTGCGCCGCCGGACATAAGGCGGGCGTCGAGGGCATCCATCTGAACTGGGCCGACCGCATTCCGTTCGATCTCTATCTTGCCGTGTTCGCGGGGGCAGGCGTGCTGAGCATCTACGCGGCGGCGGACCTTAACGGCAGCTATTCCGAGGCCCTGAGCATCGCAACGGGGCTGCTGCTGTTTGCAGTGTGGCCGCTGATGGCGCTTGCGCCGATCCTGAGCTTTGCCGCCCGCGCCAAGGCGGGAGGCTGGTGGCGAAACACCGTGATCTTCCGCGTGCTTCGACTGGTCAAGCGCTTTATCGTCCGGCTCGCGCACGGGATCGCCTTTGTCTGTCGACGGCTCCCGCTGTGCTGGAAAACGGTCCTGCTCTGCGTCGGCCTGTCGCTTGTGGAGCTGGTTTTCCTACTTTACAGGTCATATCCCGTGCTTTGGGTCGCAGAAAAGCTGCTGCTCGTGCCGCTCGTGATCCTTGCGGCCGTGAATCTGCAGACGCTGAAAAAGGGCGGTCAGCACATCGCGGCGGGCGAGCTGGACTACTGCGTGGACCTGCACGGGATGCTCCCGGAGTTTCGCCGCCACGGCGAGGCGCTCAACAGCATCACCGACGGGATGCAGCGCGCCGTGCAGGTGCAGATGCGCAGCGAACGCATGAAGGCCGAGCTGATTACCAATGTGTCACATGACATAAAAACGCCGCTGACCTCGATCGTCAACTATGTCGACCTGCTGAAAACGGAGGGGCTGACCTCCGAGCACGCGCCGGAATATCTGGCGGTGCTGGAGCGGCAGTCCGCGCGGCTGAAAAAGCTGACGGAGGACCTTATTGAGGCATCGAAGGCGTCCACAGGCAATCTGACGGTGCATCCGGAGCGGACAAATGTGAACGTGCTGCTGACGCAGGCGGCGGGAGAGTACGAAGAGCGGCTGAAGGCGCGGAATCTGGAGCTTGTGACCGACTTGCGGGCCGACGAGGCGTATATTCTTGCCGACGGGCAGCTTCTCTGGCGCGTAATGGACAATCTGCTGAGCAATATCTGCAAATACTCGCAGGAGCATACGCGGGTCTACCTGCAAACGCAGGCGCAGGGCGGTATGCTGACCATGACCTTCAAGAATATCTCCCGAGACGCGCTGAACATTTCGGGAGAGGAGCTGACGGAGCGCTTCGTGCGCGGCGATGCCTCGCGCAGTACGGAGGGGAGCGGCCTCGGCCTGTCGATCACGCGCAGCCTCGTAGAGCTGCAAAACGGAAGCTTCGCGCTCTCGATCGACGGCGATCTGTTCAAGGCCGTCGTGACCTTCCCGCTGCTCCGCACAAATTCCGATACCCCGCCGCAAGAGTCTTGACCCTCTTGAGACAATCAATAAAGTGCGGCGCTTCGGTGAAGCGCCGCACTTTTGCACTTTGCGTGTATCAAGGTTTTATCAATTTCCGGTATGATTCGCGGTGGGTGTCTCCGGTACAGGCAGTGGAACGACACGATCTCCCGTGCTTTGGCTGTTAACAGCTAGGGAATCTCTGAATAAATCGCCTGCGGCCGTCGTCGGATCTTTTTCGTCGGCTTTTCGGTTTGAAAAACTTGAA
>CAKTVW010000064.1 GCA_934630495.1 uncultured Oscillospiraceae bacterium
CAGGAATACTTTGTGTATTTCAAGTTTTTCAAACCGAAAAGCCGACGAAAAAGATCCGACGACGGCCGCAGGCAATTTATTCAGAGATTCCCTAGAAAGCGATCACTGACCGTTGCGGGTTTTCATGAGTTGGCGCATCCGTGCGGCGTGATCCAGCTCACGCTTGCGGATCCGCAGGGACTTCGGCGTGACCTCCAGCAGCTCGTCATCGGCCAAAAATTCCAAGCACTGCTCCAGAGAGAAGACGCGCGGTGTGGTCAGGCGGAGCGCCTCGTCGGAACCGGCGGCGCGCATGTTGGTAAGCTGCTTCTTTTTGCAGACGTTGACGGTCATATCCTCGTTGCGGGCGCAGATGCCGACGACCATGCCGGCATAGACCTCCGTGCCCGGACCGATCAGCATTTGGCCGCGCTCCTGCGCGTTGAACAGGCCGTAGGAACAGGCCTCGCCCGTTTCAAAGGCGACCAGCGAACCGGTCTTGCGGCGTTCGATCTCGCCCTTCATGGGCGCATAGGAATCCAGCACGGAGGACATGATGCCCTCGCCGCGCGTATCGGTCAGGAACTCGCTGCGATAGCCGAACAGGCCGCGCGACGGGACCAAAAATTCCAGACGGTAGCGGCTGCCGACGGGCGTCATGGAGACCAGATCGCCCTTGCGGCGGCCCATCTTCTCGATCACATTGCCCATCGACGCCTCGGGAACGTCCGCGACCATGCGCTCGATCGGCTCGCAGAGCTTGCCGTCGATCGTCTTGGTCAGGACGCGCGGCGTGCTGACCTGAAATTCATAGCCCTCGCGGCGCATCGTTTCGATCAGAATGGACAGGTGCATTTCGCCGCGTCCCGCGACATTGAAGGCATCTGTGCCCTGCTCATTGACGTGGAGAGAAACATCCTTCAGAAGCTCGCGGTTCAGACGGTCACGGAGGCTGCGCGACGTGACATATTTTCCCTCGCGCCCGGCAAAGGGCGAATCGTTGACCGAGAAGGTCATTTCGATCGTCGGGTCGGAAATTTTAACGAAGGGCAGCGGCTCCACGGCGTCGGGCGCACAGATCGTGCGGCCGATGGTGATGTCCGCCATGCCGGAGAACGCGACGATCTCGCCCGCGCGCGCTTCGGTGACGGGCTTCTTGCCCAGACCGTCGAACTCGTACAGCGCGACGACCTTGCCCTTGGAGGAATGCGACGGGTCGTGGTAATCGCAGATGGCGACCTCCTGATTCTGCCGCAGTGTGCCGCGCTCGATGCGGCCGATCCCGATGCGGCCGACATATTCGTTATAGTCGATAGAGGAGACGAGCATCTGGACCGGCGCGTCGGGATCGCCGGTCGGTGCGGGAATGTAGTCGATGATCGTCTGGAACAGGGGATCAAGGTTTACGCCCGCTTCGTTGGGCGAATAGCTCGCAACGCCCTGACGCGCCGAGCAGAACAGCGTCGGAGAAGCAAACTGCTCGTCCGTGGCGTTCAGATCCAGCAGCAGCTCGAGCACCTCGTCCATGACCTCCTCGACGCGGGCGTCGAGACGGTCGATCTTATTGACGACGACAATGACCTTGTGGCCGAGCTCCAGCGCCTTTTGCAGCACGAAACGCGTCTGCGGCATGGGGCCTTCGGCCGCGTCGACCAGCAGCAGGACGCCGTTGACCATTTTCAAAATACGCTCGACCTCGCCGCCGAAGTCCGCGTGACCCGGGGTGTCGACGATGTTGATTTTATAGCCCTTATAGTGCACGGCGGTGTTTTTGGCAAGAATGGTGATGCCGCGTTCGCGCTCCAAGTCGCCGGAGTCCATTACACGGTCTACCACTGCTTGATTCTCGCGGTAGATGCCGCCCTGCTTGAGCATCTCGTCGACCAGCGTGGTCTTGCCGTGATCGACGTGGGCAATGATCGCAATATTTCTGATATTTTGTTGATCTGTCATTTTGGAATACATCCCTTCCTCGCGGAGCCTCCGCGTTTTGCGTAACAACTTTTCACAAAGAAAAAATATAACATAATTTTTCCCGATGCGCAATAGAAATCCGATATTTTTGTCCTTTTTTGAAGAAATTTTCGTGCAAACGGGAACCGAACAAGGGTATTTGCTGTCTTAACGGATGAAGGGCCTTTTCGTAAACGCGGTCCGCGTTTACGGTCAACGCGAAAGGAATGGTCATACGATGGACGACAACCGCATTCTTGCACGGCTGCTGGCGCACGATGAGACGGGGCTGGCGGCGGCGCAGGAGCAATACGGCGCGCGGCTCAAAGCGCTTGCCGCGCGATTTATCGGAGCGGAGACGGCGGAGGAGTGCGTCAACGATGCGCTGCTGGCCGCGTGGGAGGCGATCCCGCCGCTGCGGCCGGATAACCTTTTTGCATATCTCTGTAAGTTGACGCGAAATGCGGCGTTCAACCGTTACCGCGCCGACACGGCGCAGAAGCGCGGCGGGCAGACGGTGACGGTCTCGATGGAGGAGCTGTCGGAATGCCTGACGGGCGGGCGCGACCCGGCGCGGCAGGCGGAGGCTTCGGCGCTGAGCGGAGCGGTTACCGATTTTCTGCGCAGCCGGCCGAGGCGGGAGAGAAACGTCTTTTTGGCGCGGTACTTTTACGCCATGTCGCTGCGGGAGATCGCCGAACGCTTCGCAATGCGGGAGAATACCGTTAAAACCACATTGTACCGCACCCGGCAGAAGCTGCGGCGGTATCTTGAACAGGAGGGACTGTTATGAAAAACGAGGATCTGTATTCCGCGATCGGCGGGGTGGACGACGCGTTGCTTGCGGAATTTGAAGCGGATGTGCCGAAGAAGCATTTTTGGCCGCGCGTGGGAGCAATCGCGGCCTGTGCGGCGCTGCTGACGGGCGGCCTGCTGCTGTGGCGGCCGTGGGAGACGGGAGACGGACCGAACGGCGTGTCCGATATTTACATGGAGGCATCCGCCACGACCACGGAAGGGAACACCGAACCGGAGCCGTCCGCGCCGACACCGATCGAACAGCTCCCGGAGCTGACCTACGGCACGCGCGGCGCTGACTGCTGCGCCGATATCGGCTATCCGAAGGGCTATTTTGTTCGAAGCCTGTCCGCCGAACAGCTTGCGGCGATCTGGGGCGAAGCGGAGCTTTGCTGGGAGGGCGTGTATCCCGAAGAGGAAAACAGCGTTTCCGGCGAGGTCGTGTATGACGGCGAAGGGAAGCCATGGGTCGTGCGGATCGACTTGGAGGCGCCGTTTGCCGCGCTGCACATGGAGCTGTCGCCCGAACGGCTCCCGCCGACCTGCCTTGCTCATGAGATCGACGCGACCTGCGAGGTCTACGGAACGCCCGTGGAGGCATACGACGACGGGAACCGTGCCGGGGTCACCTTCCTGCGCGGCGAGGGAACGGATGCGGTCGGCGTGCGGCTGGAGCTGAGCGGCGAGCCTGAAAAACTGAAGGAGCTGACGACGCGGCTCGTGTCGCTGTCCCTGCGCCCGGACGGCGTTTTACAGCTTCATCAGCTTGATACCGATGAGATCCCGACGTGGCGCAGCGAAGCCTTGAGCGAGGAAGCGGCCTATGCCGACGAGAGCTTCGGCGCATACCTGCCGACGGGATTGCCCTTTGCCTTTGAAAGCGCGTACCGTGAAATGGGGGAGGGGCGCGATTGGATGAATGCCTCTTGGGCCTCCGGCGTACAGCGGCTTTCGCTGACGGTTGAGCGGCCCGAGGAGGTGCGCACGTTGGTGCATACCGATCAGCCTGAGCGCTATGACCGAAACTACTATGGCAGCGATAAGCCGGACGTGCCGGAGGAATACTATGAAAGCTGGGTCGAGCCGGTCTTTTACCGCGAGGAATTGACGCAGGAGGTCATCGAGACGCGCCTGTGGCAAGGCGATTTTGAAGACTGCGTGGGCGCAAACTTTGGCGTCCTCTATCCGGACGGAACAGTCCTGTACGTCAACGTCTACGCACAGCCGGAGCGGCTGCCCGAGCTTCTGCGCTTTCTGCTGCCCGAATAAAATAAAGGAGCTGCCGCAGCAATGTCACTAAGTTAAGAAAGGCTGGGTCTCGCGGAAATGCGGGGCCCGGTTTTTTTGTAACTATTTTCAAAAAAACACTTGACAAATACAGTAAAATGTGCGGCCTTTTTGCTAACTGCGGTTAGCAAAAAGGCCTTTGTAATTAGAGGTATTCCCACCCCAAATTACAAGGAGGCCCATAAATGTCAAGTCAAATACGAATTGTAAAGGAAAAGCTTAATCTTGCAATCACTCAACTATGCGAAACATCATGGATGTTTGTAAAGAATCCTAACCGCGATTTTACAAGGGAACGAAAACT
>CAKTVW010000065.1 GCA_934630495.1 uncultured Oscillospiraceae bacterium
GTAGAGAATTTGTTTCCCTTTGTATAGTCGAACTTGTCGACCGCGCGGATCAGGCCGGTGTTGCCCTCCTGGATCAGGTCCAGAATATGCAGGCCGCGGCCGGAATACTTCTTCGCAATGGACACGACGAGACGCAGATTGGCCTCGGTCAGCTTGTTCTTTGCGGCGGCATCGCCGTCGGCAACGCGCTTGGCAAGCTCCTGCTCCTCGTCCGGACTGAGCAGCGGGATCTGGCCGATCTCTTTCAGATACATCCGCACCGGGTCGTCCAGATTAAATTCCGCAGCCAGCTCGACCGGATCGACCAGCGGCTCTTCCTCGGTGTCCTCCGGGATGATGTCCGCATCGTCCAGCAGCTCCTGGATCGGCTCGTCGGCCTCCGGCTCGGAGGCGACGATCTGGATGCCGATGGATTCAAAGGTGTCATAGATCTGCTCGATCTTTTCCACGGAGAGATCCAGCTTGTCCAGTGCGGCCATCAGCTCGGCGGAGGTAATCATGCCCTCGCGGCGGCCCTTATTGATCAGCGCGGTCAGGGGCGTGATCAGCTCATCACTGCTCTTCCCGCTTTTATTTGAAGTAGACATACAGCACTTCCTTTTGCTACTTTCTTTTGCCGTTCTCGGAGACGTCCCCGTAGGGATATCTCTCCGAAATCTTTGAAAAACGTCTGTGCGGCGCGGTTTTGCCGATCTTTTCGGCGGCGCTTTCAAAGACTTATTCAAATTTTGCGAATCCAGTTCATTATACCCCAACATTCTTCTGTGTGCAAGACGTTTTTTGAAGTTTTTTTGCGAATTTTGCAAAAAACGCAAAAGAAAGCACGCTTTGCCGGACTATGCAGAGCATACCCGTCAAAGCGTGCAGTCATACATCTATTTTTAATGTTATCGATTTCCGCTCCGTCCGCTTCCGTTCGCGCTGATCGGCGAACAGCCGGGCATTAAGCCAGCCGCGCCCGCACAGCCTTTAAGAACTCCTCGCTCGTCACAACGGTCGGGGCCTCTCCTTCCCAGAGCGCCGCCAGATCCTTTGTCATCGTGCCGGACTCGATTGTCGCGATACAAGCCGCCTCCAGCCGTTCGCCGAAGCGCACCAGCTCCGCGATGCCGTCCAGCTCGCCGCGCTTTTTCAGTGCGCCCGTCCACGCAAAAATGGTCGCCATCGGATTCGTCGAAGGCTTTTCGCCCTGCAAATAGCGATAATAGTGGCGCGTTACGGTTCCGTGCGCCGCCTCGTACTCGTACTTTCCGTCCGGGGAAACGAGCACGGAGGTCATCATGGCAAGGCTGCCGAAGGCCGTCGACACCATGTCGCTCATGACGTCGCCGTCATAGTTCTTGCACGCCCAGATAAAGCCGCCCTCGCTTCGGACGACCCGCGCGACGGCATCGTCGATCAGCGTATAGAAATAGGTGATCCCCGCGTTTTCAAAGGCTTCCTTGTACTCCGCGTTATATATCTCCTCAAAAATATCCTTAAACGCGCCGTCGTAGACCTTTGCGATGGTGTCCTTCGCCGAGAACCAGAGGTCCTGCTTTGTCGCCAGCGCAAAGTTAAAGCAGGCGCGGGCAAACGAGCGGATCGAAGAGTCCTTGTTATATTGCCCCGTCAGGACGCCCGGGCACTCAAAATCGTAGATCGTGCGGCGCGTTTCCTGCCCGTCGCGGTCGGTAAAAACAAGCTCCGCCTTTCCCTCGGGGACGCGCAGCTCCGTCGCCTTATAGACGTCGCCGTAGGCATGACGGGCGATCGTGATCGGTTTTTTCCAGTTTTTCACGACCGGGTGAATGCCGTCAAGCACGATCGGCGTGCGGAAGACCGTGCCGTCCAGAATCGAACGGATCGTGCCGTTGGGACTTTTCCACATCTCCGTCAGGTGGTACTCGCTCATGCGCTGTGTATTGGGCGTGATCGTCGCGCACTTGACGCCGACGCCGTATTTTTTGATCGCCTCAGCCGCATCACGCGTCACCTTGTCGCGCGTACGGTCGCGTTCGGGCAGCCCAAGGTCATAGTATTCGGTTTTCAGGTCGACGAACGGCAGGAGCAGCTCGTCCTTGATCTGCTTCCAGAGCACGCGGGTCATTTCGTCGCCGTCCATCTCGACCAGCGGAACGGTCATTTTGATTTTATTCATCGGTGCCTCCTTGTGTACGATCAGCTCACAGCGGTTGATCGGCGTCCCCAGTGCGTAGAATTTTTCCTCATAACCGGTCATAATGCCGACCGGGCCGTTCTCGTGCAGATTCCGCGTCAGGTTCCGGATTTCCAGCCCGCACACGGAAAATTCTTCCAAGGACCACTCGAACAGCGGGGAATTATCCGTCTTGAAATGGATCTCGCCGCCGTCACATAAAATGTTCTTGTATTTTTGCAGGAAGGAGCGGAAGGTCAGGCGGCGCTTCGCGTTCTTCTTGCGGGGCCACGGGTCGCAAAAGTTCAGGTACAGCAGCCCGACCTCGCCGGGCGCGAAGTATTCTTCCAGTTCCGCCGCGTCAAGCGACAGGAAATAGACATTCTTCAGGCCCATTTCGAGCGCGCGCTCCATGCCCAGCAGCATCGCCTCGCGCACCCGCTCGACCGCGATCAGCAGCACGTCCGGGTTCTGCGCGGCGGTCTCCACCGTGAATTTCCCCTTGCCGCAGCCGACCTCGACGCGCACCTCCCGCGCCTGCGGCATCAGAGAACGCCAGTTCCCGCGCAGCTCCTTGCCGTTTCTCACCCAGATCGCGGAGCACGCTTCCATGCGCGGCTCCAGGTTGTTTCTTTTTCGCATTCTCATGGCGTTTCCACCTCGTCTGATACTAATTAAAATCGTTCATTTTATCGGGACCTTTGAAGCCTCCGGCCGCTGCACAGAGCGCGGTCGACGCCTCAAAAGCCGTCTCGCACGAAATCTGCACCGCTGCGGCCATGAAATCATTTCATGTTTTCATCGGGTTTCCGTATGCTTGTTTCATACTAGAATCTGTTAAAAAGCTTGAAAAGCTTTTTATAGCGCCAAGGGCGCGTCAGATTCTGCATGAGACGGCGCAGCGTGCTTTCGCACGATGCGAGTGTGCGTAGCACACGGGATTCTTGATTAAACCTTTTAATCAAGAATCAGTATCAGAAAAGATTATAGCAAAACTTTGTGCGTCGGTAAAGTATTTTCTTGCATTTATGCCGGGGTTGTATTATAATATTTGCGGCTTTATCCCGCGAGAAAGCGTTGCGCGTGCTTCTGCCCGCCTCTGCGGCGCGGCGCGCTTGTGCCGTGCGGCGGAAAATCGCGAATGCCCCGGCGGCTTGCCGCCCGAGCGTATCAAGGGACACGCGCTCATGTCGTTTCGGCGTCGTGAAAGCGGCATTGAAAGCAGCATAATAAACGCGGTGTGGTATAATGAACGCGTGAGAAAAAGATGCCCCAAGATGCCCAAGGGAGAACGAAAAAGCTACAGCAAGAAGTTCAAACCCAGCGCGGTATATTTGCTCATGAGCAAGGCATCCCCGCCGCCGGAAAAACCTTTGGTTTTCTCCTCACCCGGAAACCTTTCGATTTCCTCTGCAGCCGGAAAACCTTTTTTCTCTCTGTAGCCGGAAAACCTTTTTTCTCTCTGTAGCCGGACCCCCTTTGGCTTTCTCCCCCCCCGCCGGAAACCCTTTGACTTTCTCCCCCGTCGTGGTATAATGGCAGAAATTGAATATCCGGGTGTAGCCCAGTTGGTAGGGCGCCACATTTGGGAGAATACGACCAGCCGGATAAATAAACTGAATATCCGGGTGTAGCCCAGTTGGTAGGGCGCCTGCTTTGGGAGTGCCGTGGCGGTATCCGGGACGGGGCATTGTGAAACGCCGCAAAGTCTTGTGACACCTGCGTTTGCGGGATTTCCCCCGATTGCCAAACGCAGCACAAAAGCGGCTTTGACCACAGGAATGACCACAGACAGAAAAATCTTTGATTTTCTCCCTCGCCGTGGTATAATGGCAGAAATTGAATATCCGGGTATAGCGAAGTTGGTATCGCGCCTGGTTTGGGAGCGTGTAACACCCCCGGCATCCGGGCAAAATCCGAAATCCCGCAATCCCTTGTAATTACTGGGGTTCCCGCACTTCCCATTTCCCGCAATTTCCTCGAACATGGGCCTTTGACCACATGTTTGACCACAACGACAGAATAAGAAAATCGAATATCCGGGTGTAGCTCAGA
>CAKTVW010000066.1 GCA_934630495.1 uncultured Oscillospiraceae bacterium
CGGAAGCTGCGGCAGACGGCATTGACCATGCGCAGACTCGGCATCGACAGGCGGTGCATCAGGAAGCAGGCGTTTGCTGCAAGCCTGCTGTCGGACGGCGTTGCGCTGGTGCTGGGCGCGCTGCTGGCGTGGCTGCTGTTCGCGCGGGTAACGGCCCTTGCGGAGCTGGAAGCGGTCAGCTTGTCTGCCCCGGTCCTGCTGCTTTCGGCAGTCGGCCTGTTCGCGGTGTCCGCAGCCGCTTCGGCGCTGTGCGCCGCGCGGCTTTCCCGCCTGCCTCTGATGCAGAAAAAATAGGAGGGTGCTATGAATGCTTTATTTTCCGTGACCTGCCGCGCAGTCCTGCGCAGAAGAACGGCGGCGTTTATCATGGTGCTGACCGTGGCGGTCGGCGTCTGCGCGGCCGTGGTGCTGCAGGGACTGGCAAGGCGGCAGGAGAGAGAACGGCAGCGCGTGTGCGAGGAGACGGTGATCACCTGCGCCGTGACGGACGTGAACGGCGGCAGAAGGGATTCGCTCGGACTGCCCGACACGGTCTTGGCGCGGCTTCTGGGCCGAAATGACCCCGAAGGGAACCGCTTCCCCGAGGTCATCGAGCATGTTCGCGCCATTACGGAATTTCCCATCGACCTGCCCGCGCAGTCGATCGTTGTGGGAATCCTGACCGTCGATTCCGATACGGGCCTGACGGAGGCGGAGGGCGGCGAGGTCACGTTTTATGACGGATGGGACGAGAGCGCCCTCCTGACGGATCGGCGGCTCTGCCTGATCCCGGAGGGAATGCAGACGGAAATGCGCGACGGGATCGAGGTGGTGCATGTCGTTTCGGAGGCGTTCGACACGGATCTGCGCGTGATCGGCACCTATCGCGGCGGTTCGGGAAGACTCTACTGCCCGTTCTACATCCGCTGGCGGGACGACGAGACCAGCCTGCGCTTCGCAAAGAACTGCTCGTTCGATATCCGCGATAATTCGAAGCTCGAGGAGACGAAGCAGCGGCTTTTCGGCTATTTTGTCGAAGCGTCGGTCGATCGGGAGTTTGACGGTACGCGCTACGGTATCGTCGTGCAGGACGAGCTGTACCGCACGACGCTGGAGCGCATCGACGAAAATCTGCGGACACTGCGCGTGCTCCTGCCGGTGCTGCTGGCGCTGTTCTGCGCGTTGGGCTTTTTCGTCAGCTCGCTTTCCACGCGCGGCCGACGCCGCGAGTTCGCGGTGATGCGCTGCCTCGGCATGAAGCGCGGCAGAATTTTCGGTCTGATCTTTTCGGAGCAGCTCCTGCTTGCGATCCCGTCGGCGCTTCTGGGGCTGCTGTGCGGCGCGGCGTTCGGCGGCCTGAGCCGGAGGGCGTTAGGCAGTGCGGCGCTGCTTCTGGTGTTGTTCTTGGCGGGAACGGCCGTTTCCGTCCTGCGCGTGACCGACGTTTCGGTCATGAAGCTTATGAAATCGGAGGAGGAATAAGTATGTCGATCCTTGCAGCGCAAAATGTTGTTTACACCTATCGCAATCGTTATCAGACGGTCTATGCCGTCAACGGTGTCAGCGCGGAATTTGAAACGGGAAAATTTTATGCCGTCGTCGGCGCGTCCGGAAGCGGAAAGACCACGCTTCTGTCGCTTCTGGCGGGACTGGACGTCCCGACGGAGGGGGCCGTCGTGTGGGAAGGAAAGGAGACGTCGGAGCTTGACCGCGACCGTTATCGCTTTGACCATGTTTCGATGATCTACCAGAATTACAATCTCTTTTATCACCTGACGGCGCTGGAAAACGCGGCATATCCGCTGTATATGCAGAAGCTTCCGAAGAAAGAGGCCGAGCGGCGGGCGGAGGAGGCGCTGCGCGCCGTCGGTCTGGACGAGCGGTATGACCGCCGCCTGCCGGGGATGCTCTCCGGCGGCGAACAGCAGCGCGTTGCGATCGCCCGCGCGCTTGCGGCGGGAAACGAGCTGATCCTTGCCGACGAGCCGACCGGAAATCTGGACAGCGAAAACAGCCGGAATATTGTGGATATCCTCCGCACGCTGGCGCACGAAAAGGAACGCTGTGTAATCGTTGTTACGCACGATCCGACGGTCGCGGGATGCGCGGACGTGTGTCTTTCCATGCGCGACGGCAAGCTCGAGGCTTCTTGAGGTTTTTGGGCTTGCAAGATCGGGGAAAATGCGATATAGTAGCGGTATAAAATGAGAGGAGCGATACAATGTTCCAGTTGAGAAAATATACCGCGCCTGATTTCTCTCAGGCAAAATTTCAAAGCGCGCCCGGGGCGGTCTGCGTCCCCGCGCCGAAGGACGGCGTTGCGCCGGAGCACTACCACGCGATGAGCATTTTCCCCGAGTATTTTCATATCGGCGGGCAGTGGCTGCTTGCCGAGGAGAGCCGCATGGACTGCGTGCCCGTGTATGAAAACGGGAAGATCGTTGTGCGCGAATTTCGCCTGCTGAAGCAGGGCGACCTCGTCGTGACGGGACGGACGGAAAACTGCGAGGACGGCATTTATGTTCATCCCGACGGCTTCCGCGAGGAAAAGGAGCAGAAGGATGTCTTTGCGTTCCGCCAGAACCGTTCGCGCGAAACCGCGTTTTCCAAGGACTATGACGAGCTGTACGAGCTGCTGAAGCACGAGCGCGATCACGGCAAGATCGTCTGGGTCATGGGTCCGGCCTTTGCCTTTGACGCGGACGCGCGGCGCGCCATGTCGAAGCTGATCGAAAACGGCTATGCCCATGCGATCTTGGCGGGCAACGCGCTTGCGACGCACGACCTCGAGGGCGCTTATTTGAAGACGGCGCTGGGGCAGGATATCTACACGCAGCGCTCCGTGCCGAACGGCCATTATAATCATCTCGACCTGATTAACCGCGTGAAGCTCCACGGCAGCATCCGCGCGTTCATTGAAAACGAGCATATTGATAACGGCATTATCTACAGCTGTGAAAAATGCGGCGTGCCGTATGTGCTGGGCGGCTCGATCCGCGACGACGGTCCGCTGCCGCCGGTATTCGGCAACGTCTATGAAGCGCAGGATGCGATGCGCGATCAGATCCGCGGGGCGACTACGGTCATTGCCATGGCGACCATGCTGCACACGATCGCGACGGGCAATATGACGCCCTCGTTCCGCGTGATGCCGGACGGAACGGTGCGTCAGGTCTATTTCTACTGCGTGGATGTGTCGGAATTTGTGGTCAATAAGCTGGCAGACCGCGGAAGCCTTTCCGCAAAGGGCATTGTGACAAATGTCCAGGACTTTGTTGTCAATCTGCAAAAGGGTCTTGGACTGTAATATCGGGGGAACACCGCATAATTCGGTAAGTCTGACTGCCGAATTATGCGGTGCTTGCTTTATGGCGGAATTTATACTAGGGCAACACCGCATAATTGCACCTTCCGCCTTCGCCGGATATTTTTCGCCGATCCAGCGGTTTGAAAAGTTTGAAATACACAGAGTATTCCTGCGCTTTTCAAACCTTGGCCCGACAAAAAATCTCTCGCCGAATGCTCTCGCTGAATTATGCGGTGCTGCCCTAGAATCTGTTAAAAAGCTTGAAAAGCTTTTTCAGCGTGTCGAAAAACCCTTTTCGACACGCTGACAGACTGCTAAAAAGTTCGGAAGACAAGCAACTCACGCCCGTCGGCGTACATAGGTACGGTAGGGCGTGAGTTGCGCAGTAAGTCAAAATTCTTGCGGAGCAAGCGAATTTTCACATTATAAAGTTTGGAATATCCCGTTTTTTCGAATCAAAACTTAGATAGTGAAAATCTTTTAAAATGTTAGCCGATTTTGACGATTACGGACTTTTTTGACAGTCTGAAAAAGCTTGAAAAGCTTTTTATAGCGCCAAGGGCG
>CAKTVW010000067.1 GCA_934630495.1 uncultured Oscillospiraceae bacterium
CAGCAGATCGGCTCCGGCCTCGTCACCGTGATGGTGCGCGGCGATGTCGGCGCGGTCAAGGCGGCGGTCGACGCGGGCGCTACGGCTGCGAAGCGTGTCGGCGAGCTGTACGGCTGCCACGTTATTCCTTCTCCCCACGACGATGTCGAGGGCATCCTGCCCACGATCGGCTAAACGATGTATATCGGGGAAGTCGTCGGCTGTGTTGTCGCCACGGTAAAGGAGCCGAATCTGGAAAACATTCCGCTCCTCGTGGTGCAGCTTATCGAAAAAGGCAAAAAAACAAAGATGATAGTGGCGGCGGACGCGACCCGACAGGCCGGAAAAGGCGATTTTGTTTACATGATCGGCTCAAAGGAGGCGGGGCGGATGTTCCGCACGAAGAAAACACCCGCCGATTCCGCTATCGTTGGCTTTATTGATTCTTATAATGTTGTATTAACGGAGGAAACACAATGAAATTAGCACTTGGTATGGTAGAGACCCGCGGCCTGATCGGTTCCGTCGAAGCGGCCGATGCAATGGTCAAGGCGGCGAACGTTCATCTGATCGGCAAGGAGCAGATCGGCTCCGGCCTTGTCACCGTAATGGTGCGCGGCGATGTCGGCGCGGTCAAGGCGGCGGTCGACGCGGGCGCTACGGCCGCAAAGCGCGTCGGCGAGCTGTACGGCTGCCACGTCATTCCTTCTCCCCATGACGATGTGGAGGGCATCCTCCCGAAGATGGGATGAAATTAGCCAGAGTCGTCGGAAATGTGGTCTCCACGATCAAGGACGTCGGATTTGCCGGGCAAAAGCTGATGATCGTCGATTATCTTGACGAGGACGGGCGGCTGACCGGCAATCAGGCGATCGCCTTTGACGTGGCGGATGCGGGGATCGGAGATACCGTGATCGTCAATGTGGACGGCGGCGCGGCCGGAATGTTTCTGGGGCGTCAGTGCATCGCGGATCTGACGATCTGCGGCGTGATCGACCATTTGACCATCGACGGCGAGATCAGGGAGTATCATTGATTATGGATGTTGAGGCAATCAGAAAAGAAGTTGAGCGGCAGGTCATGGCCTACTTCCATGTGGAGCAGACGCCGATGCCCTGTGCCGGCCTTGTGAGCGGGACCGACGTGGTCGCGCATCTGGAGCATTCTCTGCTGAACCCCGATACCACGCTGGATAAGATCCGCAAGGAGTGCGCCGTGGCGCGGAAATACTCCGTTGCGGCGGTGTGCGTCGCGCCTTACTATGTTCCCGCCGCGCGCGAGGAGCTGCTGGGCAGCCCCGTTGCGGTCGGGACTGCAGTCGGTTTCCCGCACGGATGCATGTCGCAGGCGGCAAAGCTGGCCGAGCTGCGCGAGTGCATGGCAAACGGTGCGACGGAGATCGACCTTGCGCTGAATGTGCTGGCGATCAAGTCCGGTCGGCTGGACGTGGCGCAGCGCGAGCTGGAGGAGGCCGTGCGGCTGACCTGCGGCAAGGCGAAGCTCAAGGCGGTTTTCGAGCACGCGCTCTTTACCGCCGAGGAAAAACGTGCGGTGCTGACAATGCTCTGCAGCAGCGGCGTGGCTTATGTAAAGATCCAGAATATGCTCAGCGGGCACGGCGCACGCGTCGAGGATGTCCGTCTGGCTTACGATATTCTCGGACGGAACGTCGGCATCAAGATCGACGGCGGCATCAAGACGCTTGCGCAGGCGGAGGAGCTGCTGGCAGCGGGCGCTGTCCGCCTCGGCCTGACGGCGACGGCGAAGCTTGCCGAGGAGGCCTACGCGGCTTACCGCAAATAAAGGGAGCCTTGAACGGCGCGGCGGCTCGGTCCGTCCCGTCACGCTCCCCGAAACATAAACGAAAGGAACCAAGCTATGGATATCAATGAAATCATTCGTCAGGTGACGGAAGAGATCTGTTCAAAATACGGCGCGCAGGCTTCTGCGCCGACAGCCGGTGGCCATAATCCTGCGGATATGGCGAAATATATCGACCATACCTATCTGAAGCAGGAGGCCAGCATCAACGACATTCGCAGAATCTGCGACGAGGCGAAGAAGTTCCACACGGCAAGCGTCTGCGTCAATCCGTCGTATATTCAGTACGTTGCCCAGCAGCTTGAGGGCAGCGGCGTGACGCCGTGCTGCGTTATCGCGTTCCCGCTCGGTGCGTCTACGCCCGAGGCAAAGGCGTTTGAAGCGTCCGATGCGGCGACGAAGGGCGCAAAGGAGATCGATATGGTCATCAACGTCGGCGCGATCAAGTCCGGCGACTGGCAGCTCGTCAAGCGCGATATCGAGGGCGTCGTCAACGCCGTTAAGGGCCGCGCTCTGGTCAAGGTCATCATCGAGGCCTGCCTCCTGACCGACGAAGAAAAGGTCAAGGCCTGCACCTGCGCAAAGCTTGCGGGCGCTGCCTTCGTCAAGACATCTACCGGCTTCTCCACCGGCGGCGCGACGGTCGAAGACGTTCGCCTGATGCGCGAGACGGTCGGCCCCGATATGGGCGTCAAGGCCTCCGGCGGCGTTCGTACCTACGACGACGCTGTCGCGATGATCAATGCCGGCGCGTCCAGAATCGGCGCAAGCTCCACGGCGAAGATCGTTGCGGGCGTCAAGGAGGACGAGCACAAGTGCGTCAACTGCGGCAACTGCAAGAATCATTGCCCCGCAGGAAACGTCGAAATCCGCAAGAAGCTGTATTGAGCCTGAGGAACGGAATATGAGAAGACCCATGATCGCGGGCAACTGGAAGATGAACAAAACGCCCGCAGAGACCGTAACGCTTTTACAGGAAATCAAAAAGATTCAGCCGAAGACCAATGTCGAGGTTGTCGTCTGCCCGATGACGGTGAGCCTGTTTGCCGCCGGAGCGCAGCTCAAGGGGTCAGACATCAAGCTCGGCGCGCAGAACGTCCATTTTGAGGACAAGGGTGCGTTTACCGGCGAGGCCAACCTTGCCAGTCTGCAGGAGCTGGGTGTGGAGTACGTCATTCTCGGCCATTCCGAGCGCCGCCAGTATTTCGGCGAGACGGACGAAACGGTCAACAAGAAGACACATAAAGTGCTCGACGGTGGCCTGAAGCCCATTATCTGCGTCGGTGAGAGCCAGAAGCAGAAGGAAATGGGCATCACGAACGAGGTCGTGTGTATGCAGACGAAGGCGGCGCTCAGCGGCATTTCGACGGCGCAGATCCGCGACGTCGTGATCGCCTACGAGCCGATCTGGGCCATCGGCACCGGCCTGACCGCCACCGCGCAGGACGCCAACCGCACGATCGCCGCCATTCGCGGCGCGATCCGTGAGCTGTTCGGCGACGCGGCGCAGGATGTCCGCATTCTCTACGGCGGCAGCATGAACGATAAGAATGCCGGTGAGCTGATGAGCCAGCCGGAGATCGACGGCGGCCTGATCGGCGGTGCAAGCTTGGTGGCCGAAAAATTTGAGAAGGTCGTCAATTACAGCAGATAAACCGCTGCAGCAGCGGCTATGAAAGTTCAGCATAAACCGAGGGACGGGCGATGCCGTATGGCATCGCCCGTCCTAAGTTTGCCGGAATAAAAGCGCGTGAACCCCTGCGGCGGGAGAAAATAAAAAAGCTATACGAACGCAGATGCATTCGTATAGCTTTTTGGTGACCCGTACGGGACTCGAACCCATGTTACCGCCGTGAAAGGGCGGTGTCTTAACCACTTGACCAACGGGC
>CAKTVW010000068.1 GCA_934630495.1 uncultured Oscillospiraceae bacterium
CCTCCCGTCGGGCGGCGGGGGAACAAATGTAGAGAGTGTCGATGGTCGGCGGTCAGGCAGTTAGATCGGTTTTATGCCGAAGCCGACGGTTGGATTGACTAGATCAGCCTCATATCAATGTCGGTGAGTGGCCCGCTATTGTGGGTGCCTGCAAACGGCGGGGATGGGGCAACCCCTCAGTCACGCGTTCCGCGTGACAGCTTCCCTTGCACAGGAGAGCCAAAGTGCGACAAGGAGGGCGGTTGAGTTTGCTGAGGGCTGCCGATCTCCGTCGAGGGCGGTCGGGTTTATCGACGGCGGCCGCTGCGCTCTGCGGCGCGATGTACCCGCAAGGGGCATGCCGCATCCGTAAGGCTCCTTCGTCGCCAACGGCTGCGCTATGGGCATCGCGCCCTACGGAGAGATTGAGAGTGCCTACGGCGGGCTTAGGTAAGCCCGCCCTACGCAAATACCGGACGCCGAGCGCAACTACAGTTACAGTGTTACGTATTATTTTGTAGGTGCGGTGACGGTATTGGTCGTAATGTCGTGGGTGGCGGAGGTGGAGCTGTCCATCGCCTTCACGGTCACGACCGTGTAGTACGACGCGCCGGCGTCTCCGCGAATCGTATATGTACCGGAATGCGATTTCGCTTTTGTGACCATCAGGCCGTTTACCACGGTCCCGATGATCGTTTTCACTCTGGTGCCGTTGCAATACACCTTGATCTGCGAAACGCCGATCTGCGTGAGATCGCTGTGCGACGAGCTTACATAGTAAGTCACTTTAATTTCTCCGGCGGAGGTTCCCTGGCTCAAAGCCGCGTGATAGCCAGAAAAATAGGCGCTCGCCCGTGTATCGATGGGCACATCCGCGGCCGCCGCAGTGATATTTAACAAGGAAAGAATAATGCTCAGGATCAAAATTGCAGACAGGAACTTTTTCATATACCTTATATCTCCTTTATATTATATGGAATCAATGATCTCTTTCATTGTGTCGCTCGGCAGGTCGGCTAAAATATCGATGATGTATGTGCCGTCCGACCATGTGACGACCCCGCCGAGATCGTTATGGAAAATATAGAAGCGCTGTGCGCCGTGCCAGTATTCCTCTACGGGGTAATCGTCTTTCTCGTAGGTCATTGTATTAAAAGGATCTTCTTCGGAGAACTTCATAAAATCGACAAAGATCGCTTCGCCGCTGTCTGTCGATGCTTGGAATCTGATATATGTGAAAGTACCGACAGCATGGGCTTCTATTTCAAAGTTATCGAACTCCTCCGGCAGCCAGCCCGGCGCAAAGGTGGTCGGGAAGCCATACTCCGCCAGTGTATCGGTCAACTCCGTACTGACCGACTGCGACGAAAAACCGTAATCGTCGGTCGTCGAGGCCACGGCTGAAAAGCTGAAGTGCTCCTCCGTCCAGCGCGCAAGCGCGCCGAAAAGATTGACGCCGTCCGCCTGCACGGCGGCAGAGCCGAAGAGAACGACCGCAATGACCGCCGCCACGGGCAGAAGCCTGCGGAGCGTCTTTCTTTTATGGGAACTACGGCCCTTAGCGGGAACGGAAGCCTCCTCATAGAGCCGCTGTCCCGTCGCCTCCGGGACGGAATAATCCTGCCGGAAGGAGCGCCACGCGCCGTCAATATCGGGCAGACGCCCGGTGGGGTTTTCGGTTTCTTTCTGAAGCAGCACCGCCTCAATGGCCGCATAATAGGCCTCGTCTTCTTCGCCGTTCGTCGGCGGCTCGGCCGTATACAGCAATTTCTCCAGCTCTTCTACCGTGAGATCTTGCAGTGCAGCATATTTTTCGGGAACACTGTGATTGATATCATTCATTTTTCAACCCTCCTATAACATTATGTATTGAGCCTACCCCATTTTGGACATGTCTCCGAAAATTTTTTTAATTTTTTTTACCGTTCGCTGCACTCGCTTGTAACATGCCCATACGGATATCCCATACGCCTCGGCGGCCTCTCGATAAGAGCGCCCCTGTAGGAAGATCATTTTCAGAATCTCGATGCTTTCCTGATCGGCGACGTCGCTCAGCTCGTCCGCCGGCTCCAAATGCGCGTCGTCCGCGCAGAGAAGCTCCGACTCGTCCAGCGACTCCAGCGGCACGAGCACCTTAGTGAAGAAGCGCTGCTGCTTCAAGATGTTCATGCAGACATATTTCGTCGTGTTTTTCAGCCATCCAATCGGATTCGGACTGCCGATCAAGTCCTCGGGCTTTTCGCAGGCGATGCGAAAGGCCTCCTGCGCCGCCTCCGTGGCCCGCTCCCAGTCGCCCATATAGCGGTACGCGTGGACCACCATTGCTTGGAAATGCTGACGATACAACATTTCTAATTGCTCGGAATGCTCGTTTTCCATTTCTAAGGCCCCGTCGACTACTCTATCCGCTGTCCGAATTTCTCGACGCACAGTCGGACAAGGGCTTCGATACCGTCGAGCGTTTCGGGGGATTGGCGGTCGAGCAGCTTGAGGATGTTGCGGCACTTTGCGGATTCGCTCCGCGCAAAAAGCAGCGCGTCCGCGCTCACACCCAGCGCCACAGACATCTTGCGCAGCATCTCAAGGCTCATCATTTTGCGGCCGGATTCGATCTGAGAAATATAATTCTGCTCCGTGCCCACGCGCATGGCAAGCGCCTCCTGCGTGATGCCAAGCTGATTTCTGTAAAACTGGACCTGCGCGCCGCACAACGCCTGTAATTCTTTCTTTTCGGTATTCATGTTTTACACCGTCCTACCTTTTTTTGGAAATAATTATATTTCCGAGCCTCAGTGCGTGAAATTGCCTAACGGAAATTATTTTCATTACTATTGGTATTGTTTGCCTATTAAAAGACCCGTACACGTTTCTTATCTTATTTTTGTCCGATCCCCGCTGTTTTTCAGCGGCCGATTTTTGTTGGTTTATATTGCGATGCGGGTAAAAAATTTCAGTTGTAAGCGCCGCGGCCTTCAATCTAATATGCTGATATGCCGAAAGGGCGCTCCGAGACGGAGCGCCCTCTTGCGTTATTCAGCAGTAGAAATCGCGGATTTTTTTTGCACGGCTCGGGTGGCGAAGCTTGCGGATGGCCTTGTTTTCGATCTGGCGGATCCGTTCGCGCGTGACGCCGAAAATCTGCCCGACCTCCTCAAGCGTATGCGTTTTGCCGTCATACATTCCGAAGCGAAGCCGAAGAACGTCTGCTTCGCGGTCCGTCAGCGTGTTCAGGATCTCGCTCAGCGCCTCGGCCAGCAGCGCGTTGCTGGTGGCGTCGGCCGGGCCGGGCGTATTGTCGTCCTCGACAAAGGAGCCGATCGTGGTGTCCTCCTCGTCGCCGACGGGCGTGTCGAGGGAAAGCGTGTCGGCGGCGGTGCGGTTGGCCTCGATGATCTTTTCGATCGGGAGATTCAGCTCGTCGGCAATTTCCTCCAGCGTCGGCTCTCTGCCCAGCTCCTGCACCAGCTTGCGGTTACAGCGCGTCGCCTTGTTGATGACCTCTACCATGTGAACAGGTACGCGGATGGTCCGCGCTTGGTCGGCAATGGCTCGGGTGATGGCCTGCCGGATCCACCATGTCGCATATGTAGAGAATTTGTTTCCCTTTGTATAGTCGAACTTGTCGACCGCGCGGATCAGGCCGGTGTTGCCCTCCTGGATCAG
>CAKTVW010000069.1 GCA_934630495.1 uncultured Oscillospiraceae bacterium
TTAATCAAGAATCCCGTGTGCTACGCACACTCGCATCGTGCGAAAGCACGCTGCGCCGTCTCATGCAGAATCTGACGCGCCCTTGGCGCTATAAAAAGCTTTTCAAGCTTTTTAACAGATTCTAGTATGAATATCGGAAAGAGGGGAAGACGCCATGCAGATCAGTACGACACCTGCGCTGATAGAGTCGAGCATCGAACGGCTCGGACTCTCGGAGATCCTTCCGCAGCGTCTGCGCGGGATGCTGCAGCTCCAGACCTTCCAAAAGGACGAATATGTCGTGCGTTCGGGGCACCGGCCGCAGGGTATCTCCGTGCTGATCTCCGGGAAGGTCCAGGTCATGCCGCTTTCCGAGGACGGAACGGAGATCATTCTGAACTATCTCTATCCGCTCGATGTGATCGGAGATATGGAGCTTCTCCTCAGTACCGGCTATATCCACAGCGTTCGCGCAAGCATGAAGACTGCCGCGCTGTTCCTGCCGCTTTCGGTCGTTACGGAGCTGATGGAAAACTCGCCGCCGTTTCTGCGCTTTATGCTTCAGGCGCTGAACGCCAAGGTGATGATCGTTTCAAAGTATTCGTCCAATTCTCGCCTCTACGGCACGAAATGCAGCTTTTGCCGCTTCCTGTATGAGCAAAAGCTCCGCCTGAACAGCGACCTGATCCCGATCTTGATGAAGCAGGCGGCGATCTATATCGGCGTCAGCGAGCGGCATCTGCGCAGGATCGTTCGCGAGATGGAGGAAGAAGGGCTGATCGAAAAGCTCCCGAGACAGATCCGGATCCTCAATCCGGAGGCGCTGCGCAGACAAATCGCTGAATTTTGAGAATGTGGTCAAAAAGCGGACATTTGTCCGCTTTTTTCTTTTCGGTCTGCGCTACACTGAAGCTACAGAGAGCGAAACGCGGCGGTCAATAAATACCGACGGCGGCTTTCCCGCTCTCCTTCGGACAAAATAAAACATTCGGGAGGATAAAACAATGGGCGAACAGTATCATCTGAAGATCAAGGAAGGCGACGTAGCGCCGTATGTCCTGCTTCCGGGAGATCCGGCGCGCGTTGCACGGGTGGCGAGCCTCTGGGACGAGGCGCATGAGGTCGCGCATAATCGCGAGCATGTCACTTATACCGGCGTTTACAAGGGAATGCCGATCAGCTGCACCAGCACCGGAATGGGCTGCCCCTCCACCGGCATCGCCATGGAGGAGCTGGCACGCTGCGGCGCGAAGACCTTCCTGCGCATCGGCACCTGCGGCACGTTCCAAAGCTATGTAAAAAACGGCGATATCGCGATCTTTGATTCGGCGATGCGCTTGGACGGCGCTTCGCGCACCTATGCGCCGATCGAATTTCCGGCGGTCGCGAGCGTCGACGTTGTAAATGCCTGTGTTAAGGCCATGAAGGAGCTGAATCTGCGCGCGCATGTCGGTACGACGCGTTCGGCCGATACGTTCTATGCCTGCCACGCAAAGCCCGGCTCTTCCTTCAACGACTTTTGGCAGTCCTCGTGGGCGCATCACTTTGACGACCTGCGGCGCCTGAACATCATTGCGGCCGAGATGGAGGCCAGCGTGATCTTCGTTCTGGCGCGCGTCTGGGGTCTGCGCGCGGGCGGCATTTCCGTTGTTATGGACAATGTCTGCGAGGTCGCGGGCGAGAGCGGGAAGTTTGACCCGAATGCCGGTCTGGACCATGACGAAAGCTATATCGACAAGCTGAATCTGGCGGGCTGCGAGTCTCTGCGGATGCTCTATGAGGAAGATCTGAAGAACGCATAAGGAACTGGAAGCAAAAAACGCTGCCTGCCGCAGCGGCAGGCAGCGTCAAATATCAGGAGCGGAAGCAGCGCTTGCTCCAGAGCGTCCCGGCGACGACCAGTACCGCGCCGAGCACGACGGGAAGCGACAGGCGCAGGCCGAGCAGCAGCGTGGAAAGAACCGTCGAGAGGGCAGGCGTCAGATTGGAAAACAGGATCACCTTCAAACGCCCCGGCCCCCGCATGGACGCGTTCCAGAAGCAGTTGGCCAGAATGCCGGTAAAAACGGCGACGAACAGAAGCTGCAGAATTTCCATGACGCCGAAATGCAGGACCTTTTCGCGGAAGATCAGTGCTCCGCAAAGCTGCAAGGCCCCGGCGATCAGGGTGATAACGGGCAGATAGTCCTCCGAAGGGTCGTCGATCGTCAGCGGCAGATAGTTCGAGTAAAGCCCCCAGCAGAGGCAGGAGACGAGCGACAGCGCCATCGGGAGCACCGCGCCGCGAAGATCGGAAAGCGACAGCGCCGTCCCCGAAAGATTGGCCAAAGCGACGCCGCCGCAGCAGGCAAGCACGCCCAGCAGCAGTGTCGGACGCGCCTTGGCCTTGCCGATGGGAATGTTCAGAAGCAATGCCGCCATCGGCCACATGGCGCGGATCAAGCCGGAAACAACGGCGATCTCGCGGGTTGCGGAAAGTCCGACGGCGATATTGCAGAGCAGCGTGAAGGCGACGAAGGTCGTTGCGCACAGAAGCCAGTAGCGCGGCTTGGTTTTTCGGATCGGGCAGAGCGGGCATGTCCTTTGGCGGTAGATCAGCATCAGGACGCCCGCCGCCAGATTGACGATCGCGCCGGAGGTGAAGGTCGAGAGCGACTCGGCAAGCGTCCGCGTAAATGCCGGACTGACGGCGAAGATCAGGACAGAGGCGAAGCCGAGGTACATGGAAAGATTGGTCTTGATGTCCGGTTTTTTCATGATACTGCTCCTCTCATACTGGTTCTTGATTAAAAGATTTAATCAAGAATCCCGTGTGCTACGCACACTCGCATCGTGCGAAAGCACGCTGCGCCGTCT
>CAKTVW010000070.1 GCA_934630495.1 uncultured Oscillospiraceae bacterium
CTGCTTTCTGCCTCGCGGCAGCATGACCGTCACCATTTTCTCCTTCATCTCGCCCTTCTCCTTTCCTCATATAAAACCTCTTCCCTGCGTCCCGCTCCGCACGACCTCCGCACCCTGTAGGGCGGGGCCCATGTGCCCCGCCGCACACTGGCGTGGGGATCCGTCCGCCCGTCCTGTAGGGGACGGCGTCCTCGACGTCCCGTCGTAGGCGGCTGCGTCCCTTTGTAGGGGCGGACGACTCTGTCCGCCCCTCATGACCGCCGCACCCCTGACGTACCCCGCGTCCGCAGGCGCGGAACCCCCTCTTTTTTGCCTCCGGCGGGTGACTTTTGTCAGCAGCGACAAAAGTCACCAAAAACGCCGCTTGAAACTGCGTTTCAAGACTTCCTCACGCGCGTCAGCTATGATTTCGCGCTGACCTGTCCCACGCGCAACCGGTTTCCCGGTTTTTCCCGGTTCAAAGGATTGTGCCTCCACAGCTTTCCGCGATGCGCTGTCGCGCGACGCTGCCCCCTGCCGCGGTGGGTGCCTTGATGCTCTACCGCGCGGGTACCGGCAGATATCCCATCACGACGGGCGACTCTGTCCGCCCGCCCTCGTAGGGGACGGCGTCCCCGACGTCCCTACAGCGCGAAGCGCTGTCATTCCGAGCCAGTGCGAACACTGGCGTGGGAATCCGCATCCCCCGCCCGCAGGGGCGGACAACTCGCCCGCCCCTGCTTCACGCTCCGTCAGTTGGCCTTGTCCTCGTCGGAATAGCTGCTGCCGCACTCCACGCGCACCATGTACTCATCGTACAGGATGGCCGCGGCGTGGATGCCCTTCCAGCCCACGCTGGAGCGCTGATCCAGCGGGTCGGCGGTGCCGGAGCTGCCGCGGGGCTTCACGATGACCTCCGTGCCCTCGCTGAGATCCACCACGCCGTAAGCGCCCTTGCCGATGAACAGGCAGCCATACACGGCGCAGCCGTTCTTACCGCCCTCGCCGGGATAGATGGCGTCGCCCTCCGCCGCTGTCACCTCGGTGTCCAGCACCAGCTTGGCGGTGGTGTTGCTGATGACCTTGCAGCGGCTGCCGCCGATCATCACATAGCGGCCTGCCAGCGCATTGGCTGCCACGGTGCCGCCCTGGAAGCCCACCTCCACGCCGCTCACCGTGTTGCCCTTCACCTTCAGGCTGCGGACATCGCCGGCCAGATTCTCACCGCGGTAGATCTTGGCCTCCGTGGTCTCCACAAAGCGCACACCGTGCAGCTCGCCGATCTCGCCGGAGAACAGCTCCGTGGCGGCGGCGTACTGATGGGCGGCGATCCACGCCTCGTCCTGGCGCAGGTCGAAGGCCACACTGGGGTGGATGATGCACACATACTTGCCGTCAAAGGTGGGCGCGTTCATCTTCTTCAGCTGGGTCGCGGCCTTGGCCACCAGCTCACTGGTCATGCGGCAGTCCTTGTCCAGTGCCGTGCGGCTGGTGATCTCCGTCTTGGCACCGTTGGCGCCCAGCTTGGGCGCATAGATCACCTGCTTGCCCTGCTGGATCTCGTTTCTGGTCACGGTGTCCAGGGTCAGACCCATGTTGCTGCCGTGACGGTCGGTGATCTCCAGCACCACGTCGTCGATGGCCGTCAGATCCAGCATGTCGGACA
Organism: uncultured Oscillospiraceae bacterium; assembly: GCA_934630495.1. GTDB lineage: Bacteria > Bacillota > Clostridia > Oscillospirales > Oscillospiraceae > JAZOXB01. The sequence goes on from CAKTVW010000070.1 coordinate 1,646, forward strand.
CGGTGGTGTAGTCGCCGTACTGCGCCAGCTCCTTGGTGATGTAGCTGACGGAGATGCCGCTGCCATCGGGGGTCACGCCCTCGGTCAGGGGCTTGAGCGCCTTGTCAAAAGCGCCGAACTTACGCCACTCCACCGTCTTGCCGCCGCCGGCAGGCAGACCCTTGGTGGCCGCGAACTGGTTGTGTACCAGCTGCGGCTTGGCGTTCTCCAGCAGCTCCATGCCGTAGTAGGTTTTCATCTCCGCGCTCAGACCGCCCGTGGTCTGGGTGTTGGCCTCCGCAAACATCTGCAAATTCATCTTCATATTCCTTTCTCCCTTCCTTTTTTCACTGTGTTGTTGTTTCCTGTCCGCCCCGCATGACCGCTGCGTCCCTGACGGCCCCCCACGTCCGCAAGCGCGGAACCCCCTTTTTTGCCTCCGGCGGACGTCTCTGCCCGCCCCGCATGACCGCCGTGCCCCGTAGGGCGGGGCCCATGTGCCCCGCCGCACACTGGCGTGGGAATCCGCCCTAAAAAAGGAAAACGGATTGCCGCGTCGCTTCGCTCCTCGCAATGACAAGGCGTGTAGGGGACGGCGTCCCCGACGTCCCGTCGTAGGGTCGAGCGACTCTGTCCGCCCTCCCGCCGACGACGGCGTACTGTCTGTACGTCGAGGCGGGTTGACGCAGGCAGGGCGGAAAAGATCCCGCCGGAGCCTCAGAAGCGGATCTTCTCCCCGCCCTGTACCCTCTTCCGTATCTCCGCCAGCTCCTTGCCGCTTAACCCCTTGGGATCCCACCGGCTGACGCTGCGGCGGCGTCCGCCGTTCTCCGCCACACGGCTGCCGCCGCTGGCGATGGCCTGGGTCATCTGCTGCCGCGCACGCTCCACGGCGAACTCCATGGCGCGGCGCAGCTGCTC
>CAKTVW010000071.1 GCA_934630495.1 uncultured Oscillospiraceae bacterium
GGCTTGTAGCTCGGGTCGGCCGCGCCGCAGACGGTGCATTTGCCGTTCTCGTACTTGTGGTCGACCATGGCGGTGAATTTTTTCTTATAGCTGTCGCCGCAGCGCGAACAGGTGTATTCGGTGTAGCCCTTGGCCGTGCAGGTCGGTGCGACAACCGTCTCCTGATAATCGTGGCCCAGAGCCGGGAACTCGGCGCCCATCAGGTCCGCGCCGCAGTCGAGGCAGTAGACGCGCTCGTAGCCGCCCTCGGTGCAGGTCGCTTCCTTCGTCTCCGTCTTCGTATGCTCGTGCGTGCAGACGGCAAGCGCCTTGAAATTGATCGTGACCGTGCAGTTCTTGGTCAGATTTGAAACGGTGAATGTATTGTCCTTACGCGTTACGGTCGCGGCGCCGCTCGGCGTAACGGTATACGGCGCGGCGCTGTCGATCTCATAGCCGCTCTTCGCGGTGGCGGTGATCACATTGCCGTTGAGCGCGACCGTGCCGTAAGCGGTGTTGTTGGAGGCCGCCGTCACGGTGTAGACGACAGGCGCGGAGCCGCCGCCGTTGGAGGGCGTCGGATAATTCGCGGGCATTTCCGCGCCGAGAAGCTTGAACGCAAGCTCGGGGTAGTCGACAAAGACGTTGCGCACGCCGGTAATAGACTGCACGGCGTCGTTGCGGCCCATTTCCCACGTATCGACAGGATCCTCGATCATCCATTTCAGAAGGACCGCGCGGCTTTCCATAACGCCGCCGCTGCCGTAGAACTTGCTCGTATTGCCCCAGCGCATCAGATGCTGCAGCATCAGGCGCGCCACGTCGCCGTGCAGCTTCTGGCCGTGCTCGTTGGGATTATAATAGGAGGAGCCTTCGCCGTAAGCATCGTTGCCGCGGCTGCTGTTTTCGGAGGTCGCCGTCGGGCGGAGCATCATGATGTCGTTCTCGTCGGCGCCGTTGAGTCCCTTGCTGTTCGGCCATGTATGCTCACGGTTCCAACTTCCGCCCTCGCCCCAGCCGGGGCCGATGGCCACTGCGGAATAGTAGGAAGATATCTTGTTCCCGCTCTGCTCGCAGTCGGTGTACTGATAAAGGTCCTTCGTTCCGTTATAGGAAGTGGTGCTGGTCTGCTTTGCATACAGCATATTGTGGATCGCGCTGCCGAGCGGACTGCTGTAAAAAGCGCTGGCGCTGGTGGAGCTGCTGCCGGAAAGCGCGGACAGGGTCGCATACGAATAGCTGCCCGTATAATATGACTGCGCATAGGTCGTCAGGAAGGTCGCGGTCGTATCGCGCTTTCCCCAGTTGTAAACGTATTTCCCGCTCTTGCGGTAATTGACCTCCGAGGCATTGGTCGGCTCGGCCGCGCTTGCCGTAAGCGAGAGGCTTGCAAACAGGCTGACCAGCATCGCCAACACCATCAGAAGCGACAGCGTTTTCTTGCCGATTGATCTCATTTTGGGTTCTCCTTTTTTCATTTGTTGTATTTTTTATCATAGCACAAAACGGCAGGAAATGAAATGCGAAATCTCTAAAATACGAATGGTAATAGTGTACAAAATCGATTGCTCGTTTTTGTCGAAAATCACCATCAGCATCCGTAAGCGCCGAGATCATTTGCTCAAATAGCGCTCTAGGATGGTCGCGATCTGGGCGCGGGTGGCGTTCTCCTGCGGTGCAAGTCTGCCGTCCTTGCCGTTAATCAGGCCCTCGGCGACTGCCCAGCGCATTGCGTCGACCGCATAGCCGCTGACCGTTCCCGCATCGGGGTACGCCGTGAGGTCCTTCTCGGTCTTTTCGGCCTTTGCATAGCGGTACAGGATCGTCGCGATCTGCTCGCGCGTGATGAACGCGTCCGGTGCAAACGTCGTCGCGCTCGTGCCGTTGACGATGCCCTGATCGGCCGCCCACACGATCGCGTCGGTGTACCACGCGCCGCTCTTGACGTCCGTGAACGGGTTCTTCATGCCCTCGACGCTCGGCGTCTTCTCCACGCGGTACAGGATCGTCACCAGCATCCCGCGCGTCACGCTGCCGTCGGGGTCGAACTTCCCGCCGCCGACGCCGTTCATCAGGCCGTTCTTCAGCGCGAAGGTCACGCCCGCTTCATACCACCGGCCCGTCTTCAGGTCGCTGAAATCGCCGTACTTCGGGGTCTTATCCTCTTCGGGCTTGTAGCTCGGGTCGGCCGCGCCGCAGACGGCGCACTTGCCGTTCTCATACTTGTGATCGACCATGGCGGTGAACTTCTTCTTATAGCTGTCGCCGCAGCGCGTGCAGGTGTATTCGGTGTAGCCCTTGGCCGTGCAGGTCGGTGCGACGACCGTCTCCTGATAATCGTGGCCCAGAGCCGCGATTGGCTTCTCGGAGATAACAGCGCCGCAGCTCTTGCATACCGTCCGTACGGCTCCTGCCCCGGTACAGGTCGGCGCAACACGCACCGACTCGGTTTCCGGATGCGGACAGTCGTTGCGGACAAAAAGCACGGTGATCACGCAGTCTACCGTCAGATCGGTCACCGTAAACGTATTTCTGCCCGTGCGCGTTATCCTTGCCGCG
>CAKTVW010000072.1 GCA_934630495.1 uncultured Oscillospiraceae bacterium
GCACCGTAGATAACGGGATAGAAGGTGTGGTCGATTTTGCGTCCCTCGATGATGTCCTTGGCCTTCTGGTGGATCTCATAGCAGATGGATTTCGTATCGTTGCCGGCCGTGGTGATGAGGAAATACAGCGGCTGCATACGGGCGTCGCCGGAGCCTTTCGTCATAACATCAAAGAGCTTCCGGTTTGGCTGCGTGTGCAGCTCATCGAACACCACGCCGTGAGTGTTAAAGCCGTGCTTGTTGCCGACATCGGCAGAGAGCACCTGGTAGATACTGCCCGTTGGCTGATAAATGAGCCGCTTCTGGGAATCCAGTATCTTGACCCGCTTGGAGAGTGCCGGACACATCCGCACCATATCCGCCGCCACGTTGAACACGATGGACGCCTGCTGGCGGTCAGCGGCGCAGCCGTACACCTCGGCGCGTTCCTCACCATCGCCACAGGCGAGCAGAAGCGCCACCGCAGCGGCAAGTTCGGATTTGCCTTGCTTCTTGGGAATTTCTATATAGGCGGTATTGAACTGCCGATAACCGTTGGGCTTGAGGACACCGAAAATGTCCCGAATGATCTGCTCCTGCCAGTCGATAAGCTCGAATGGCTGTCTTGCCCAGGTGCCTTTGGTATGGCAGAGGCTTTCAATGAACATGACGGCGTAATCGGCAGCATCCGCATCGTAGTGGGAGGTTTTCTCCATGAACCGTGTCGGTGTGTATTTCTTCAGCTTTCTCGTAATGTTCACCTCCAAGGCATATAAATATGTTGCTTTTTAGAATTTTACCGTGTATAATATATACAGTGATTTTTCTCAAAAAAATCACTCTCCGCCCTTGAGACTCGGTTGATTGCAGGAATAATCCGGCAGGGATTTGCCGGATTCAGCTTAGAGGGTGACATTTTGTCCGCTATTCCGTGCACAGCCGAGGAGCAGTTGTCAAGGAGAAAGGAGAAACAGCCATGGCTATCAAAAAAGGCGTGTCCGCAAAGACACACACTCAAAAGCAGCTCGATGATTATGCCAATCAGCACAATCCGAACAACAAGGCCTACCAAGCCAGAATCGCAAACGAGAAAAAGACTAAAAAGTCAACTCGTAAGCAGGAAGCAAAGCGGCAGGCAACGTTGTTCGACGAACTTGGGTTGAACGCAGATCTTGACTGGATGTGCTACAGCAACCCCTATGATTTCGACTGATCTGCGCTTTTGAGAAGGAAAAGCATCTATCAGAAATGGTAGGTGCTTTTTCCTTTTTCCAAATGGGATAAAAATAGCCGCCACCGAGATCGGTGCGACTTTCAACAGAACGAGCAGCAGCCCCTCACGGAGCCGTTGCTTTGAAATTGTTGTGGTTTACCAGTTCTCGCTGTGGAGCAGGAGCTCCAGCGCGAGCTGTGTGTTTTCATCGGCGGGCTCAACGTCCCAGCCTCTGTCGTAGTTGCAGACGATCTTGCCGCCGCGCTTGAGCATGAGCTTGGAAATGCGTCCGCCCTCGATGCCCCACTCGGAACCTTTGTCGTACTGCTTCATCCAGTAGTGAAAAACCTCTCCATTAACCTTGATGCTGCTTTCTTTCCACATGGTCGTTTCCTCCTTAGCGGCGTTCCAGGCGAATCGCCGGGAGCCGCGGGTGCTTGCCGGTCTGCCAGTCGGTGTAGGTGGCGTTGACCTCGGTCATGCCCGCCATCTTGAAGCCCAGCTTGTCAAAGGCTGCGAGGGTCGGGATCAGGTCGGAAAATCTGCTGCTGATCGTAAACTCGGTGATGCCGCTGTCGGCAAAGGTCTGGGCGATGGCCTCGATGTCGTAATCCCAAATGACGTCGCTGAAATCGATGAGGTCGTTGCCTGCGTCGATGCTTTTGCGGTAGGCCCAGAATGCGGTGCTGTTGATGCCGTAGTCCTGCAGGCGTTCTGCGCGCTCCGCAATGGCTCTCTCAAAAAGCTCAATTTTCTTCATGGTGGTTTCCTCCGTTCGTTTTGTTGTGAGTGTATATTACCTCTGAAGTGCGGATATATCCAGTCATTTCAGAGGCATATAGTACACGATCATTCGGCGGAGAAACTGTATATTTTATAGCTTATTCCGGTCGGTG
>CAKTVW010000073.1 GCA_934630495.1 uncultured Oscillospiraceae bacterium
GCGGCGTACTGTTCAAGCTGCACGGTCAGTCTCTGCTTTTCGCTCATGAGCTCGGCAATCCGTCCCTCGTCGATGGCGTCTGCATTGTCGGCGGATACCGCTTTGAGCATTTTCTGAAACTCGGCATCCAACTCTGCAATGCGTATCTGAATGTCGAGGGTCTTATCCTCGGTGGTTTCGTCTGTAAGCCCCATGCCTATATGCAGTTTCAGCGTTTTCAACACTTCCGTGTTTTGCTTCGCCGTTTGCATAATGGCTCTCATAATGGCATCTTGCAGCAGGCTTTCCTCGATGCTCGGTGAATCGTGGCAGTACTTCTTGCCGTAATCAAGTCGGTTGATGCACCGCCATACAACTTTCTTTTTGCCGTGTGCTGTCCAAGTGCATCGGCGGTAAGGGGTACGGCATTCGCCGCAGATCAGCAGTTCGGTCAGCGCATACTTGCTTGAGTATCGGCTCAGCTCGGTAATTGTTCCTTTCTGCTTGACCTTCGGTTTGCCTGCCCGCCTTGCGATTTCCTCCTGAACTCTTGCGAAGGTGCCGGCGTCGATGATGGCAGGATGGTTTTCCTCGATATAGTATTTCGTCCGCTCACCGTTATTCACCTTGACCCGCTTGCTGATGCAGTCTGTCACGAAGGTCTTGTTGATTACCGCATCGCCCTTGTACTTCTCGTTCGTCAGTATGGAGCGGATGGTTCGGTGCTGCCATTCGGTGCAGCCGCCCGGTGTCGGTATTCCTTTCCCTTCGAGATAGCTTTTTATTCCGTACAGGCTCTCGCCGGAGAGATAGCGTGTATATATTTCTTTGACGATCTCGGCTTCTTGGGGGACGATCTCGATCTCACCGTCTGCACTTTTTGTGTAGCCGAGGAAGTGCTTGCATTGGAACGGCACGACACCTTGCTTGGCACTTTGAGCTTTGCCCCATTTGACATTGGCGCTGATATTTTCGGATTCGCTTTGAGCTATCGAGCCGTAGATGGTGATGTAAAATTCCGAGGCAGGGTCGATGCTGTGGATGCCCTGTTCCTCGAAGAACACATCCACATTGACATCTCGGAGTTTTCGTGTCGTTTTGATTACATCGAGGGTGTTTCGGGCAAAGCGGCTGATGGATTTGACGATGATCATGTCGATTTTGCCCTTGTAGCAGAGACGGAGCATTTTATTGAATTCGTCACGCTTTTTCATGCTCGTTCCCGTGATGCCCTTATCGGCGAAGATGCCGACAAGCGTCCATTTCGGCTCGGTGCGGATGCGTTCCTCGTAATGGTTTTTCTGCACCTCGTAGCTGTTCAACTGCTCGTCCTGCGCCGTGGATACCCGACAGTAAGCGGCAACTCTGAGTTGTCGGTAATTCTGCGTTATTGCCGCTTTGGTGTCTATCGTCGCCGGGATGATATGCACTTTCTTTTGCGGTTTCATTGTTGCTGTCTGCGTCATGTGGTTTTCTCCTTTCCGATTCTCTGACCGTTTATCAGTGTAAGGCTTACCTTGCGGCAAGTTCAAATTTTGCCCGATGCTTTTCATTTATATATGTCATGGGGTTTTCCTCGCTTTCTATATATTCGTTGAATCTCTTGCGGAAGGGTGGACAGCGTATCTGCCTCATAGTGGCTGTCAGTATCTCTGTGGGGGTAGCGGCGGTTGCTGTGATGAATAGCTGTGCTTCGGTAAAACGGAAGCCCAAGCCTCTCGGTGCAAAATTCGGAACGGTCATCATCAGCTGTTCCATGCGTCTGTCATATGGGTTATTTGAAAATACGGTCATTTCGGTTCTCCTTGTGAAATAGAAAAAGCCCTCCGGTTTTGTGTAACCGAAGGGCGATCAATAGTATTACATATTCTGTTGTGGAGCTGATTCCTGTTCAAAGGTCGGCGGCTCGGCTTCGAGGGAGGGATATGAGCCCGTGAGTTTTTCTTGGAGCTTATCCAGCTGCCGTTCCTGCTCATAGGTCAGCGTTTCGCAGTTGGCTTTGGCAAAGTCCAAACAGCGATAAAGGTCTGCCGATTCTTTTTCGGAGAAGAGACGGGGCTTGCTGACGAGACCGGAACGCACGGCAAAGGCTTCTTTGACATATT
>CAKTVW010000074.1 GCA_934630495.1 uncultured Oscillospiraceae bacterium
CCTGTGGTGGTTCTGACGAAATCGGATCTTTGTTCCGATGTGGAAAGCAAAATCACTGAGGTGCAAAGTGCCGCGCCGGGTGTGGATGTGCTGGCAATTTCCTCACTGGATGAGGACTATAAAGCGGTCATGAAGTATATTCTGCCGGGCAAGACTGTGGCATTCATCGGTTCATCCGGCGTCGGAAAATCCACGCTCATCAATAAACTGACCGGAACGGACAGCATCGCCACGCGCGAGATTGGAAATGACGACAAAGGGCGGCATACAACGACCCACCGGGAACTGATCACACTGCAAAACGGCGCTTTCGTTATTGACACACCGGGTATGCGCGAGTTGGGTATGTGGGACAGCGGCGATGGCATCAATACGGCGTTTGCGGACATTGAAGAACTGTCCCGTGCGTGTAAATATGCCGATTGCACCCACACCTCGGAGGCGGGATGCGCTGTCTTGAGAGCGCTTGCGGACGGAACGCTTGATGCCGACCGCCTTGCATCCTATCGGAAACTGAAAACCGAAAATGACTATGCGGCGGACAACAGCCGATACCTTGAAGCCAAGCGAGCGAAGTTTAAGGAGATCGCCAAGATCAATAAATCGGGAAGAAAAAACCGATACTGACAGTCGGAGCGTAACGATATGAAAATACCTTTTGAAGAAAATATGCCATACCGCCTGCTTGCTCTTACGGTTTTGGTGCTGTTCTATGGGATCTATTTTGCCAAAATGCTGGTTCAGCATAGGCACGGTATCCAAACCCGCCAGATTGGAAGTCGAAAGGAAAAATCCATACATGCGGTAGAACTGCTTATGAGCATTGCCACACTTGGCGCACCGCTCACGCAAATCCTCTCCATCGTATTCGATTGGAACGCTATCCCTGTCGGCGCTCGCTTTACCGGCTTTTGTACAGGAATACTCGGAGATTTGATTTTCCTTGCCTCTGTCATCTGCATGAGGGACAGCTGGCGTGCCGGAATACCCGACAAGGACAAAACCGAGCTTGTTACAGGCGGCATTTACAAATTCAGCCGCAATCCTGCATTTTTGGGCTTTGACTTTATGTACATCGGCGTGCTGCTGATGTATTTCAATCCTCTGACATTGTTCTTTTCCCTGTTTGCGATCGTCATGCTGCACTTGCAGATTTTGCAGGAGGAAAAATATCTGACTGCGACATTCGGAAAAGAATATGAAGAATATAAAAAGCGCGTGTTTCGGTATCTCGGCAGAAAGTAAAAATGCGCGAGAATGCCTTTGAGATAGCTCACAAGAAATATTTAGGAGAAACGATGGAATTTTACGAGAAGTTACAGGAACTCAGGAAAAGCCGCGGGCTGACGCAGGAAGAGCTTGCCGAAATGCTCTATGTCTCCCGCACTGCAATCTCCAAATGGGAGTCCGGCAGAGGCTACCCGAATATGGATTCCCTTAAGGCAATCTCAAAATGCTTTTCCGTATCCTTGGACGATCTGCTTTCAAGCGAAACGATTTTGACCATTGCCGAGGTGGACGGAAAGCAAAAGGAAGGTCGTATGCAGAGCCTTGTTTTCGGGCTGCTTGACTGCGGGTCTGCGCTGCTTTTGTTTCTGCCGCTTTTCGGGCAAAGAGAAACCGGCATTGTCCGCGAGGTTTCTCTGCTTACCATGACCTCTGCCGCCTCCTATATAAAAGTGGCATTCTTCACTTTGATTGCCATGACGATTCTCTCCGGTATTTTGCTGCTTGCCTTGCAGAATTGCCATGCTGCACGGTGGCTGAATGTGAAAAATAAGCTCTCCGTAGGACTCAGCGCCGTCGATACATTGATCTTCATTGCCGCTACGCAGCCCTATGCGGCGGTTTTTGCCTTTGCTTTTCTTACCATCAAGGCTTTGCTGCTGATAAAACGGTCGTGATACGATGCAGTATTGATCTGCTCAACTAAATCACCTTATTTCTTGGAAATTCTGCGAAACCTCTTGACAAACTAAAGTGTC
>CAKTVW010000075.1 GCA_934630495.1 uncultured Oscillospiraceae bacterium
AACTACCGCAGCAGCATAGAAGTAGAAAGAAACCGTCTTGAGCGCTTCCGACTTTGTGAGTCCTACAAGCATCTGCGCCTGTGCATCAGCACCGCCTGCTTCGTCAGAGTCGATCTTATGCAGAGGCTGCAGCCCCTTCTCACTCGGATCCTTACGGATAACAAGTGCAACAAAAAGCACAACAACTAGCGCTAAAACACCGGTAAAGCGGTAGCAGTAACGCCAGCCATGCGTAGCAAGCATGGTCGCAAATGGCTTTGAAAAAACTGCGCCTCCGACCCCGCCGCCGGCAAATACTATCGATGTGGCCAAGCCCTTTTTATCGATAAACCAGCGGGAAATAATGAAATTAATCGGTGTGTAGGTGAAGCAGTTCATAAATATATTTATAACGAAGCCCAAGCACCAGAACTGCCATATTTGTGATACAAAGGACTGCACGAAGCATGATACCGCGACGCCCACTGCGCCGATGACCATTGCAAGCCTGACCCGACCGGCACATACCCTTCCAGCAAGAAAGATGCCGAAAACCATACCAGCAATGGTGTTGAACACATTCGTGGTACTGAATTTGACATAGTCAACGCCTAAATCCTGAGACACCGGCACCTGATAATATGAGAAAAAATTGCTCTGAAAAACCATGGGCAATGCTGTTATCAGAAACAGGCATCCAACTATTATCCATCCGTAAAAGAGCTTTTTCTTTTCAGTTTGCATGTTTACCTCCCTGTTTTTTTGTATTTGGAGGAGCGCGCTTCCTCAATTCTGAGACTATAATACACCAATTGTTAAAACTGCCACAAGTGAACAATTTGGCTTCGCCACGCGCCGCTTGCTTCAATTTTCATTAAAAAGAGACAAGATGAAGCAATTATGACTTTGGATAATTTGCCGGATTTGCTTGTATGCTCAGCGGGGATGTGGTATTATAATAAATAATTAACAAAAGATTGTATGTGAGGGGTGACGAGTTTGAATTTTGGACAGATGCTGAAAGAGCTTGTTTCTGTTAGCGGTATACGGATTACTCATCTTGCAAACGAGCTTGGATATGACTCATCGTATCTGAGCAGGTGGCTAAGTGGTGCTAAAACACCGTCATTGAGGAATAACTCTAACCTTTTTTCAAAAATCTCAGATGCTATCATCTGCTGCAGTTCAAATACTGGACTTGAAGCGCTGCTGCAGAAATACGGCTGCGCAGAGGAAAACCTAGGCGAAACAATTGAGATGCTGCTCAGGGATGCCTTTGCAGAGCCGGAGCAGAGAGAGCCTGTTGCCGCATACATTGATAGGAATGCTGCATATTTTTCCGGAGAAAAAAACACGAGCGCATATAATAGAGTGTTTCGTGACGCGTTTGAGGCCGCTGCGGCAGGCGGGAGAGATATGGTTGAGTGCATCTGCGGAACGGCGCTGAGTGTGAACGGTAATAAGACAAAAGACTTTTTCGAGTATGTTCTCACGGAAGATGCGGGATATAAAATAATGATACACCAGCTCGTGGATATGGACGATTTTGACAGAAACGTTGACATATGTTGTGCCGCAATATGTACCTTTACACGCTATAGTACGAAAGTAATGTATACTTTCTATGAATATCATCCTGTTGACTCTAATATCAGGCTGCATAGCTACATGCATATTGAAAGCAGTCTGCAGCATATCGTCTATGAGAACCCACTTACCCAAAAGACTGACACAATTATGAACTTTTGCGGCAGTACGCTCG
>CAKTVW010000076.1 GCA_934630495.1 uncultured Oscillospiraceae bacterium
TTCAACACCCAACACAAAGCCGTGCTTGTCGCAGGCTGTATGTGCTTCGTAGGCAAATTGCCGTTCGTGTTCTCCTTGTATTATAGAGTAGTAGTTATTAAAGCCCCTCTCCAAGGGCTGTGCTACACTGTAAGGGATGCTGTGGATTGGTTTTGTTCTCCTACCGCAAGACGGTTCGTAAAAGGCTCCAACCACAGCCCTTTACAGTATTGTTAATCAGTTAGATACCGTCAGACGGTTTATGTAGAACAAGGTTACAAGAGTAAAGTGTCCTGTGGAACCAGCATCAAATAAACATACCGGAGGTATTCATCATGATCTGCGTGGGTATCGATGTCGCCAAGGACAAGCACGACTGTTTCATCCTCAACTCAGAAGGTGAAGTTCTGGCTGATGTATTCACCATCCCAAACAACGCAGAGGGCTTTGACACACTGCTGCAAACGATTCGCCGCTGTGCTCGCCCGGAGGACAAAATAAAAGTAGGGCTTGAGGCTACCGGACACTACAGCTACAACATCCTCGGATTTCTGCTTGACAACGGCCTGGACACCTACGTCATCAATCCGCTGCACACCAACCTGTACCGGAAAAGCCTGAGCCTTCGCAAAACCAAGACTGACCGTGTCGATGCGCGAACTATTGCAGCTATGCTCATGTCTGATGTGGACCTCAAGTCCTACACAGACACAGCATACCACAACGAGGAGCTGAAGTCACTCACAAGATACCGGTTTGACAAAGTTCGTGAACGAGCGAAGCTGAAACAATCGGTTTCCCGGTTGGTCACGATCCTGTTTCCTGAACTGGAAAAGCTGGTGCCAACACTGCACATGGCATCTGTTTACGCACTTCTCAGCGAGTTTCCCGGCGCCAAACAGGTTGCCGGAGCGCACCTGACGCATTTGAAAGCCGTCTTACACGACTCCTCCAAAGGCCGCTACGGGAGAGACATGGCAACAACGCTTCGGGATGCCGCCAGATGCTCTGTCGGCTCTGTTATGCCGGCCAAATCTCTGGAATTGCAGCATACGATCCGCCTGATCCGCGAACTGGATGCCGAAATTGAGGACATCGAGGCCGCTATTCAGTCCATGATGGACGAAATGCAGTCTCCCATTACAACGATTCCGGGTATTGGCGTTCGTATGGGTGCGATGATCCTTGCCGAGATTGGTGACTTCTCCCGCTTCGACTCGCCGGATAAGATCCTTGCGTATGCTGGAATGTCTCCCTCTACTTATCAGTCCGGGCAACTTTCTCTGTCTGGAGTCTACTCACACATGGAAAAGCGAGGCTCTCGCTATCTGCGCTACGCGCTTTACAATGCCACCAAATATGTCTGCCTTTGGGATCCGACCTTCGCCGCTTATCTCGCCAAGAAGCGGGCTGAGGGTAAGCACTACAATGTTGCGCTCTCCCATGCGACAAAGAAGTTGGTTCGGCTGATTTACGCGATGGAAAAATCTCAGCAGCCATATAATACAGCCGCATAACAGCTTTTCTCTCATATGCTTAGTTGGGCGTCCAACCGGACGTCTGCTTTGCTATGCCTTTTTGAGCCGTCTACATTTTCTCACCACTCCATACATTTCAGACTTGACATCTAATAGTTAGTCTGTTACGAACATTCCGCAGTCCGGGTCTGTGGTGGAAACAGTCTTTTCTGCGGTTTCCTGTGAGCCTCCAACCCCCTGGGGATGGTTTTCATCATCCTCATCT
>CAKTVW010000077.1 GCA_934630495.1 uncultured Oscillospiraceae bacterium
GTAAGGAGGCGCGTTTATGAACAACTTTATTTTTGAGAACAAGACCAAGGTGTACTTCGGCAAGGGCGGTGTGAAGGAATATCTGGGCTGTCTGCTGGAGCGTTACGGCGACACCGTTATGCTGGCCTACGGCGGTGGTTCCATCAAGCGCAACGGCGTCTATGACGAAGTGATGGGCATTCTGAACGCCAAGGGCAAGCGGGTCGTAGAGTTCTCTGGTATTATGTCCAACCCCACCTATGCCAAGGTGCAGGAGGGCGCGAAGCTGGCATGGGAAAACCATGTGGATCTGATTTTGGCCGTGGGCGGCGGCAGCGTGTCTGACTGCTGCAAGGTCGTCTCTGCGCAGGCGAAGCTCAGCGAGGACATTTGGGAGATGCAGTACACCAAGCACACCTACCCCACGGAGTTCATCCCGCTCGGCACCATCGTCACAGTGTTCGGCACCGGCAGCGAGATGAACAACGGCGCAGTCATCACCCACGAGGAGAAGAAGATCAAGGGCGCTCTGTGGGGCGCGCAGGCGGAATTTGCTTTCCTTGACCCTAACTATACGTTATCTGTGCCCATGAAGCAGGTCATCTCCGGCGCGTTCGACACCCTGAGCCACGCCATGGAGACCTACTTCGGCAAGCCGGACGAGAACAATCTGTCCGATGACATCAATGAAGCTGTCATGCGCAGCGTTATCCGCAACATTCGCGTGCTGCTGACCGATCCGAAGAATTACGATGCCAGAAGCGAGCTGGCATGGGCGTCTGCCATGGCGGAAAACGGCGTGCTGAAGATCGGTAAGGTTACGGATTTTCAGGCGCACCAGATCGAGCACCAGCTCGGCGCTTACACCAACTGCAACCACGGTGCGGGGCTGGCGGTGATCCATCCCGTTCTGTACCGCCACATCTACAAGTCCGGCGCGGCGCGCTTCGCTCGCTGGGCGCAGAACATCTGGGGCATTGCGCCCAAGGGCAGCGACGAGGCGACCGCGCTTGCCGGTGTGGAGGCGTTGGCCGCGTTTATCAAAGAGATCGGTCTGCCGACGACCTTCGCGGAGCTGGGCATCCCCGCCGACACCGACCTGCGCGCCGTTGTCGATTCCACCAACATCACGGCCGGATGCTGCAAAAAGCTGACCCATGATGAAATTTACGACATTCTCTGCGAATGCAAATAAATATTGAAAGGATGATTTTACCATGAAAAAACTGACTGCACTTTTCCTGAGCGCCGTGCTCCTGCTCAGCCTTGCCGCCTGCGGCACATCGCGTAAGCCCACTGCGATGACCGAGCGGCCGGAACCCACCACATCCAAACAAGCACCCACGGAAGAGCCGTCGACGGAACGACCGGCCGAAAGCACGGCGGCGCTTCCAACGGAAACTGAGCCGCAGGGCGGCAAAACGCTGGTTGTGTATTTTTCCGCATCCGGCAACACCGAGCGCGTCGCGCAGGAGATTGCCGTTGCGACCGACGGCGATCTCTTTGAGATCGTTCAGACTGTCAAAAAAGTCCGTAACCGTCAAAATAGATTCACTTTTTTAAGAAAACTGGACGCAGAATTGCAATATAAATAATCGAGGATTCCGGAACTTCTTCAAGTTGAAAGTTGTTTATTTATAATAATTTTGACTTACTTCGCAACTCACGCCCTACCGTATCTATATACGCCGACGGGCGTGAGTTGCT
>CAKTVW010000078.1 GCA_934630495.1 uncultured Oscillospiraceae bacterium
CTGGTGCTGCTGTGTACGTTTTTCATTGGCTGGGAAGCGTTTTACTATGAATGGGGCAGGGTGTTCTTCTGCGCGGCACTGGTGCCGCTGGTGCTGCTGTTCCTGTGTGCCTTTGCTGCCCAGTGCAAGGCGGGCACCGTCCTGCGAGGTGCGCTGATCGGGCGTATAGCCCGGTTCCTCTGGCGCATTGTCCGTTCGCTGTTTCTGGGGCTGTGGCGCATCGCCAGAAATCTCCCGCTGCTGTGGAAAACGGCGCTGGTTATGGCAGGGGTGTTCTTTCTGGAGATGTTCTTTGTGCTGGCTGGCTACGGCTCGGTGGACGGAATCTTTGTCATAATGAAGGCAGTGGAGCTGCTGGCGGCCCTGTATATCGCCCTGAACCTGCGGGCGCTGCAGAAGGGCGGCGAAAAGCTGGCGCGCGGCGACTTCTCCTCGCCCATCGACACGCGGTATCTCATCGGCGACTTCAAACGCTACGGGCAGGAGCTGAACGATGTACAGTCCGGCCTGGAGCAGGCGGTGCAGGAGCAGATGAAGGCCGAGCACCTGAAAACCGAGCTGATCACCAATGTATCCCACGACATCAAGACGCCGCTGACGTCCATCGTCAACTATGTGGATCTGCTGAAGAAGGAGGATATGCCGTCCCCGGCGGCGCGGGAATATGTGAACGTGCTGGATCGTCAGAGCCATCGGCTGAAGAAGCTGACGGAGGATCTGGTGGAGGCGTCCAAGGCGTCCTCCGGCGCGCTGAACGTGGAACTTCAGCCTACGGACGTGAACGTGCTGCTCTCCCAGATCGAGGGCGAGTATCAGGAGCGGCTGGCCGCCTGCCATCTGACGCTGGTCACGCAGCCGCCGGCTCCCGGCACCATGATACAGGCCGACAGCCGGCTTCTCAGCCGGGTCATGGACAATCTGGTGTCCAACGTGTGCAAGTACGCCATGGAGAACACGCGGGTCTATGTGACGGCGGCTGTGCGGGACGGGCAGGCGGTCATCAGCTTCAAGAACGTGTCCCGTGACGAGCTGAACATCTCCCCCGATGAGCTGATGGAGCGGTTCGTCCGGGGCGACGCCTCCCGCCATTCGGAGGGCAGCGGTCTGGGCTTGTCTATCGCCCGGAGCCTTGTGCAGCTGCAGGGCGGGACGTTCGCCCTGTCCATCGACGCCGACCTCTTCCGCGCGGACATCGTGTTCCCGCTGATATAAAGAACAAGCCCTCCTGCCGGAGGGCTTGTCCTTGCGTGTCGATAAACCTCATCCCTGTCATTCCGAGGAGCGAAGCGACGTGGGAATCCGTATCTTTTTAGACAGAAATCTGCAAAAAACGCAGAATTTATGCGTTTTAGAAACGGATTGCCACGCCAGTGTGCGCACTGGCTCGCAATGACAGGCTTTTTCGACAGTCTCGAACAAGCCCTCCTACCGGAGGGCTTGTTCTTATTTGCGTAAAACTGGGAAGCTGACAACACCCAGCAGCCCCAGCTTTTGCAGCAATGATTTCTTTATGCGGCTCCGCCTGAAAAA